>NZ_JBFUHS010000044.1:0-48749 GCF_056402255.1 Pseudomonas sp. P4_B4
TTGAACACCGCATACCCCTTGTAGGAGCGAGCCTGCTCGCGATAAACCGAAGAACGCCGCGGGGTGTCAGGCTTTCAGCGTTATCGTTGACGACCATCGCGAGCAAGCTCGCTCCTACAGGTTATTGCGCAAGTTCGCGCCACCGATTTGGCCTTTGAACAGAGCCTGTTTAACGGCTGTCAGTGTTACTCGATGAAAGCTACAACGCCTTGCGTCGTTGCCTACAGGTACGCCAGAATCCGCCGGCTTGTGCGCCTTGGAGCCCCTCGGTAACTTGATTCGCGTCACTGCTCATCAGTGATCGGGTTTAGCAGCTCGGGTATAACCTAAGTCGTACGACGCTTCTATCAGTCAGGTTTTGTGCCTGTATTTTGATGGTGGCTGTACGCAGGGCGCCCTTGGGCGCGCCGGCTTCTTAGGTTCCCCGGTCTGCTAACCTGCGTGCAGCTGCCACCCTCTTCGTTTAGCAGCAGGAGGTTGGCACATCATTAGGAACCTGAGATATGTTCAAAGTCACACCAAATCCGCCGGAATCCGATCCAGCATCCCCATACGAGCCCGATTCAAAAAAACTCAACGAGGCCGCCGAGCGTGCCCTCGCTTACCACTTCCCCTCGACAGCCGACATCAAAGCCACCCCTCGAACAATCAGCACACTGTTTACCGTCGACCCTGAGGCCACGACCGAAACCCTGGTGGTCTATCTGGTCGAGACCCTGGCCTCGCTGGATGTGATGGTGCATCAACTGGTGGATCATCTGGAGGGCGGTGACCGCAATGCACTGCTGGGTATTTCCAACAGCGTCATGCTCGCCGAAATCACCGCGAACCGCGTGCTGGATCAAATCGACCCGGCCGCATAAACCCGCAACACCACTGAACCCCTGTGGGAGCGAGCTTGCTCGCGATGAGGCCCTGTCATCCAACATCCCCGTTGACTGTCACGCCGCCTTCGCGAGCAAGCCCGCTCCCACAGTTTTTGATGCGTGTACCCCACCAAATCCGCTAGTCCCATTGGACGATGTTGCCCCTCCCCGAACCCGTTTGAATAGGCCCTACATAAAGTCTCCCCCGGCAGTCGCCGAAGGGCGGCACCGCCTGAGTAAAACGAGGAGTGCATCCATGGATATCCGTGGTCTGGGTTACGTCACCCTGTTATCCAGCGACCTGGCGCAATGGCGCCATTACGCAAGCCAGGTGCTGGGCATGATGGTCATCGGCAACGATGACGACGGCCACCTGTACCTGAAGATGGACGAGCGCCACTACCGCATCCTGGTGCAGAAGAACGCCGAGAACGGCTTCGGTGCCTGCGGCTGGGAAGTGGCCGGCAAAGCGGCGCTTGAACAGGCAGTCAGCGAGCTGCAACAGGCCGACGTGCAAGTGACCCTTGGCACTGCGGCTGAGGCCGAGTTGCGCAAGGTCCAGGAACTGGTGCACTTCAGCGACCCGGATGGCAATCGCCACGAACTGTTCTGGGGCCCGTTGCAGGACTTCGCCCGATTCGTTTCGCCAGTGGGCGTCAAAGGTTTCGTCACCAACGACCTCGGCATGGGCCACGTCGTATTGCCAGCCCCGGCCTTCGAGCGCTGCCGCGACTTCTACGAACAGGTGATGGGTTTCGGTCTGTCCGACCTGATGAAAGTCCGCTTCACTCCGGACCCGGCCGAGCCGCAAAAGCGCATTCACTTCCTGCACTGCAACAACGGCCGCCACCACTCGCTGGCGATTTTCGAGTGCCCGATGCCCCACGGTTGCGTGCACATGATGGTCGAGGTCAACGCGCTGGACGAAGTCGGTCGTGCCCTGGACCGCGTCCACGCCAACGGCGTGAAGCTGTCGGCCACCCTCGGCCAGCACACCAACGACCAGATGATTTCTTTCTATATCAAGACCCCGTCCGGGTTTGACCTGGAATACGGCTGCGACGGCCTGGTGGTCGACTGGGACCGCCACACGCCCTTCGAAAGCACCGTGGTCAGCCACTGGGGCCACGACTTCAGTGTCGGTCGCCAATGAGGAACAAGACGATGGACAAGCAAATGACCACCGCCGAGATCGTCGGCCAACTGCGTGACGGCATGACCATCGGTATCGGTGGCTGGGGCCCGCGTCGCAAGCCGATGGCGCTGGTGCGCGAAATTCTGCGCTCGGACCTCAAGGACCTGACCGTGGTCGCCTACGGCGGTGCCGATGTCGGCATGCTCTGCGCGGCGGGCAAGATCAAGAAACTGGTGTTCGCCTTCGTTTCCCTGGATTTCATTCCGCTGGAGCCGTACTTCCGCAAGGCGCGCCAGGAAGCGGCGCTGGAAGTGATGGAGATCGACGAAGGCATGCTGTTGCTCGGCCTGCGGGCGGCGGCGATGAATGTGCCGTTCATTCCGACGGCGGTGGGCCTGGGCACTGACGTGCTGCGCCACAACCGCCAGATCAAGTTGATCGCCTCGCCCTATGCCGATGGCAAGGACTGGGTCGCCATGCCAGCGCTCAAGCTCGACGCGACGCTGGTCCACGTCGACCGTGCCGACAAACGCGGCGTGTGCCAGATCAGCGGTCCGGATCACTACATGGACGACCTGTTCGTGCGGGCCGCGACCCACAGCTACGTGACCTGCGATGAGCTGGTCGACAGCGAGTATTTCCATCAGGACAGCGCCCACGCCCATCAAGTGTTCTGGGAACGCAACCTGACCACCGCGGTGGCCCACGTGCCGGGCGGGGCGCATCCGTCTTCCTGTGCGCCGCTGTACGGTTTCGACGTCGCGCACTTCAAGGCCTACAACGCCACGGTCCAGGTGGCCGACGGCTGGCAGGGCTACGTGAGCGACTACGTCGACTGCACCCACGAACAGTATCTGGAAAAGGTCGGCGGCCTGGCTGCGATCCGTGAACTGCCGTTGCCGATTTTCTAAGGAGCCTTTCGATGAGCACTACTGATTTCAGCCTCGCTGAGTTGATGATCTGCGCGGCCTCCGAAGCCTGGCGCGAAGACGGCGAAGTATTGGCCTCCGGCATCGGCGTGATCCCGCGCCTGGCGGCCTCGCTGGCCATGCTGACCAGCAACCCGCAACTGCTGATGACCGACTCCGAAGCCTACATGGTGGCCGAACCGGTGCCCTTGGGCGCGCGCAAAGGCTACGAGCCCAAGCGCGACAGCTGGATGGGGTTCTCGCGGATTTTCGACAACGTCTGGGGCGGCAAGCGCCATGCACTGGTCGGCCCGACCCAGATCGACCGTTACGGTCAAGCCAACATTTCCTGCATCGGCGACTACGCCAAACCCAAGGCGCAGATGCTCGGCGTGCGCGGTTTCCCCGGCAACTCGATCAGCCACGCCAACTCGTTTTGCGTGCCGAGCCATAACCGCCGGGTGTTCGTCGAAGGCGAGGTCGATATGGTCGCCTCGGTCGGCTACAACCCGGCCCGCCTGGCGCGGGGCTGGTCGCTGGACGACATCGACATCCGCCTGATCATCACCGACCTCTGCGTCCTGGATTTCCAGGGTCCGCAGCGGCAGATGCGCATCCGTTCGCTGCACTCCGGCGTGACGGCAGCGCAAGTCCAGGACAACACCGGTTTCGAATTGCACGTGCCGGATGACTGCCCGACCACCGCGGCGCCGACGGCCGAGCAGTTGCAACTGATCCAGCGTCTGGACCCGCACAACCTGCGCGCCCTGCAACTCAAAGACAACCCGCCAGGCCAACGCTGAGCAACGCGTTGCGGAGAAAAGTGATGGCTGAACATAACGATAACAATCAGGCCGAGGTGGTGCTGTACGAGGTGCGTGGCGCGGTGGCCCTGGTCACCATGAACCGCCCCGAGTTCCACAACGCGCAGAACTCGCAGATGACCTATGCGCTGGACGCGGCGTTTCGCCGGGCCTGCGATGACGATGAAGTGAAGGTCATTGTGTTGCGTGGCGCCGGCAAGCATTTCTCCGCCGGGCATGACATTGGCACCCCGGGCCGCGACGTCGATAAGACCTTCGACCGCGCCAGCCTGTGGTACGACCATGTGAACAAACCGGGCGGCGAGTTTCTCTACGCCCGCGAGCAGGAAGTCTATCTGGGCATGTGCCGGCGCTGGCGCGAGATGCCCAAGCCGACCATCGCCATGGTCCAGGGTGCGTGCATTGCCGGTGGGTTGATGCTGGCCTGGGTCTGCGACCTGATCGTCGCCAGCGAGGATGCCTACTTCGCCGATCCGGTGGTGCGCATGGGCATTCCCGGGGTCGAGTATTTCGCCCACGTGCATGAGCTCAACCCACGCATCGCCAAGGAATTCCTCTTCCTCGGCGAGCGCATGCCGGCGCCACGGGCCTATCAGATGGGCATGCTCAATCGGGTGGTGGCTCGCGATGAGCTGGAGCAACAAACCCTCGACATCGCCGGACGCATCGCACAAATGCCGCGCCTGGGCCTGCAACTGAGCAAGCAAGCGGTGAACAACGCCGAAGACCTGATGGGCAAGCGCGCGACCATGGACATGGTGTTCGGCCTGCATCACTTCGCCCATGCCCACAACGAACTGGTGTCCGGCGACCGCCTCGGCGGCTACGACGCCAAGGCCATGGCCAGTTCCCAGCGCAAAACGGGCGAGGCGTGAACATGGCGATCTCGTTGAATACCCGTTTGACTGAACTGCTCGGTTGCCGCTATCCGATCATCCAGACCGCCATGGGCTGGGTCGCCGACCCGAAACTGGTGGCGGCCACAGGCAATGCTGGCAGTTTCGGTTTTCTCGCCGGGGCGACCATCGAGCCGCAACAGATGGAAGCGGCGATCATCGAAACCCGGCGCCTGACCGATCAGCCGTTCGGGGTGAATTTCCATATGTACCAGGCCAATGCCGGCGAGATCGTCGAGTTGGTGTTGCGTCATAAAGTCCGCGCGGTCAGCTACAGCCGTTCGCCGGGCAAGCAAATGATCAGCCGCCTTAAGGATGCCGGGGTGGTGTGCATTCCCACGGTGGGCGCGCTCAAGCATGCGCAGAAAGCCGTGGAAATGGGCGCCGATGCGGTGACCGTACAGGGCGGTGAGGGCGGGGGACACACCGGTTCCGTACCGACCTCGATGCTGCTTGATCAGGTGGTCAATGCTGTGTCGGTGCCCGTGGTGGCGGCCGGCGGATTCAAGGACGGCAAGGGCCTGGTCTCGGCCCTGGCCTACGGTGCCGAAGGCATCGCCATGGGCACGCGTTTCCTGATGTGCGCCGACAGCCCGGTGCCCCAGGCGACGCTTGCCCGTTACCTGGCGGTCAAGGACCCGGCGGCGATCATCATCAGCCGGGCCATCGACGGCATGCCGCAACGGATGATCCGCAACGAATTGCTCAACCAGCTGGAAAACAGCGGCGGCCTCAAGCGCCTGTTGCTGGCCGTGCGCAGTGGCCTGGCCTACCGCCGTCACACCGGCATGAGCCTGACCCAGTTGCTCACCAGTGCGTTGAAGATGCGCGGCAGCGGAGAGTTGACCGCCGCGCAAAGCATCATGGCCGCCAACGCACCGATGGTGATCCAGAAAGCCATGGTCGACGGGCGTCCGGCCGAGGGCGTGTTGCCTGCCGGACAAATCGCTGCATCCATCGACAGCTTGCCCAGCTGCGCCCAATTGATTGAACAGATCGTCCGCGACGCCGAAGCGCGCCTGGGCGAGCTGTGCCGCCGTGTGTCGTAAGGGGCCATGCATTGTGAAGGAAGGAAACCATGAAACCATTTAGCGTCAGCATCGAACACGGCATTGCCGAACTGGTCTTCAACCGACCACCGGTCAACGCTTTCAATTGCCAGGGCTGGGCCGATATCGCCAGCGAGATCGAGGGCCTGGGCCGCAACAGCGACGTGCGGGTGATCGTGATCCGTGCCGAAGGTCGCGGCTTCTGCGCCGGGGTCGATATCAAGGAACTGGCCGCCGACGGCAACCTGATCGTCGCGGTGAACAAGGGCAACTACGATAGCTTCAAGGCCATCCACCGCAACCCGAAACCGGTGATCGTGGCCGTGCACGGCTTCGTGCTGGGCGGCGGCATCGGCATCTGCGGCGCCGCCGACATCATCGTCGCGTCCGAGTGCGCCACCTTCGGCGTGCCGGAAGTTGATCGCGGCGCCATGGGCGGCGGTGCGCATTTGCAGCGCCTGTTCCCGGTGCAGAAAGTCCGCCACATGTACTTCACCGGCGAAGCCATCGACGCCGCCGAGGCTTACCGCCTGGGCGCGGTGGAGCGGGTGGTCAAGCGCGAAGACTTGCGCGAAGCCGCGTTGCAGATCGCCCGCACCATCGCCGCCAAGAGCCCCGGCATGATCAGCCTGGCCAAGGAAGCGCTGAGCGGCATCGAAGACGGCAACCTCGAAGATAAATACCGCTGGGAGCAGGGCTTCACCCTCGAAGCCTACCGCTCACTGGACTCTCAGGAAGCACGCGACTCGTTCGTCGAGAAACGCGATGCCCGATTCAACGGCTGAAGGCACGCTCATGGACTTGACCTATACCCCGGCCCAACAAGCCTTTCGCGCTGAAGCGCGGACCTGGCTGGCCGCCAATGTACCGAGTAAACCGCTGCAATCGTTCGACACCGAGGCGGGTTTTGCCGAGCACCGCGCCTGGGAAGCCAAACTCAACGAAGGCCGTTGGGGCATGGTCACCTGGCCGACCGAACTCGGCGGCCGTGGCTGCGACCTGATCGAGTGGCTGATTTTCGAAGAGGAATACTACCGTTCCGGGGCGCCGGCACGGGTCAACCAGAACGGCATCTTCCTGCTCGGCCCGACCCTGATGGAGTACGGCAGCGAAGAGCAGAAAGCGCGTTTCCTGCCGCGCATGGCCACAGGCGAAGACATCTGGGCCCAGGCCTGGTCCGAGCCGGGTGCCGGTTCTGACATGGCAGCGATCCGTTCCAAGGCAGAGCGGGTGGGCGACCACTACGTGATCAATGGCCAGAAAACCTGGTCGACCCGTGCGGTGTGGGCGGATTGGGCGTTCGGTATTTTCCGTACCGACTCGCAGTCCCAGCGTCATCACGGCCTGACCTTCATCCTGCTGCCGCTGGACACGCCGGGCATCACGGTGCGGCCGATTCCGCAGCTCAACGGCTTGCCTGGTTTTGCCGAAATTTTCTTCGACGACGTCAAGGTGCCGGTGGAAAACGCCCTCGGTGGCGAAGGCATGGGTTGGCACGTGGCGATGTCCACCGCCGGTTTCGAGCGTGGTTTGTTGCTGCGTTCACCGGCGCGCTTCCAGGAAACCGCCAAGCGTCTGGTGCAGTTGTACCTGGCCAACCGTGAGCACGCCGACCGCGACCCGGCCATCGGCGAGGCGGTGATGCGCGCCTGGCTGGATGCCGAGGCCTACACCCTGAGCACCTACATGACTGCTTCGCAACTTGTGCAGGGCGGCAAGATCGGGCCGGAATCGTCGACCAACAAGATCTTCTGGTCCGAACTTGACCAGCGCATGCACGACACCGCCATGAGCATTCTCGGATTGCGCGGCGAATTGCTGCCCGAAGCACCGGCCGCCGGTGACGTCGGTCATTGGCTGGAAGGCTTCCTGTTTGCCCAGGCCGGGCCGATCTACGCCGGCACCAACGAGATCCAGCGCAACATCATTGCCGAACGCATGCTCGGCATGCCGCGTGCCTGAGGAATAGACCATGGACTTTAGTTTCAGCCGCGACCAACTGCTGTTTCAGGACAACGTCCGCAGCTTTCTGATCAACGAAGTCACCCCGGAACGCATTCGCGAACTGTGGCAGAGCGACAGCGGGCGCAGTGAGCAACTCTGGGCGCAACTGGTGGAGCTGGGCCTGACCGCCCTGACCGTGCCCGAGGCGCAGGACGGCATGGGCATGAATGAGCTGGACTTCGTGCTGATCGCTCAGGAATGCGGTTATGCGGGGCTGCCCGAGCCGCTGGTGGAGACCATGCTGGTCGGCGTGCCATTGCTCGCCGCCCTGGATGAGCAACACGCGCCGCTCAAACAAAAATGGCTGTCGCGAGTGGCCGAGGGCCGTGCGCGTCTCGCGGTTTCCGAGCCAGGTAATCCGCTGGTCAGCGATGCCCATGTCGCCGATCTGCTGTTGCTGGCCAATGGCGACGAAGTGCACGCCTTGGAGCGTGATGCCGTACGCCTGACCCGCAACGAGTCGGTCGACCCAAGTCGTCAACTGTTCCAGGTCGAGTGGACGCCAACACCCGCCACTTGCGTCGCCAGCGGTGAGCAGGGCCGACGTCTGTGGGTGGCCGCCTTCAACCGTGGCGCCCTCGCCAGTGCCGCTCAATTGCTCGGGCTGGCCAAACGCATGGTCGACCTGGCGGTGGACTACACCTTCGAGCGCAAACAGTTCGGCAAACCGGTGGGTTCGTTCCAGGCGGTCAAGCATTTGATGGCCAACGTCGCGGTGCAGATCGAGTTCGCCAAAGGCCCGCTGTACCGCGCCGCTTATGCGCTGGCCGAGCAACAACCGGGGCAGGACGTGCTGGTGTCCCACGCCAAGCTGGCGACGGCGGAAGCGGCGATGCTCGCGGCGAAGAACACCATCCAGGCCCACGGCGCCATGGGGTACACCTGGGAGGTCGATTTGCACCTGTTCATGAAGCGCGCCTGGGCCTTGGACAAGGTCTGGGGCGATCGTGGTTTGCACAAAGCACGCATCCGTACAGCGTTGCTCGACAGCAAGCCTGCACTGGGTGCGGGCAGTACGTTCTAACCAGTCAGTAAGGGTGACGAACCCCCTGTGGGAGCGGGCTTGCTCGCGATGGCGGTGCGTCAGATGGCATCAATGTTGGATGTGCCGGCCTCATCGCGAGCAAGCTCGCTCCCACAGGTTTTTCGGCGCTCTCAATACCAGATTTCAGTTTTTTCACCGAGGTAGACCATGCCTGAAGCTTATATCGTCGACGCCCTGCGTACGCCCATCGGGCGGCGCAAGGGTGGTCTGAGCCAGATCCACGCCGCCGACTTGGGCGCCCATGTGTTGCGCGCGCTGGTCGAGCGCAACGCCATTCCCGACGAGGATTACGACGACGTGATATTCGGCTGTGTCGACACCATCGGCCCGCTGGCCGGGGACATCGCCCGCACCAGTTGGCTGGCGGCCGGCCTGTCGCAATCGGTGCCGGGCACCACCATCGATCGCCAGTGCGGTTCGTCGCAGCAAGCGGTGCACTTCGCCGCCCAGGCGGTGATGAGCGGCACCCAGGACGTGGTCATCGCCGGTGGCGTGCAGACTATGACCCAGATCCCGATTTCCTCGGCGATGATCGCCGCCGAACCCTTGGGCTTCACCGATCCGTTCAGCGGTTCCGAAGGCTGGGTGCGGCGCTATGGCGCGCAACCACCGACGCAGTTCCGTTCGGCGCAGATGATCGCTGAAAAGTGGGACCTGTCCCGGGTGCAGCTTGAAGCCTATTCGCTGGAGTCCCATCGACGTGCCTTGCAGGCCATCGAGCAAGGCCGCTTCAATCGCGAAATCGTGCCACTGGCCGGTGTGCTGCATGACGAAACGCCGCGCCAGACCAGCCTGGAAAAAATGTCCGAGCTGGAATTCCTGTTCGGCTGCGACCGGGTGACCGCCGCGGTGTCGAGCCAGACCTGCGACGCGGCCAGCGCGATGCTGATCGTCTCGGAGGCTGCGCTCAAGCGTTACGGCCTGACGCCACGGGCACGCATCCATCACCTGAGCGTGCGCGCCGAAGACCCGATCTGGATGCTCACCGCGCCGATCCCGGCCACCGCTTACGCACTCAAGCGTGCCGGCATGAAGCTCGAAGACATCGACCGCGTGGAGATCAACGAAGCCTTCGCCTCGGTGGCCATGGCCTGGTTGAAAGAGACTGGCTACCCCCACGAACAAACCAACGTCAACGGCGGCGCGATCGCCCTCGGTCATCCATTGGGCGCCACCGGCACCCGCTTGATGTGCACCTTGCTGCACGAGCTGGAACGCAGCGGCGGACGCTTCGGCATGCAGACGATGTGTGAAGGCGGTGGTCAGGCCAACGTGACGATCATCGAACGTTTGTGATTTCAAGATGACCACTGAACCTGTGGGAGCAAGCCCGCTCCCACAGGGATTGTGGCAACGAGTGATGAATTTGAAGGATGAACAATATGAAGATCTGTGAAAACCGCGTCGTGATCATCACCGGTGCCGGCGGTGGTCTGGGCCGCGCCTACGCGCTGGCCTTCGCCGCCGAAGGCGCGAAAGTGGTGGTCAACGACATCAACCGTGAAGCGGCGTTGGCCGTGGTCGGCGAAATCCTCGGCCAGGGCGGCAGCGCCGTGGCCAACAGTGACGACATCACCCGCTATGACTCGGCGGGGTTGATCGTGCGCCAGGCCATCGAAACCTTCGGCGACCTGAACGTGGTGGTCAACAACGCCGGCATCTGCCGCGACCGCATGTTCGCCAGCCTCAGCGACGCCGACTGGGATGCCGTGGTAGCCGTGCACCTCAAGGGCCACTTCTGCATTTCCAGCCACGCCGTGAAGTACTGGCGCGAGCAGGCCAAGGGCGGCGCCAAGGTCGATGCGCGGATCATCAACACCAGTTCCGGCGCCGGGTTGCAGGGCTCCATCGGTCAGTCCAATTACGCGGCAGCCAAAGGCGGTATCGCCTCGCTGACCCTGGTGCAGGCGGCTGAACTGCGCCGCTACGGGATCACCGCCAACGCCCTGGCGCCGGCCGCGCGCACCGGAATGACCGAGCAAGTGTTCGCCGACACCATGAAAAAGCCTGAAGAAGGCTTCGATTACTTCGCCCCGGAAAACGTCGCGCCGCTGGTGGTGTGGCTCGGCTCCGAGGCTTCCGCCGAGGTGACCGGGCAGATGTTCGAAGTAGAGGGCGGCAAGTTGTCCATCGCCGACGGCTGGCGCCGTGGTCCACAACTGGATCGCCAGGGCCGCTGGGCGGTCGGCGAGATGGGCGAAGCCGTCTCACAGCTGGTGGCTCAGGCCGTTCCGGCGGCCAAAGTGTACGGCAGCTGAAAAAGTCCGGTCTCGGGAGGGCGGCGCGCGGCTATAATCGGCCGACGTTTCCCTCTGTCACCACACGAGACCTGCCATGACCATTTCCCTGTACGACGCTTCCGTGCCTGTTTTCCAGCAAATGCTCAACGCTCTGAGCGATGTACTGAAAAAGGCCGAGGCTCACGCCACCGAAAAAAACATCGACCCTAACGCCTTCCTGCAAGCGCGCCTGTTCCCGGACATGTTCCCGCTGGTGCGTCAGGTGCAGATCGCCGTTGATTTCAGCAAGGGCGTTACCGGTCGCCTGGCCGAAGTCGAATTGCCCAAGTACGACGACACAGAAACCACCTTCGCGGATCTGCAAGCGCTGATCGCCAAGGCCCTGGCCTTCATCGGCAGCATTACGCCTGCGCAGATCAACGGCAAGGAAGGCATCGAGATCGTCACCCGTCCGGGCACGCCTAAAGAGAAGCGGTTCAGCGGCCAGGCTTACCTGCTGACCTACGGCCTGCCGCAGTTCTTCTTCCACGTCACCACCACTTACGCACTGCTGCGCCATAACGGCGTGGAAGTGGGCAAGCGCGACTACATGGGCGCGTTCTAAACCGTCCAGGTACAAAAAAGCCCCCGGAGCCTCAGGCTGCGGGGGCTTTTTCGTTTGTACGCGGTCTCCTGTGGGAGCGGGCTTGCTCGCGAAGGGGCCCCCGCTTTCGCGAGCAAGCCCGCTCCCACAAGGGATTGGGGTCAGGCCAATCGCGCTGCTTTATCTTCTTCACCCAGGCAAGCCGCTGCAGTGAACAGCACATCGGTGGAGGAGTTCAGCGCGGTTTCCGCCGAATCCTGCAACACGCCGATGATGAAACCGACCGCCACCACCTGCATGGCGATTTCGCTTGGGATACCGAACAGGCTGCACGCCAGTGGAATCAGCAACAGCGAACCACCGGCCACACCCGAAGCACCGCAGGCGCAGATGGCTGCGACGACGCTCAGCAGGATCGCGGTGGGAATGTCCACGGCGATGCCCAGCGTGTGCACGGCCGCCAGGGTCAGCACGGTGATGGTGATCGCCGCGCCGGCCATGTTGATGGTCGCGCCCAGCGGGATCGATACCGAGTAGGTGTCTTCGTGCAGGCCCAGACGCTTGCTCAACTCCAGGTTGACCGGAATGTTCGCCGCCGAGCTACGGGTGAAGAACGCCGTGATGCCGCTTTCGCGCAGGCAGGTCAGCACCAGCGGGTACGGGTTGCGGCGCAGTTTCCAGAACACGATGAGCGGGTTCATCACCAGCGCCACGAACAGCATGCAGCCCAGCAGCACGGCCAGCAGGTGCGCGTAGCCGATCAAGGCGCCGAAGCCGGAGGTGGCCAGGGTCGAGGCCACCAGACCGAAGATGCCCAGCGGGGCGAAGCTGATCACCAGGCGCACGATCACCGTCACGCCGTTGGACAGGTCGCCCAGCACTTCACGGGTGGTATCGCCCGCGTGGCGTATGGCAATGCCCATACCGATGGCCCAGGCCAGAATGCCGATGAAATTGGCGTTCATCAGCGCACTGACCGGATTATCGACCACGCTCAGCAACAGGCTTTGCAACACTTCGCCAATCCCGCCTGGCGCTGTGACCGCGACGTCCTGTGTCGACAGCACCAGGCTCGACGGGAACGTCATGCTGGCAACCACCGCCACCACCGCTGCGGCGAAAGTGCCCAGCAGATACAGGAACAGAATCGGCCGGATATGGGTTTCCTGACCGTGCTTGTGGTTGGCAATCGATGCCATGACCAGCACGAACACCAGAATCGGCGCGACTGCTTTCAGTGCCGAGACAAACACTTTGCCGATGAACGCCGTGGACTTCGCCATGTCGGGGGCAAACAGCGCCAGGGCAATACCGGCGATCAGGCCGATCACGATCTGTGTGACCAGGCTCAAGCGTTTAAGGCGTTGTAATAGAGAAGGGGATGAAGCAGTCATAAAACGGCATCTCTGATTTTTTATTAATGCATGGTTTCGCAGGTTTGCGGCAACAAACAGGGCAGGCCGCAGGCGGGAAACCGAGAGGGGAACACGGGGCTAATGCCAGCGCTGATTCCTGTGGCGAGGGAGCTTGCTCCCGCTGGGCAGCGAAGCGGCCCCACCAAATGGGCCTGCTGCGCAGTCCAGCGGGAGCAAGCTCCCTCGCCACAAGGGGCGCGGACTTTATCACAGCGCAGGAGCGATCTTTCAGACCTGTGACGAACTGCCACCCTGGCATTCAACGCGAATTGCAGGTTCGTGCAACCGCATCCGAAAACACTCTGTTAAGATTCGCCATCCTCATTTTCATGTCTGCCAGTGGGCCTTCGGGCTATCGCTGGTGTTTTCGTTTTCTGGAGTTTTGCATGCTGTTGCCCATTCTTCTGTTGTCCGCCGCCGGCTTCACGGTGCTGACCACGGAATTCATCATCGTTGGCCTGTTGCCGGCGATCGCCCGGGACCTGGAGGTCAGCATCCCGCAGGCCGGTTTGCTGGTGACCCTGTTCGCCTTCACCGTGGCCGCGTTCGGGCCGTTCCTGACGGCGTACTTCGCCCGCTTCGAGCGTCGCAAGCTGTTCATCTCGGTGCTGATCATGTTTGGCCTGGCCAACACGCTCGCGGCGCTGGCGCCGAACATCTGGGTGATGGCGTTTGCCCGCTTGATCCCGGCGCTGGGGCTGCCGGTGTTCTGGGCCTTGGCCAGCGAAACGGCGGTGGACATCGTCGGGCCGGATTACGCCGGTCGCGCCATCGCCAAGATCGGCTTCGGCATCGTTTGCGCCACGGTGTTCGGTATTCCCGTGGGCACGCTGATTTCCGATGCGTTCGGCTGGCGCAGTGCCTTCGCGATTCTGGCGGTCATCGCCTTTGCCAAGGCGTTGCTGCTGTTTATCTATCTGCCGAAGACCAACCTGCACCAGCATCAGGTGAGCTTCCGGTCGCAGTTCAAGATCCTGCACAGCCCGCTGATGCTCGGTCACGTGCTGCTGTCAGTGATTGTGTTCAGCGGCATGTTCACCGCCTACACCTATCTGGCGGACATTCTTGAACGACTGGCCGGCTTCAACGGCACAGTGGTCGGCTGGTGCCTGATGGGATTCGGCGCGGTCGGGTTGATCGGCAACTCCCTGGGTGGCCGGGCGGTGGATCGTCATCCATTGATGGCGTCGATGATGTTCTGCGCGTTCATGATTGCCGGCCTGGTGGCGCTGGTGCCGAACATTCATTCGCCGCTCGGTCTGGCGGCGGCGATGGGCATCTGGGGTGTGACCCAGGCGGCGTTGTTCCTGGTCAGCCATGTGCGCCTGATGAAGGCCGCGCCTGAAGCGCCGGCGTTTGCCGCGTCGCTGAACATCGCCGGGGCCAACCTCGGTATCGGTCTGGGCGCGATGATCGGTGGTCGGGTGATCGACAGCGTTGGCCTGCAAGGCCTTGGCTTTGCCGCCGCTGCTTTCATTCTGGCGTCGATCCTGCTGGCCATTGCGCTGATGACTTTCAAGCCGCGCGAACAGGTCACAGCGCTGTAAACAGCTCGCGTCGGGCACCTTCGGTAATGGCGACAATGCCGGGGTGCTTGACCTTGCGTTCCACTGAGATGGCATAGAACGACTCGCTCACCGCGTCGGTCTGGCCAATCACCTCCACGCCATATTGGCGTTGCACTTCATCGGCAATCACGCTCGGGCCAATGAAGATTCCGCTGCCGGATTGGCCGAAGGCCTGCATCAGGGCGCTGTCGTCGAACTCACCGACAATTTTCGGCTGGATCTGTTGCTCGGCGAACCAGCGTTGCAAGCGGCTGCGCACCACGGTTTCCGGTCCGGGAATCAGCAGCGGCGCACCGTGCAGGTTACGCGGAAAGTCCCGGCCGTAACGGGTCGCCAGCTCAGGGGTGGCGAAAAAACTGATCCCGCACTCACCGAGTTTCTGGCTGTAGCCCTTGATGTCCAGGTGCGATGGCATCGGGCTGTCGGAGATCACCAGGTCCAGGCGCTGGATCGCCAGGTCGGCCAGCAGGCGTTCCAGCTTGTCTTCGCGGCACGTGATGCGCAGCGGTTCGCTCAGCTCCATGGTCGGTGCGATCAGGCGATAGACGATGGATTTGGGCACCACGTCGGCCACACCGACGCGAAACAGAATCTGCTGTTCATTGGGTTGTGCCCGCAGCATCAGTTCCAGTTCGCCACCCAGCTGAAACATTTGTTCGGCGTAGGGCAGGGCCTGGCGGCCGGCCTCGGTCAGTTCGAGTTGCCGTCCGACGCGCCGAAACAACTCGATACCAAAGGTCTGTTCCAGCAATGAAATCTGCCCGCTGATGGTTTGTGGCGTGAGATTGAGCTGCTCGCAGGCGCGCACGATGCTGCCGGTCTTGGCCACCACCCAGAAGTAATGCAATTGCCGATAGTTGAGCATGGCGTCTAACACTTCGTAAAAATCGAAGTATAACCGCTGAAAATACGAATTTTACTGAAGTGTTTGCTTCCCTAGAATGCATCGCTATCAACGGGCCATCGTTTAGGTCCCGTTCGTTCTATCGAGGAAAGCATCATGAAGCTTAAAGCCACGGCACTGTTGATCACGTCTTTACTGGTACTGGCCGGTTGCGACCAGGCCGAGAAAAGCGCGCAACAATTGATGGGCAAGGCTGCCGAAAGCGCCAAACAGGCGATTGACGGTACCCACAAGGCCGCCGAGCAAGCACTCAGTGACGCCACCAGCGGGTTGATCAGCAAAAAAGAATCATCGGAAAAAGACTCGGAAAAAACCGAATCTTCCTCCCAGGAAATCTAAACCGTATTACAACGAGTCAGGACTGACCCATGGACTACCTTTTACAACTTGCCGCCAGCCCCACCGCCTGGGTCGCCCTTGCCACCCTGATTGTGATGGAGATCGTGCTCGGCATCGATAACCTGATCTTCATCTCGATCCTGACCAACAAGCTGCCCTTGCACAATCGCCAGCGGGCACGGCGCATCGGTATCGGCATGGCGTTGATCCTGCGCCTGGGCTTGCTGAGCACCATCGCGTTCATCGTCCAGTTGACCAATCCGGTGATCGAGATTCTCGGCCACGCGTTTTCCTGGAAAGACATGATCCTGATTGCCGGTGGCCTGTTCCTGTTGTGGAAGGCAACCACCGAGATCCATCACAGCATGGACCCGGCACCGGAAGATCCGAAGTCGGCGACCTCGACCGTGACCCTGGGCTTCGCGGCGGCGATCGGTCAGATCCTGATGCTGGACATGGTGTTCTCCATCGACAGCATCATTACTGCTGTCGGCATGACCGAGCATTTGCCGATCATGGTCATCGCGGTGGTGGTGTCGGTACTGGTGATGTTGCTGGCGGCTGATCCGTTGGCCAAGTTCATCAACGACAACCCGACAGTGGTAATGCTGGCCCTGGGCTTCCTGATCATGATCGGCATGACGCTGATCGCCGAAGGCTTCGGCGCCCATGTACCGAAAGGCTACGTCTATGCGGCCATGGCATTCTCGGCTTCGATCGAGGCGTTGAACATGATGTCCCGCCGGTCCAGGCAGAAGCGGCTAGCCACTGAGGCTTGACCCACGCTAAAAGAAACGGCCGCCTGAACTCCAAGGAGTGCAGGCGGCCGTTTTTGTTGGTATCGGGTAAAGGTGGTGTCAGTGAGCGTTGGCGTGCTGGCTCGGCGTCTTGTCCGCTTCTGGTGCAGGAGCCGGCTGGACAGGGTGATGGTGGCGGCGAGTAATGCGCAGCACGCCCCACAACATGGCGGCGGCTACCGCCAGCCAACCGCCAATCAACATCACAATGATCATGGTCAGGCTCATCTGTGCCTCCTCTTTGCCCTTCTGTGGGCACACGCGCTTCGCTGTCGTCCCTTCAGGGAACAGTCTAGCCGTTGCTGTATTTCAGGCTATTGACCGAAAGTCGGCAGTCACCAACCAGTTCGCTCTATCGAATGCACGCGACTACCGTTTAGAGCTATACCGTAGAGGCGCGGCGACCTATGATCGACGACCAAGCCGGGAATGGGATTGCCTGGCGTCTGAACCTGAACAAGAGAGAGATGATGGTGCGGGTATTTTCTCGAATTTTGTCGGCCATGCTCATAGCCGGTTGCGTGGCAAGCCTGGCGGGCTGTGCCGGGAGCGTTGCGCCCGAGATCAAGCGTTTGCCGGAGCGTGTCGAACTCAGCGGCCGGTTCTACCGGGGCGATGCGTATCAAAGCGGACCGCAGGTGCTGGCCAGCATGCTGTCCCAGCAGGGCATCGTGATTACCCCGGGGCTGCTCGACAAACCCTTGCATTTGCCGGGGGCCGAAGCCCAGTTGCAACAGAACATGCAGAACCTGGCCCGCGAGTACGGGATGGTGGTTTATCCCCTCGACAGCAACCTGCCGGCCTTGTTGACGCAAGTCGCCGCCGGTTATCCGGTGATGGTGCGCTTTACTGAAGGCTCGGCCATGTGGGCCGAACCGCGATACGCCATTCTTGCCGGCTACAACCGCCAGAAGCAGACGGTCCTGCTGCGGGCCGGGATGAATCACCGCGAACTGATGAGCTTCAGTTCCTTCGAATCGGCGTTCAAGGACGCCGGCGGTTGGGCCGTGCTGATCCAGAATCCGACGCAAATCCCGGCCCAGGTCGATCAGCAGCGTTGGCTCAAGGCCGCCAGCGATCTGGCGCAAGCCGGTCAGGAGCAGGCCGCCGCCAGGGCGAAAAAAGCCTTGGCCAGCCAGTAAGTCCGTTGGTCACCCGCCGGGCACCTTCACCCATCGCCAGCCTCTGATCGTTAAGGGCCCGGAACATTATTCCGGGCCGAGATCAGGAGGTGCCCATGGCTCATTCAACAACGCCCGTCGGTCCGCACTCGTCTGAGCATTCGTCTGGCAATGAGCTGGGTTTCGATCCCGATTCTCCGGACCTTGCCGATCCTCAGGTCGACCCGATCGGGCCCGCCAAGGCACCGAGGGACGTGAAACCGGGTGACAACCCCAAGGCTCCGGCCAAGCCCTATGATCCGCTGGGTAATCTGAAGCCTTAGGTCCAATGGAGGTGCGTATGTCTACCGATTCCAGTTTCGACGACAAACGTCCGGAAACTGTCCCCACAACCCCCGAGCAAAGCACCGATCCAGTGATGGATCCCGACAGCCCGTTGAGGGACCCTCTGGCGCGGCCAACGGTGGTGCCCACTGAAAAGCCGAAGGGTTGGAGAGATCCAAGTACCGGCGACGGCATCCCGGATGACGACCAGATGCCGCTGCCCAACGACTGAATGTCGGGCGAAAAAAAGCCCCGAATGACCGGGGCTTTTCGTGCGTTGCCGCTTGGTTACTTCGAGGCTTCAACCACGCCGCTTTGGCGTTGCTTGAGGTTTTTATCCGATTTGTACTGCAGGGCCACCGAGGGCACGTCAGCACCGTGCCCGGTTTCGACCCAGTTGCGAATCCGCGCGGCGTCGGCAAAGTGGGTGTACTTGCCATAGGCGTCGAGGATCACCAAGGTAACCGGGCGATTCGCCATATGTGTCACCAGCACCAGGCAGTGGCCGGCCTCGTTGGTGAAACCGGTCTTGGTCAGCTCGATGTTCCAGTTCGCTTTGTTGACCAGATGGTCGGTGTTGCGGAAGCCCAGGCTGTAGTTGGGTTTGCGGAACGACACGGTTTTTTCCTTGGTCGTGCTCAGCTCGGTCAGCAATGGGTACTTGTGTGCAGCGACCAACAGTTTGCTCAGGTCACGTGCGGTGGATACGTTGCGCGGCGACAGGCCGGTTGGTTCGACGAAGTGCGTATTGGTCATGCCCAGCGCCTTGGCCTTGGCGTTCATCGCGGCAATGAATGCGGCGTAGCCACCCGGATAGTGGTGCGCCAGGCTGGCGGCGGCGCGGTTTTCCGAAGACATCAATGCGATCAGCAGCATTTCCCGGCGCGGCATTTCGCTGTTGAGCTTGACCCGGGAGTAAACACCTTTCATTTCTGGCGTGTCGCTGATGTTGATGTTGATGTATTCGTCCATGTTCTGGCGGGCTTCAACCACCACCAGGCCCGTCATCAGCTTGCTGACCGAAGCGATGGGGACGACCACGTCGGGGTTGCTGGCGTAGATGACTTTATTGGTCTGCAGATCCATGAGCAGGGCGCTGCCGGAAGCGATCTTGAGATGTGAAGTATCTCGCGGGGCAGCGGTGATTTCGCCAGCGCTGGCAATTGGCGTGATGAAAGTCCCTGTAACTGCAAAAAATAGGCTCAGGATGGAAAGACGGATTTTCACGCTGGCAGACTCATAAAGTGTTGATAAGCCGTTTTGTAACGGGCTATTTCGTAAAAAGCGCGACATTCTGGAGTATGGCTGAATAACTGTCGATGGTTGATCAAGTAACAGGTGAAAGTCCTGAGAAACATGAAAAAAAAGTCATTTTCCGGCAGGCGGTCGGTGTTTTTCGCGGGCAAAAAAAACCCCGCCAGGGCGGGGTTCCTTGTCACGCTGACAGCGTGCGCGTTGAAACTCAGCTGTGCAGGGTTTCAGCGGCGTACAGGGTGTTTTCCAACAGGCAGGCACGGGTCATCGGGCCTACGCCGCCCGGTACCGGAGTAATCCAGCCGGCGCGGGGCAGGGCGGTTTCGTAGATCACGTCACCGACCAGCTTGCCGTCGTCCTGACGGTTGATGCCGACATCGATCACGATCGCGCCTTCCTTGATCCATTCGCCCTTGACCAGGCCCGGCTTGCCGGCGGCGACGACGACCAGGTCCGCACGGCCGACATGGCCGGCCAGGTCCTTGGTAAAGCGGTGGGTGACCGTCACGGTGCAACCGGCCAGCAGCAATTCCATGGCCATCGGGCGACCAACGATATTGGACGCGCCGACGACCACGGCATTCATCCCGTAAAGGTCGACACCGGTGCTTTCCAGCAAAGTCATGATGCCTTTGGGGGTGCATGGGCGCAGCAGGGGGATACGCTGGGCCAGGCGACCGACGTTATAAGGATGGAAGCCGTCGACGTCTTTATCCGGACGAATGCGCTCCAGCAGTCTGGAGGCGTCCAGGTGTTCGGGAAGCGGCAGCTGAAGCAGAACGCCGTCGATTGCAGGATCGTCGTTCAGGCGATCGATCAGTTCGGTCAGCGCTTCTTGAGTGGTTTCGGAAGGCAGGTCATAGGCTTGGGATAGAAAGCCGACCTCTTCACAGTCTTTACGCTTGTGCGAGACATAAACCTGAGAGGCAGGATCGCTGCCGACCAGGATCACCGCAAGGCCGGGCGTGCGCAGGCCTTGCTGGCGACGCTCGGTGACACGTTGGGCGATCTGCTGGCGCAGGCTGGCGGCGATCGATTTGCCGTCGATAAGTTGTGCAGTCATTGCGCGTGATTAACCATCGAGAGGGGAAAAAAAGAGAACGCATTCTCGCATGTCATGCGGTGAGGGCAAAGGCGCTTGGTCTGCAAATTCCCCTAACTCCTTTAATTAAATGAATTTTTTTTAAAAAGGATTTGACGACCTTCGGGTGGCTCTATACTATTCGTCGCACTTGTCGGGCACAGCCTAGCACTGGTTAGGAAGGTTGAGCGGGATTACGATTCTGTGAGACTGGAAAGCACTTAGTTTGTAGTCCTCCAAGGTTACAGCTAACAAGGCGCCCGTAGCTCAGCTGGATAGAGCATCCGCCTTCTAAGCGGATGGTCGCAGGTTCGAGTCCTGCCGGGTGCGCCATTAGGCAGCTTTGGCACAAGTAGCGCGATATGGTGGGCGTAGCTCAGTTGGTAGAGCACGGGATTGTGACTCCCGTTGTCGTGGGTTCGATCCCCATCGTCCACCCCATATTTCGAAAGGCGCCAGATTAACAGTCTGGCGCCTTTGCTTTAAAGGCTTCACCCGCGGATGTGGTGGAATTGGTAGACACACTGGATTTAGGTTCCAGCGCCGCGAGGCGTAAGAGTTCGAGTCTCTTCATCCGCACCAATTAAAGCTTCACTCAGGTCTTTGGCCTGGCTGGAGCTTGATAAAGAAGTTGTTTGGCTTCTTTAACAGGCAATATGGTGGGCGTAGCTCAGTTGGTAGAGCACGGGATTGTGACTCCCGTTGTCGTGGGTTCGATCCCCATCGTCCACCCCATATTTCGAAAGGCGCCAGATTGAAAAGTCTGGCGCCTTTTTTGTTTCAGCGGCCGCGGGTTCCGGGTCGCAAGGGCAGGGCGTTTCGTCGTATTTATGTTTCTCGATGATGCTGTTCTGTCCGCCGGCCTTGCTTGCGAGATCGGCTGTCAGGGAGATGATTGGCGACCTCCTCTATATAGAAAGGTTGGCGCAGAGCCCTGGCGTGATTGGCTGTATTTGCCATCGGGGCGAGGTGCATTCGTGCATTCGCACCTATAAATTGCCTGCTGCGTTTTTACCCGTTTTCAGTAGGGTGACTTCTTGAGTTTGACCCACTAGAATGCATGCCCTTGATTCTGGGGTCGGAAACGGCCGGCTAACGTCTGTGCAACGAGGAATATCCATGCAAGTTTCTGTTGAAAATACTACTGCTCTTGAGCGCCGCATGAGCGTCACCGTGCCGGCTGAGCGCATCGAGAGCCAGGTCAACAAGCGTCTGCAGCAGACCGCCCAAAAGGCCAAGATTGCTGGCTTCCGTCCAGGCAAAGTGCCAATGAGCGAAATCAAGCGCCGTTTCGGTGCTGACGCTCGCCAGGAAGCTGTAGGCGACGTGATCCAGTCTTCCTTCTACGAAGCTGTGGTTGAGCAGAAGCTGAACCCGGCTGGCCAGCCTTCGATCGAGCCAAAATCCCTGGAAGCGGGCAAGGACCTGGAATACGTAGCCGTATTCGAAGTGTTCCCTGAGTTCACCGTTGCCGGTTTCGAAGGTATCACCGTAGAGCGCCTGAGCGCTGACGTGTCTGATGCCGATCTGGACAAGATGCTGGACATCCTGCGCAAGCAGAACACCCGTTTCGAAGTGGCCGATCGCGCCGCTCAAAACGAAGACCAGCTGAACATTGACTTCGTTGGCAAGGTCGACGGTGAAGTGTTCGCTGGCGGTTCCGCCAAGGGTACTCAGCTGGTTCTGGGTTCCGGCCGCATGATCCCTGGTTTCGAAGATGGCCTGGTTGGCGCAAAAGCCGGTGAAGAACGTGTTCTGAACCTGACTTTCCCAGAGGACTATCAGAACCTGGACCTGGCTGGCAAAACCGCCGAGTTCACCGTGACCGTCAACACCGTTTCCGAGCCAAAGCTGCCAGAACTGACCGAAGAGTTCTTCGCTCAATTCGGCATCAAGGAAACCGGTCTGGAAGGCTTCCGCGCCGAAGTTCGCAAGAACATGGAGCGCGAGCTGCGTCAGGCGATCAAGTCCAAGGTCAAGAATCAGGTAATGGACGGTCTGCTGTCCACCAACCCGATCGAAGTGCCAAAGGCCCTGCTGTCCAACGAAGTTGACCGTCTGCGCGTGCAGGCTGTCCAGCAGTTCGGCGGCAACATCAAGCCTGACCAACTGCCGGCCGAGCTGTTCGAAGAGCAAGCCAAGCGCCGTGTAGTGCTGGGCCTGATCGTGGCTGAAGTGGTCAAGCAATTCGACCTCAAGCCTGACGAAGCCCGCGTTCGCGAGATGATTCAGGAAATGGCTTCGGCCTACCAGGAGCCTGAGCAAGTTGTGTCTTGGTACTACAAGAACGACCAGCAACTGAACGAAGTTCGCTCGGTTGTGCTGGAAGAGCAAGTTGTGGATACTGTTCTACAGAAAGCTAGCGTGACCGATAAATCGGTCTCTTACGAAGAAGCGGTCAAGCCGGTAGAAGCTCCACAAGCCGACTGATTGTTTTTGCGGTAAGAAGCACACACCATAAGCCAGCCTTCGAGCTGGCTTATGCGTATTCAAGACATAACTATTTGGGAGTGACTGCAGAGCATGTTCCGTAATTCGTATATTCAGCAGAACTCTGATATCCAGGCCGCAGGCGGCCTGGTCCCGATGGTTGTCGAGCAGTCCGCTCGTGGCGAGCGCGCCTACGACATTTACTCGCGCCTGCTCAAGGAGCGTGTGATCTTTCTGGTTGGCCCGGTAGAGGACTACATGGCCAACCTGATCTGTGCGCAACTGCTGTTCCTTGAAGCGGAAAACCCGGACAAGGACATCCATCTCTACATCAACTCCCCGGGCGGTTCGGTGACGGCGGGCATGTCGATCTACGACACCATGCAGTTCATCAAACCCAACGTGGCGACCACCTGTATCGGTCAGGCGTGCAGCATGGGTGCGTTCCTGCTGACGGCCGGTGCCCATGGCAAGCGTTACTGCCTGCCGAACTCGCGTGTGATGATTCACCAGCCACTGGGCGGTTTCCAGGGCCAGGCGTCGGATATCGAAATCCATGCCAAGGAAATCCTCTTTATTCGTGAGCGTCTCAACACGCTGATGGCCCAGCACAGCGGGCGCACTCTTGAAGAAATCGAGCGCGATACCAATCGCGACAATTTCATGAGTGCAGAAGCCGCGCGTGAGTACGGCTTGATCGACGAAGTGATCAGCCAGCGCCCTGCTTAAATTAAGCAGCTCAAAATAAGGTTGGTCGGCGGGTCCGATCACCAGCGGGCTTGAAAAAGCCCGCAATAGCCTTCATCTTGTGTTGCAAGCCTATCGGATTTGGATCGAACGAATGACTGACACCCGCAACGGCGAGGACAACGGCAAGCTGCTCTATTGCTCCTTCTGTGGCAAAAGCCAGCATGAAGTACGCAAATTGATTGCCGGCCCCTCGGTCTTTATCTGCGACGAGTGCGTCGACCTGTGCAATGACATCATCCGCGAGGAGGTTCAGGAAGCACAGGCCGAAAGCAGCGCGCATAAATTGCCTTCGCCTAAAGAAATCAGCGGCATCCTTGATCAGTATGTGATTGGTCAGGAGCGTGCGAAAAAGGTTCTGGCCGTAGCGGTGTACAACCACTACAAGCGCTTGAATCAGCGTGACAAAAAGAATGACGACGTCGAACTCGGCAAGAGCAACATCCTGCTGATCGGCCCGACAGGCTCGGGTAAGACCCTGCTTGCCGAAACACTGGCCCGCTTGCTGAACGTTCCGTTCACCATCGCTGACGCAACCACCCTCACCGAGGCGGGTTACGTGGGTGAAGATGTCGAGAACATCATTCAGAAGCTGCTGCAGAAATGCGATTACGACGTGGAAAAAGCCCAGATGGGCATTGTCTACATCGATGAAATCGACAAGATTTCGCGCAAGTCTGACAACCCGTCGATCACCCGGGACGTTTCCGGTGAAGGCGTGCAGCAGGCCTTGCTCAAGTTGATCGAAGGCACGGTCGCTTCCGTTCCACCACAAGGTGGTCGCAAGCATCCGCAGCAGGAATTCCTGCAGGTCGACACCCGTAACATCCTGTTCATCTGCGGTGGCGCGTTCTCTGGTCTTGAGAAAGTCATTCAAAACCGTTCCACCAAGGGTGGCATCGGTTTCAACGCAGAAGTGCGCAGCAAGGAAGAAGGCAAGAAAGTCGGTGAATCCCTGCGTGAAGTCGAGCCTGACGATCTGGTCAAGTTCGGTCTGATCCCGGAATTCGTCGGTCGTCTGCCGGTACTTGCCACGCTGGACGAGCTTGACGAGGCTGCGCTGATGCAGATCCTCACCGAGCCGAAAAATGCCCTGACCAAGCAGTATGCCAAGCTGTTCGAGATGGAAGGCGTGGATCTGGAATTCCGTTCTGACGCTCTGAAATCGGTCGCCAAACGAGCCCTGGAGCGTAAAACCGGTGCCCGTGGCCTGCGTTCGATTCTTGAAGGTGTATTGCTCGACACTATGTATGAAATCCCCTCGCAATCGGAGGTGAGTAAAGTAGTGATCGATGAAAGCGTGATAGAAGGCAAGTCCAAGCCACTGTATATCTACGAGAACAGTGAGCCGACCGCCAAGGCCGCGCCAGACGCTTAAGCGTCACGCAGCTTGAATAAAGAAGGGGCCTTCGGGCCCCTTTGCTATTTGGCGCTGGCTTGTCGGATCGCTGCACCGCAGCGAAGGCGGCCTGACAGCCGATCTGATTTTCGGATGTGTCCGGGCCATCTCACGCGCTATGCCAGCTGCAATCTTTCAAGTGGTTCTTTTATCCGCTTGTTTTTTTCCAAGGCAGCCCCCATCTTGGTTTCAAGCTTACTTCCATCTGTTTACGGCCTTACGGCCGCCGTAGAGGCGAAATCATGAAGACAACCATCGAATTGCCTCTCCTGCCATTGCGTGATGTCGTGGTTTATCCGCACATGGTTATCCCGCTGTTCGTGGGGCGCGAGAAATCCATCGAAGCCCTCGAGGCTGCGATGACGGGTGACAAGCAGATTCTTCTGCTGGCCCAGAGAAACCCGGCTGACGACGATCCCGGTGAAGATGCCCTGTATCGCGTTGGTACAATTGCCACTGTTCTGCAGCTGCTGAAGCTGCCTGACGGAACGGTCAAGGTTCTGGTCGAAGGCGAGCAGCGGGGCGCTGTCGAGCGCTTCAGCGAAGTGGACGGCCACTGCCGTGCCGAAGTCTCCCTGATCGACGAAGTTGAAGCGCCAGAGCGCGAGTCGGAAGTGTTCGTTCGCAGCCTGCTGTCTCAGTTCGAGCAATACGTGCAGTTGGGCAAGAAAGTCCCGGCTGAAGTCCTGTCGTCGCTCAACAGTATCGACGAGCCAGGCCGCCTGGTGGACACCATGGCCGCGCACATGGCGCTGAAGATCGAACAGAAGCAGGAAATCCTCGAAATCATCGATTTGTCGGCCCGGGTCGAGCACGTTCTGGCGTTGCTGGATGCCGAGATCGATCTGCTGCAAGTCGAAAAACGCATTCGCGGCCGCGTCAAAAAACAAATGGAGCGCAGTCAGCGCGAGTACTACCTGAATGAGCAGATGAAGGCCATTCAGAAAGAGCTCGGCGACAGCGACGAAGGTCACAACGAAGTCGAAGAGCTGAAAAAGCGTATCGATGCCGCCGGCCTGCCGAAAGACGCGCTGGCCAAGGCGA
This sequence comes from Pseudomonas sp. P4_B4, assembly GCF_056402255.1. Taxonomy (NCBI): domain Bacteria; kingdom Pseudomonadati; phylum Pseudomonadota; class Gammaproteobacteria; order Pseudomonadales; family Pseudomonadaceae; genus Pseudomonas; species Pseudomonas sp. P4_B4. The sequence continues at coordinate 25,974 of NZ_JBFUHS010000044.1, forward strand.
CGGCCGAGCTGAACAAGCTCAAGCAGATGTCGCCGATGTCCGCGGAAGCGACCGTGGTGCGTTCGTACATCGACTGGCTGGTTCAAGTGCCGTGGAAGGCCCAGAGCAAGGTGCGCCTGGACCTGGCGCGTGCAGAAGACATTCTGGATGCCGACCACTATGGCCTCGAAGAGGTCAAGGAACGCATCCTCGAATACCTCGCCGTGCAAAAGCGTGTGAAAAAAATTCGTGGTCCGGTGTTGTGCCTGGTCGGTCCTCCAGGGGTGGGTAAAACGTCCCTGGCGGAGTCGATTGCTCACGCCACCAACCGCAAATTCGTGCGCATGGCCCTCGGCGGTGTACGTGATGAAGCGGAAATTCGTGGTCATCGCCGTACTTACATCGGTTCGATGCCAGGAAGATTGATTCAAAAGATGACAAAAGTGGGTGTCCGCAACCCGCTGTTCCTGCTCGATGAAATCGACAAGATGGGCAGCGACATGCGTGGCGATCCGGCATCGGCGTTGCTGGAAGTGCTCGATCCCGAGCAGAACCACAACTTCAACGATCACTATCTGGAAGTCGATTACGACCTGTCCGATGTGATGTTCCTGTGCACCTCGAACTCGATGAACATCCCGCCGGCGTTGCTGGATCGGATGGAAGTGATTCGTCTGCCGGGCTACACCGAAGACGAGAAGATCAACATCGCCGTCAAATACCTTTCGCCAAAACAGATCACGGCCAACGGCCTGAAGAAAGGCGAGCTGGAGTTTGACGCAGAAGCGATCCGCGACATCATCCGCTACTACACCCGTGAAGCCGGTGTGCGCGGGCTGGAGCGCCAGATTGCCAAGGTTTGCCGCAAGGCCGTCAAGGAGCATGCGCTGGAAAAACGCTTCTCGGTGAAGGTCTCCGCAGACATGCTGGAGCACTTCCTGGGCGTGCGCAAATTCCGCTACGGCCTGGCCGAGCAGCAGGATCAGATCGGCCAGGTGACCGGGCTGGCGTGGACTCAGGTGGGTGGCGAGCTGCTGACCATCGAAGCGGCCGTCGTACCGGGCAAGGGCCAGTTGATCAAGACCGGTTCTTTGGGTGACGTGATGGTCGAATCGATCACCGCGGCCTTGACCGTTGTCCGCAGCCGGGCGAAGAGCCTGGGGATCCCCCTGGACTTCCATGAGAAGCGCGACACGCACATCCATATGCCGGAAGGGGCGACTCCCAAGGACGGTCCTAGCGCCGGTGTAGGCATGTGCACGGCACTGGTATCGGCATTGACCGGCATTCCGGTGCGCGCGGATGTCGCCATGACCGGTGAAATCACGTTGCGTGGCCAGGTACTGGCCATTGGCGGCTTGAAAGAAAAACTGCTGGCTGCCCATCGTGGCGGAATCAAGACCGTGATCATTCCTGAAGAGAATGTGCGCGATCTCAAAGAGATTCCGGACAATATCAAGCAGGATCTACAGATTAAACCGGTTAAATGGATTGACGAGGTCCTGCAAATTGCGTTGCAATACGCGCCGGAGCCCTTGCCGGACGTGGCTCCGGAGATAGTCGCGAAGGATGAGAAGCGCGACGCAGATTCTAAGGAAAGAATTAGCACGCATTAGTACGTATTTGCCTGGGGGGCTTTCTTGACAGCTTTTTAGAGCCCTTGTTATAAAGCGGCTCTTAAGTGTCTGTAGGCCATTCAGCACTCGTTTTTGCTTTCACCAAAAAAACTTAGAATCATACTCAAATAGATATAAGGGGACTTAGAGTGAACAAGTCGGAACTGATTGATGCTATCGCTGCATCCGCTGATATCCCGAAAGCTGCTGCTGGCCGTGCGCTGGACGCTGTAATCGAATCCGTCACTGGCGCTCTCAAGGCTGGCGACTCTGTTGTTCTGGTTGGTTTCGGTACCTTCTCCGTAACGGATCGTCCAGCTCGCATTGGTCGTAACCCACAGACCGGTAAGACGCTGGAAATCGCAGCAGCCAAAAAACCAGGTTTCAAAGCCGGTAAAGCACTGAAAGAAGCTGTCAACTAAGTTCGATTCAGGTTTTTACCCATCCGGGTCGGGGTCATGCCTGACTTGGCAGCGGAGCGGCAGTCCTGACTGCAGGTCGCCGGTTCAAGACACCGAGGGTCGCCAGTTCGAGCCCTCGATCCGCTCCGCCAGTTACGAGAAGGCGCATCCTCGGATGCGCCTTTCTTCTATCCGGATTCTACCCACGCTCCACGGTTGCCTAATTTTGAAGTTCAACCGTTTCTGGGGGACGCATGCTGCAGAATATCAGGGACAATTCACAAGGCTGGATTGCCAAGACTATTATCGGGGTCATCGTAGTTCTGATGGCTTTGACCGGTTTCGATGCCATCTTCAAGGCCACGTCGCACAGTAATGATGCGGCCAAGGTCAATGGCGATGAAATCAGCCAGAACGAGCTGAGCCAGGCGGTTGATATGCAACGCCGCCAGCTCATGCAACAGCTGGGCAAGGATTTCGATGCTTCCTTGCTCGATGAAAAAATGTTGCGCGAATCGGCTCTCAAGGGCCTGATCGATCGCAAGCTGCTGCTGCAAGGCGCAGAACAATCGAAATTTGCTTTTTCCGAAGCGGCGCTTGATCAGGTCATCCTGCAAACACCAGAGTTTCAGGTTGATGGCAAGTTCAGCTCCGAGCGTTTCGACCAGGTGGTTCGCCAGCTCGGCTATAGCCGCATGCAATTCCGCCAGATGCTGGCTCAGGAAATGCTGATCGGTCAGCTGCGGGCCGGTCTGGCAGGTAGCGGTTTCGTGACCGATGCACAGGTGTTGGCGTTTGCCCGTCTGGAAAAACAGACCCGCGATTTCGCCTCCCTGAACATCAAGGCCGACCCGGCGGCGGTCAAGCTGACCGACGATGAGGTCAAGGCCTATTACGAGGAGCATGCCAAGGAATTCATGACGCCGGATCAGGTGGTCATCGATTACCTCGAGCTGAAGAAGGCTTCCTTCTTCGACCAGGTCAGCGTCAACGACGAAGACCTGCAAGCGGCCTATCAGAAAGAAATCGCGAACCTGTCCGAGCAACGCCGGGCTGCGCACATTCTGATTGAAGTCAACGACAAGACCACCGAGGCGCAAGCCAAGGCGAAGATCGAAGAGATCCAGGCCCGTCTGGCCAAGGGCGAGAAATTCGAGGCGCTGGCCAAGGAGTTCTCCCAGGATCCGGGTTCGGCGAACAACGGCGGTGACCTGGGTTATGCCGGTCCTGGCGTTTACGACCCGGCGTTCGAAAAAGCCCTGTATTCGTTGACCATGGACCAGGTCTCGGGGCCGGTTCGCACCGACTTCGGATTCCACCTGGTCAAGCTGTTGGGCGTGGAAGCGCCAGAAGTGCCAGCGTTCGCCAGCCTGAAAGACAAGCTGACCCGCGGTCTGAAAACCCAGCAGGTCGAGCAGCGTTTCGTTGAGGCGAGCAAGCAACTGGAAGACGCCTCGTTTGAAGCGTCCGATCTGGCTCAGCCAGCGCAGGACCTGAAACTGACCGTCCATACGTCCAAGCCGTTCGGCCGTGAAGGCAGTGAGGGTATTGCGGCCAACCGTGGCGTAATCACTGCCGCGTTCAGCCCGGAAGTCCTGGATGAGGGCGCGAACAGCACCGCCATCGAGCTCGATCCGGAAACCGTGGTCGTGTTGCGTGCCAAGGAGCACCTGAAGCCTTCGCAATTGCCGCTGGAAAGCGTCTCTGCCGCGATCCGTGTGCAATTGGCCAAGGAGCACGCCAGTGCCGATGCCAAGACCAAGGCTGAAGCCCTGATTGCCAGCCTGCGCGATGGTAAGACCCCGCTGGATCAGGCGGTCGACGGCCAGGCCTGGAAAGTCACTGAAGCGGCGACTCGCGGTCAGGAAGGGGTCGACCCAGCGATGCTGCAAGCGCTGTTCCGCATGGCGAAGCCAGCGGCCAAGGACAAGCCGACCTTCACCAGCGTGACGCTGGCTGATGGCAGCCTGATGATCGTGCGCCTCAATGGCGTGAACGAAGCCGAGGCGCCGACCGAAGAAGAGAAAGCGCAGTATCGTCGCTACCTCGCTTCGCGCATCGGCCAGCAAGATTTTGCGGCTTATCGCAAGCAGTTGGAAAGCCAGGCAGACATCAAGCGTTACTGATGCCTGACCAGGTTTGACGCTGCACAGGAGACCCCGGCCGAAAGGCCGGGGTCTTTTTGTTTGGCCGTACGTCATATACCGCGGTGACTTTTGCGCAAAATCGGGGTCAATCAGCCTGTAACCGTTTTAAGGCACGATCGATGCTCCGCTAAGCATCGATCTGTTGCACAATACGCCCCGAACCGTTTTCCTCAGGATGTTCAATGTTTAAATCACTTCCCATGCGGGTTGTCGGGCTGGCAGCCATGCTCGCCACTGCGGCCGGTTGTTCATCGAACAAGGCCGCCATCTATGAGCATGAGAATTTCGACGACTCCGGAACCTTCTCCCGAAACTATCCGGTCACCGATACCCAGAGCTGTGAAGCCGCCCGTCGCGCCTTGCTCAGCCAGGGTTACATCATCACCAGCAACGATTCGAAGCTGGTCAGCGGCCACAAGAGCTTCCAGCAGACCGGCGAGAATCACATGGAGATCAGCTTCAGTGTGGTCTGTACCGATGACGGCAGCGAAGGGCATCACGCGACCGTATTCGCCAACGCCCTGCAGGATCGTTATGCGCTGAAGAAGACCAACAACTCCGCCAGTCTCGGTGTGGGCGTGTTGGGCTCGGTGTCGATGCCGATCGGCTCCTCTGATGACTCGATGGTCAAGGTCGCCAGCGAAACCGTATCGTCTGCCAAGTTCTACGAGCGTTTCTTCGCACTGGTCGAGCTGTTCCTGCCGCCGGAAGCGAAAAAGGCTGCGCACATCCCCGAAAAGCCGAAAACGGACCTGGGCATGCCTGAAGCCAAGGCAGCGCCGGCACCGCTGGCACCAGCCCCGGCAGCAGCTCCCGCTGTACAGCCTGCTGCACCTGCACCCGTTGAAACGGTTCCAGCGGCCTCCGAGCCGGTTGCTCCGCCTCCTGAAGCGGCGCCGATCACGCCGGCCGAGCGTGTAGAGCCTGCATCGTTCCAGGAAAGCGTCACGCCACCGTCGAACCCGAGTGACTTGCCTCCGCCGAGCGAACCCATCCCGGCGATGCCTGCCTCCGGTCAGTGATGGAGATGCCACAGGATCGGATCAGATGATCCGATCCTGTGACCAGCCAAAATATTGACCCGCATCAAGCAAGTCCGCTGTTCTGCGGCCTCCTGCGAAAAAATCCAATGCTAAATTCCTGACCAGCTGCTACGTTTTATTCAGTAGCGACAGAGTGTCGTGTCCGCGTCATTTTTCCTTCACGCGGGCACTTTATGCTCAAGGGATTGGTCATTTATTCAGACGTTTTTCAATACGGGTTGGGGGATTCAGAAATGGACGATTATCAAGAAGAGCTGCTCGAGTACCAGGCTTTCGAACTGGACCCACTGGAGCCAGCAGAAGACGCTACTGAGCTTTAAAGCTTCAACTTGTCGCTTGCAGCTAGAGGCTTTGAGCTGTTTTTCTATGACTGCGGCGAAATTCGCCGGGTGTCTGCCCGTTCCAGCGTTTGAATGCGCGTTGAAACGCTTCGGCTGAGGCAAAGCCCAGCAGGTAGGCGATCTCTCCGAACGCCAGTTCGGTGTCGCGTATGTAAGTCATGGCCAGGTCGCGGCGAGTGTCGTTGAGAATCGCACGAAACTGTGTGCCTTCATCGGCGAGCTTGCGGCGCAAGGTCCAGGTGGGCAGCTTCAGGCGTGTCGCCACCTCTTGCAGGTCGGGCTCGCGGCCACCATTGAGCAAGGGTCCCAGCAGCGCGATGATGCGTTCACGCAGGCTGCGGGTGCGTGTCAGTTGTTCCAGCTCCCGCTCACACAGTTGTAGCAAATGCCGCCAGGTGCTCGGGCAATGCTCGGGGTTGCGCTGGGCGAGACTTGCCAGGCTCAAGCGCAGTTGATTGCGCTCGCTGCCAAACTGAATCGGACAGTCACCCAAAACGTCATAGGCCGCGCGGTAACCGGGCTCTTCGAATTCGATTTCGATGCGTTCGGCGCGCAGCGGGGCAGGGCTGACACTGGATAATTGCTGCAGCCAGCCGGCGATGATCGAATCTACCACGAAGCGGTTGTAGGCGTTGTAGGGGCTGATCGAATAGAAGCGCAGCCAGGCGCCCCGGGCGTCTTCGTGAAAGCTTGATTGGCCCCGATAGTTCGAACCGTACAAGGCTTCGAATCGAATCAGGCAGCGCGCGGCTTCTCGTACTGTCGGCGCTTGGGCGGCCGTGACGCCAGCGAGGCCGGCCTGGCTCAGGCGACTGAGCTGACCCATGCGCAAGCCAAGGGCCGGGTCGTCGGTCAGTTGAATGGCGCCGTGGCCCAGGCGCATGTAGCGCGGAATCGACAGCCGGGCACCGGCTTCGCTCAGGCGCGCGGCATCAAGGCCGTATTGATCGAGCAGTGGCTGCGGATCGACGCCATGACTGCGCACGGCATCGGCCAGGCTATGAACAAAACCCACCGACAGATCGCCGAGGCGCATCGGCTGCGGTTTCATGGCTTACAACCAGAGGTTCAGCAAACGCGCACCCTGGGCGTTGCCGTCGGCAAAGTGCTGGCCGTTGCTGCTGAGGAAGCTCTGCCCGGCGCTGGCCTGATCCCAGAACTGACCCCGCAGGAACACACTCATGCCAGCGACGGCTTGACTGGCCGGACTCCGGCTCGTGAGAGTCAGGCGCTGCCAGGCCTGGCCTTCACTGACTTCTCCAGGCTTCAAGTTGACCGATGCCGGCGCCGAAGAACCCCTGTAGCCGTGCCATGGTTGATCCCAGGTGCCACGGCCGGCAACAAAGGCCGGTACCGCAACCAGCTGTACGCTCTGGTCGTTGAGCTTGAGGTAGTTGTCCGGGTACCAGCTGTCGTGGCCGATCAATACGCCCAGCCTTCCTGCGGGGGTATCAACGACGTTGAGCGAGTGCTCGCCGTTCGCCTTGATCCCGTTCTGTTCTGCGAAGAACGGGTGCATCTGGCGCTGGGGCTGGCCGATCGGCAGGCCATCGCTGTTGAACACTACGCTGCTGTTGTACAGCGCGCCGCGGCCGATTTTCAGGGTGCCGTCGATGATGCTCGGTTCGGGCAGCACGATGGAGCCCGCCACCAGCGTGACGTGGAATTCTTTTGCCAGCCCTCCGAACAATGCCTGGTAGTCTCTGGCCATCGCCTTGGCTTTCATGCGCAGGTGGGCATCGTCCAGACGGTTGCCACCCTCGGCGCTGATCAACGCCTTGGCAAACTTCAGGGGATTGCTCACCGCCAGCCAGTTCATGGCCTCCTTGAGGGTGCTGGCCTGATACAACTCATCCTTCTCGCCACTGACCATCAGCCATGTACCGACGTGTTCCGGCAACACCACGACGGTCTTGCCGTTCAACAAGCCCTGGTCCCGGGCTGCTTGCAGATAGGCCGCGAGCTTGCGGTGCAAGCGCTCGGGACTTTGATAATCGGTAGGAAACAGTTCGGGCTGAATGCCCAACAGATTGCCACGGTCCGCAGGCGTGCCCTGGTCGACAGCCAGGTTGATCCGCAGGTCCGAAAGGTAATGACCCACCGGCCGGTCTGCGGCCCACATTGCGTAGGTCGTGAGGGCGGCGAGCAACGCCATGGAGAATGTCAGGTACAAAAGTTTGCGCATGGGGAAACAGTTTACAGCCTGGAGCCGGGCGTGGCTTTTCATTTGGAACTGGGTTGAGCATAAAGGGAATCAAGGGCTTAGTGGGCAAATTTCAACGTTGACGGTTTTTTCGCTGGCGGCTGCCTTTCTGCGCCGAGATGCAGCGATGAATGAACGGGTTAAACGAGAGGTGATTTGACGGGGTGGGGATCATGGGAGGAAAACGCCGGTCAGCCATCATTTGGCTCGACCGGCCGGCAGGTGAACGTTATTTGGTGACCAGCAGTTCCGGGCCGAGGTAGTCGTTGATCTGGTTGATATCGTCGTCGCCCAGGCTGCCCACTGAGGAGGCCAGGCGCAGGCGCGACATCAAATAGCGCAATTTGGCATCGAACAGATCGTGGCGCGCAACGAAGAGCAGCTCTTCGGCATTGAGGACGTCCGAGTTGGTGCTGGTGCCGCCCTCTTTGAAGCCCTTGCGTGACGATGCCAGTGAACGTTCGTTGGACTCCACTGCCTTCTCCAGCGCGCGAATGCGTTTGGCGCCGCTCAGGATGCCTTGATACTCACGGGTGGTTTCGGTGATGACTTCCTGTCGCGCGGCGTCGAGTTCGTCCATGGCCTTATCGCTATTGGCGCTGGCCTGGCGTGTCAACGCGCTGACGCCGCCACCGCTGTACAGTGGGATATTGACTTCCAGCCCGATTGAGCCGTAGTGGTTGCGTTGATTCAACTCGGAGAGTGACTGGCTCTCACCCGCGGTGTAGCCGGCAATGAAATCCAGTGTTGGCCAGTGGCCAGCCCTGGCACGCTTCACTTCTTCTGCTGCGAGGTCGCTGCTATAACGGCGCGCATGGATCAGCGGGCTATCGGTCTGGGCTTTGACCAACCAGTCCTGCAGGTTGCTCGGTAGCAGGGGTGGTGTATCGAAGCTCGGGCGCAAGGTGGTCAGTGACTCGGGGGTTTCACCGATATATTCCTCAAGCTTGCGGCGCGCGTTGATCAGGTTGTCTTGCGCTTCGATCAGCTCGGCGTCAGCGAGGTCGCGGCGAGCGGCCGACTCGTCGATGTCGGTGACGGTGCCGGCCCCCAGCTCCATGCGCCGCTTCGCCGAAGCGAGTTGCTCTTCGAAGGCGGTCAGCTTGGACTTGGCCAGGACGATGGTTTCGCTGGCCAGGAGCACATCGAAATAGCTTTCGGACAAGCGCACCGCGGCGTCCTGGGTCTTGGCATCGAATACCGCGTCGCTGTAGTCGGCACGCTGCTGACCCTGGCGGTATTCGGCCATCTTCTGTTTGTTGAACAGCGGCTGGCGCAGGCGCACGTTGGCGCCCTTGGAGTCGTAATGGAGATCTCTGTCGATGCCGCTCTGGCTTTGGGAGCCATTGACCTTGTTGTGGTAGCCCGAGGCATTGATCTGCGGTAGCAGGCCGGCCTTGCCGATGGCGCGGTTTTCCTCGCCAGCCTCTTTTTCATGCACGGAGGCCTGGTAGATAGGGCCCTGGAACTGCAACAGATCCCAGGCTTGCTTGAGGTCCATGGCGTTGGCCGGCAGGGCCAACCCCAGCAGGCAGAAGAGCAGGCAACGACGTTCCATCTCATTGTTCCTTGAATGAGCTGTCCACACGATCGAGCATTGGTTTAAGAAGATAGCTGATCATGTTGCGTTCGCCGGTCTTTATGGTGACGCTGGCGGGCATGCCGGGGCGAATGTGATTGCTGCCAAGCAGGCCCATGCCATCGGGCGTGACCTCCACCTGAGCCAGATAGAACGGTTGCTTGCTTTCCTCGTCCATCAGGCGGTCGGCGGAAATGGTCTTCACGCGGCCGGGGATGTTTGGCGTCTTGGCATGGTTGAAAGCCGGGAAGGAAATGTCCACGGGCAGGCCGGGGACCATCTTGTCGATGGCCTGCACGGGAATCATCGCGTCGACCTGCAGCGGTTCGTTGACCGGAACGATTTCCATGATTTTGAAGCCGGGCTGAATGATCCCGCCGACGGTGGCAATGCTCAGGCCCTGGACCATGCCATCGATCGGCGAACGAATCACCGTGTGGGTCACTTCATAGTCGAGCGAGCGCAAGCGGTCGGCCAGGGTGGTGTTTTCCTTGGCGGTGTCGGTCAGTTGCGATTCGACTTCCTTCAGGTAATCGTGCTGGCGCTGCAGGATGCGCAGCTTGATTTCGGTGGTCTGGCTACGCACGCGGGCAATGTTGTTGAGGTTCTCGGCCTGGCCGGCGGAGAGCTCGGCATTGTTGCGTTCCAGCTCAAGCAGGCGGTTGCGCGGCACATAGCCTTCGGCCGTCAGCACGCGGGTGCCTTGCAGTTCCTGGTTGAGGAAGCTGATCTGCGAGGCGCGGGCGCTATAGACCTGCTGCAGGCCCTTGAGCTGCACTGCCGAGGCTGCCAGGTTTTCCTGCAGGATGCTGATTTCGCCAGCGAGTCCGGCGCGCCGGGTGTCCAGCAGGCGCTGTTGCAGGTCCATGGCGGCCTCCAGGCGGTGGTCATCCTTGAAGCGCTTGAGCAACTCGGGGTCGAAGTTCACCACATCGCGGCCGTCACGTTCCGCTTCCAGGCGGTTTTCCACGGTCTTGCTGACGATGTACTGGGCGCTGACCGCACCTTCTTCGGCAGCGGCACGCAACGAGTCGAGGCGGACCACCTCCTGACCCTTTGTCACTAGATCGCCTTCGCGAACGAGAATGGCCTCCACGGTACCGCCGGAGAGGTGCTGCACGGCTTTGCGATTGTTGGTGACTTTGACCGTGCCTGTCGCGACCACGCCGGCATCCAGCGGCGCGAGCCAGGACCACAGGAGGAAGCCGCCGAAGCCGGCGAGCACCAGCCACACGCCCCATCGCGCGGGTTTACCGACGTCCAGATCTACCATGCTCCTGGTATCGGCTTTGATCATCTCGGTGTGTTGGCTCATTTGCATGATCGGTCACTCCCGTGCTTTGACGGAGGCCAGAGGGGTCGACGCGCCTGCAGGCATTACAGCGGCCTTGCGTAGCGCTGCGAATACTTCATCGCGCGTGCCGAGCATTTGCACGCCGCCGTCGCGCAACATCAGTACTTTATCGACGGCGCAGAGTACGTTGGGACGGTGGGAAATCAGAATGACGGTGGCACCGCGGCCCTTGAGTTCGGCCAGCGCATCGACCAAGGCCTTTTCGCCGACGTCGTCGAGGTTGGCGTTCGGCTCATCCAGCACGATCAGATTGGGCTCGCCATACAATGCGCGGGCCAAGGCGATTCGTTGCTTCTGGCCACCGGAAAGCGGGCTGCCATCGGTGCCCAGACGGGTGTCATAACCCTGTGGAAAACGAAGGATCATCTCGTGCACGCCAGTGATCTTGGCGGCGCGGATGACCGCTTCGCTGTCCACTTCGCCAAAGCGCGCAATGTTGTCGGCGATGTTGCCCTCGAACAGCTCCACGTCCTGTGGCAGGTAGCCGAGCCAGGGGCCAAGTTCACCCTTGTTCCAGGTGAATATGTCCGCGCCGTCCAGGCGTACCTTGCCCGCCTGCGCCGGCCAGACGCCAACCAGCAGGCGGGCGAGGGTGGATTTGCCCGAGGCGGATGGACCGATAATGCCAAGGCTTTCGCCGGGGACAAGGCTGAAGCCCACCCCGCGCAGAATCGTGTTGTTGGTACCGGGGGCGCCGGCATACACATTCTCCACCGCCAACATGCCCTGCGGCCGCTGCAGCGACATGCTCGGTGGCCGGCGCGGATAGTCGTGCAGCATCTCGTTGAGCCGTCCCCAGGCCGAACGGCAGCCGAGCAGTTGCTTCCACGACGCGATGACCTGTTCCACCGGGCCCAGTGCGCGGCCGGTGAGGATCGAGCAGGCAATCATCATCCCCGGGGTGATCTTGCCGTCGATCGCCAGCAGCGCACCGGCGCCGAGGATCAGCGACTGCAAAGTGATCCGCACGAAGCGCCCGGTGCTGCTGATCAAGGCGGCGCGGTCGGAGGCCAGGGTCTGCATTTCCAGGATGCGCAAATGGCTTTGGTACCAGCGCTTGCTGATCGACGGCAGCATGCCCATGGCCTCGATGACCTCGGCATTGCGCAGGTTGTTGTTGGCGTACAGGGCGGAGGAGAGGGCGGCCTGATTGGCTTCGGCCAGCGGCTTCTGCGTCGCCTTCTCGGTGAGCCAAGCCAGGGCCACCAGAATCAGCGAGCCGATCAGCGTGAGCAGTCCGAGCAGTGGGTGGATCAGATAGGCGACCAGCAGATAGATCGGTGTCCACGGTGCATCGAAGAAAGCGAACAGGGAGTTGCCGGTGACGAACTGACGAACCTGCGCGAGATCTTGCAGCGCCTGGGCCGGATTACCTCCGGCGCGGCTCAGGTTGCGCTCGAATGCAGCGGTGAAAATGCGCTGGTTGAGCTCCATGTCGAGGCAGTTGCCGACCCGGATCAGCACGCGGGTGCGGATCATTTCCAGCGTAGACATCAGCAAGAACAGACCTAACACCAGAACGGTCAACATCGCCAGCGTCGTGACGTTGCGACTGACCAGGGCTCGATCATAGACCTGCAGCATATAAACGGCTGGCGTCAACATCATGACGTTTATGACACCGCTGAACGCTGCCAGCGAGTAAAAACTGCGGCGCATGCGAAAGATCGCGTCGGCCAGTTCGGAACGGATGCTCGACTGCTTGGGCATGTTGGTCCTCCCACTTCGAAAAAGCCGGTTGCCCCTGTGGCGCAACAGTTAACGGTAAATGTAGATCCGTAAACAGCTTATGGACACGCAGGCTGGTCGCTCTATGGATGGCGAGTCTTGCGAAATCGCAGCGTTGCTCCCTTATGCAGCAGCGTAGGTGGCGATGAAACAGTTAGAAATAACATTTCGCTCTATACCTGCACTCAACTTTCTATATGTCTTTTAAAAACAGCTAGTTGAGCTGTCAAACACCAGTCGTCTGTTTTAGTGACGTTAAATTGACAAATATTTGCTATGGAACTTTAGTCTTAGTTATCGGGGGGCCGCCCGCCTGAAACCTGCCATCGCTTTGGCAACGCAAGGCGCGGTGATTCTCCTGAGAGGAGCAGAATCATGTCGATCATTTCGTTCTTTTGCAGAGGGAAGGGGCTGTCCAGGACGTTCGCCTTCACTTCCAGATTCCATGGCCCGCCCAGGGCTCGAATCCGCTCTGCCTGATCGCCCGGCGAGCAATTCATTTCGCGAATTCCAGGCGCGTATCCCGGGTCACGGGTAACGCCAGAGCTCTCGCTAAAAAACATAACCAACACACTGCGCAAGCCAGCACTTGACTTGGCGCGGGAGGATTTTCTCGTCCCGTGCCTTGACCCAGACAGATCGAGGGCAATCCAAAATGGCCAATTTCAACAAGTCGGACCTGGAGTTCATTCTCCAGCAGATTTTCATCGCGGAAGCGGATAATGCCGGCCAGTCGCTCGCCAGCCTGATACCGAACCCGGAATTTGCTTTCGGTCTGCGCACGGTCGACGGGACGTTTAACAACCTGAGACTGGGTCAGAGCGAGTTCGGCGCAGCCGACAACATTTTCCCGCGCTTGACCACTCCAGTCTTCCGCCCGGCTGAGGCGGGCACCTCTTACACCCAGACCAGCGGCCTGGTGATCGACTCGCAGCCGCGCACCATCAGCAACCTGATCGTCAACGATACCGCCACCAACCCGGCGGCGGTCGCGGCCACGTTCGATCCCGGTCTGGATGGCATCCTCGGCACGGTTGACGATGTCTTGAAGGCCGGTGCGCAGGTCGTTACTGGAACCCGTACCGACGGCACGACTTTCCAGACCTTTTTCATTCCTAACGTGGCGCCGGACGCGGGCCTGTCCGCGCCGTTCAACTCGTGGATGACCTTCTTCGGTCAGTTCTTCGACCACGGCCTCGATCTGGTAACCAAGGGCGGCAGCGGCACGGTGTTCATCCCGCTGCAGCCGGACGATCCGTTGTTCGTTCCGGGTAGCCCGACCAACTTCATGGTGTTGACGCGGGCCACCAACCTGCCCGGGCCCGATGGCATCCTTGGCACCGCCGATGACATCCACGAGGCTTCAAACACCACCACGCCGTTCGTCGACCAGAACCAGACCTACAGCTCGCATCCCTCGCACCAAGTGTTCCTGCGCGCCTATGAATTCGATGCCGCCGGCAAGCCGATGGCGACCGGCGAACTGATCACCAATCGTGACCTGGGCGCCGATGGCCTGTTCGGCACGGCCGACGACGTCGCAATCGGCGGGATGGCCACCTGGAAAGTGGTGAAGGCGCAGGCGCGCGACCTGCTTGGCATTAATCTTACCGATGCCGACTTCGACAACGTGCCGCTGCTCGCCACCGATGCCTACGGCAATTTCATCAAGGGCCCGAACGGCTTCCCGATGGTCATGATGAGGGGCGCGGATGGTATTGCTGATACCGCCGATGATGTTCTCGTCGAGGGTAATTCTGCTGCGCCGATCAGCCTGGTCAATGCCGTGCGCACCGGCCACCAGTTCCTCATCGATATCGCCCACAACGCCGTTCCGGTGGACAGCCAGACCGGTGCGCCACTGACGGCCGATGCCGACCTCGTTGCCGGCGGCCCGCTGGCCGCAGGCTTCTACGACAACGAGCTGCTCGACGCGCACTACATCGCCGGCGACGGCCGGGTCAACGAGAACATCGGCCTGACCACCGTCCACTCCATCTTCCACTCCGAGCACAACCGGCTGGTCCAGCAGACCAAGGACACGATCCTCGCCTCAACGGCCGCCGGCGACCTGACGTTCCTGAACCAGTGGCTGCTGACGCCCGTCACGGCTGTTCCTGCTGATCTGTCGACCTTGAACTGGAACGGTGAGCGCCTGTTCCAGGCGGCCAAGTTCGGCACTGAGATGCAGTATCAGCATCTGGTGTTCGAAGAGTTCGCGCGTACCGTTCAACCGCAAGTCGACGCCTTCCTAGACTTCGATGACACGATCAATCCGTCGATCGTCGCCGAGTTCGCGCACACGGTCTTTCGCTTCGGCCACTCGATGCTGACCGAGACAATCGACCGGCTGGACCCCAACTTCGTCTCCAGCGAGATCGGCCTGATTCAGGCCTTCCTCAACCCGCTGGCGTTTGCGACCAGCGGCCCGACCCCGGAGCAGGCGGCCGGCGCCATCGTCCGCGGCTTGACGCGCCAGGTCGGCAACGAGATCGATGAGTTCGTCACCGAAGCGGTGCGCAACAACTTGCTGGGCCTGCCGCTCGACCTGCCCGCCCTCAACATCGCGCGCGGCCGCGATACCGGCATCCCGTCCTTGAACGCGGCGCGCCGTGAATTCTACGCCGGCACCGGCGACAGCCAGCTGAAGCCCTACACCAGTTGGGTCGATTTGGTGCAACACCTGAAGCACCCGGAATCGCTGATCAACTTCATCGCCGCCTACGGCACGCACGCCTCCATTACCAGCGCCACCACGCTCGACGCGAAGCGCGCAGCGGCCACGCTCCTGGTGTTGGGCGGCGTCGGTGAGCCGGCGGATCGCCTGGACTTCCTCAACAGCACCGGCGTCTATGCCAACCTGGCAAATGGGGCAACCATTACCGGCGTTGATGCCATCGACTTCTGGATCGGCGGCCTGGCCGAGGAAAAAATGCCGTTCGGCGGCATGCTCGGCTCGACCTTCAACTTCGTCTTCGAGGACCAACTCGAGAAGCTGCAAAACGGCGACCGGCTCTACTACCTGCACCGCACCCAGGGACTCAACTTCCTGAGCGAGCTCGAGAACAACTCGTTCGCCAAGATGGTGATGCTCAACACCGACGCGACCCATCTCCCGGCCCTCATGTTCTCGAGCCCGACCTTTACCCTTGAGGTCGACCCGGCCAGGCAGTTCAACCGGAGCGTGATTGCCGGTCCGGACGGCATACTGGGCACCGTCGATGACCTGCCCGGCAATGCCGATCCCACTGGTGGCATCATGATCAACGGCGTCGAGGTCACGCCGCTGGTCATCCGCGACAATCCCAACACGGTCGGCCCTGATACCAACTACCTGCAGTACACCGGCGAAGACCATGTGGTGCTCGGCGGCACCGCCGGCAATGACATTCTCGTTTCTGGCGACGGCGACGACACGCTCTGGGGCGACGCCGGCAATGATCGCCTCGAAGGCGGCTATGGCAACGACGAGATCGAGGGTGGCGATGGCGATGACATCATCACCGACATGGGCGGCGACGACGTCATCCACGGAGAGGCCGGCAACGACGTCATCCACGGCGGCAACGGCACCAATATCATTCTCGGCGGCGCCGGCAACGATTTCATCGTCACCGGCGAGGACTTTTCGGAGGTCTTCGCTGGCGCTGGCAATGACTTCATGCTCGGCAGCCGGCTGAACCTACAAATGATGGGCGGCGATGGCGACGACTGGATCGAGGTCGGGACCCAGGACGGCGCCCCCGGCGACAATTTCGCCGGTAACCTGCCACTGGCTTTGCTGGCAGAGTTGACCGGCGGCAACGACGTCTTCAGCGGTGACGGCGGCTTCGATGAAATGATCGGTGAAGGCGGCGATGACATCTTCATCGGCAGTGAGGGCCCGGACAAGATGTTGGGCATGTCCGGTTTCGACTGGGCCACCTACAAGGATGATCATTACGGCGTGACTGTGGACATGAGCCGTGTCGCCTTCGAACAATCGGCCCTGTCGCCTTCAGTTGCAGGCGTGCATACCACATTCCCCCAGGTGGAAGGTCTGTCGGGGTCGGCGTTCAGCGACATGCTGACCGGCGATGATGCCGACGCGGCCACGATCGCCGCTGCCGGTGTCCCAGGCAGCGTGCTCACCAATATTGACCTCGTCAACGGTCTGCGGGCGTTTCTTGGCGCGGCTGCAGCCGGCCCGGACGGAATCCTGGGCACGGCAGACGATCAGTTCGGCGCGGGCAACATCCTCCTCGGCGGTGGTGGCAGCGACATCATCGAAGGCCGCGGCGGTGACGACCTGATCGACGGCGACATGTGGCTGAATGTGCGCATCAGCGTGCGCCAGAACCTTGATGGAACTGGGCCGGAGATTGCCACCTTCGACAGCATGGAGCCCATGATCCCGTTTATGCTCGATGGTACCTTCAACCCCGGTCAGCTCGTCATCGTCCGCGAGATCCTGACTGCTGCCCCCGCCTTTGACACGACCTTGTTCACTGGCAACCGGCTCGACTATACCGTCACCACTGTGGGCGGCGTGACCACCGTGGCCGACAGCGTCGTCGGGCGCGACGGCACCGACCGCCTGACCAATATCGAGCGGCTGCAGTTCAACGATCAGTCGCTCACCCTGCCAGGCGGGGTCGGGCTCAACAACGACCCGCTGGGCTTGCTGACCATACTCGATGCTGCCAGCAACACCCCGGACGCTACGCCGACCACGGGTCAGTTGCTGAGGGTGTCGGCTGCCGGCGTGACCGATGCCGACAACGCCGGCGGTGCCATCACCGGACCGATCGCCTTCTACTGGCAGTTCGAAGCAGTCCCGGGTACGGGCGTCTTTCAGGACATCACCCGTCTTGCGGACGGGGGCGCAGCATTGGCGCACATAACCGGGCCGACCTTCAGGGTGACCCCGGATCTCGCCGGGCTGGAATTGCGCGTCAGGGCCGTCTATAAGGATCAAAATGGTGTGCTTGAGACTGCGTTCTCTGCTCCAACCGCAGCGGTCGTAGCCGGCGTTGCTCCGCCAGCGGCAGCCCCGCTGCCGGTCGAGACTCCGGTCGCCAGCACCGGTGTGCACTATATCCGGGCCGATCTGCAGTTCATTCTCGATCAGATTCTGATCTCGGAAAGGAATGCGGCCGGTGAGGATCTTCTCAGCATGCTGCCGAATGCACGGGTGCCTTTGGGCCTGCGCACGGTCGACGGGTCGTTCAACAACCTGGTGGCGGGTCAGAACGAGTTCGGTGCAGCCGACACGGTCTTCCCGCGACTGGTTCCGGCGCAGTTCGATACGGCGGAGGCGGGCACCTCTTACGCCCAGACCAGCGGCCTGGTGACCGACTCGCAGCCTCGCACCATCAGCAATCTGATCGCCGACAACACCGCCACCAACCCGGCGGCGGTCGCGGCCACGTTCGATCCCGGTCCGGATGGCATCCTCGGCACGGTTGACGATGTCTTGAAGGACGGTGCGCAGGTGGTTACTGGAACCCGTACCGACGGCACGACGTTCCAGACCTTTTTCATGCCTAACGTGGCGCCGGACGCAGGTCTGTCCGCACCGTTCAATACCTGGATGACCTTCTTCGGTCAGTTCTTCGACCACGGCCTCGACCTGGTGACCAAGGGCGGCAGCGGCACGGTGTTCATCCCGCTGCAGCCGGACGATCCGCTGTTCGTTGCGGGCAGCCCGACCAACTTCATGGTGTTGACGCGGGCCACCAACCTGCCCGGGCCCGATGGCATCCTCGGCACCGCCGACGACATTCACGAGGCTGCAAACACCACCACGCCGTTCGTCGACCAGAACCAGACCTATACCTCGCACCCTTCACACCAGGTGTTCCTGCGCGCCTACGAGTTCAATGCCGCCGGCGAGCCGGTGGCGACCGGCAAGCTGATCACCAATCGTGACCTGGGCGCCGATGGCCTGTTCGGCACTGCCGACGACGTCGAAATCGGCGGGATGGCCACCTGGAAAGTAGTAAAGGCGCAGGCGCACGACTTGCTTGGCATTAATCTTACCGATGCCGACTTCGACAACGTGCCGCTGCTCGCCACCGATGCCTACGGCAATTTCATCAAGGGCCCGAACGGCTTCCCGATGGTCATGATGAGGGGCGCGGATGGTATTGCTGATACCGCCGATGATGTTCTCGTCGAGGGTAATCCGGCGGCGCCGATCAGCCTGGTCAATGCCGTGCGCACCGGCCACCAGTTCCTCATCGATATCGCCCACACCGCCGTTCCGGTGGACAGCCAGACCGGTGCTCCGCTCTTGGCTGACTTGGATGACGTTGCTGGCGGACCGGTGGCCGCAGGCTTCTACGACAACGAACTGCTTGACGCGCACTACATCGCCGGCGACGGCCGGGTCAACGAGAACATCGGCCTGACCACCGTCCACGCGATTTTCCACTCGGAGCACAACCGTCTGGTCCAGCACACCAAGGATGTGGCCATCGCCTCCAACGATGTCAACTTCCTGAACCAGTGGCTGATGCCCGATGCCCAATTGTTGGTGTTGCCAACAACCGCGGCTGAGATCGCTGCCCTGCACTGGAACGGAGAGCGCCTGTTCCAGGCGGCGAAATTCGGTACCGAGATGCAGTACCAGCACCTGGTGTTCGAAGAGTTCGCGCGTACCATTCAGCCGAACATCGATCCCTTCCTTGGCGAACACCAAAATTATCAAACCGAGATCGACCCGGCGATCGTCGCCGAGTTCGCGCACGCGGTCTACCGCCTCGGCCACTCGATGCTGGTCGAGACCATCGACCGGCTGGACCCCAACTTCGTCTCGAGCGAGGTCGGCCTGATTCAGGCCTTCCTCAATCCGCTGGCGTTTGCGGCCAGCGGCCCGACCCCGGAGCAGGCGGCCGGTGCCATCGTCCGCGGCGTGACGCGCCAGGTCGGCAACGAGATCGATGAGTTCGTCACCGAAGCGGTGCGCAACAACTTGCTGGGCCTGCCGCTCGACCTGCCCGCCCTCAACATCGCGCGCGGTCGTGATACCGGGCTTCCGACCCTGAACGAGGCGCGTCGTGAGTTCTACACCGCGACCGGCGACAGCAACCTGAAGCCCTACATCAGCTGGTCCGATTTGGTGCAACACCTGAAGCATCCGGAATCGCTGATCAACTTCATCGCCGCCTATGGCACGCACGCCTCCATTACCAGCGCCACCACGCTCGACGGGAAGCGCGCCGCAGCCTCTCTCCTGGTGTTGGGCGGTGCCGGCGAGCCGGCGGACCGGCTGGACTTCCTCAATAGCACCGGCGCCTGGGCGAGTGGCCCGACCGGCGTCACCATTACCGGTCTGGACAACATCGACCTCTGGATCGGCGGCCTCGCCGAGGAAAAAATGCCGTTTGGCGGCATGCTCGGCTCGACCTTCAACTTCGTGTTCGAGACCCAGATGGAGAAGCTGCAGAACGCCGACCGCTTCTACTACCTGGAACGCAACGCGGGGCTTAACTTCGTCACCGAGTTAGAGAACAACTCGTTCGCGAGACTGGTGATGGCCAACACGGATGCGACCCACCTCCCAGCCGTCATGTTCTTGACTCCGGCCTTTACCCTGGAGGTCGACCCGACCAGGCAGTTCAACGCGAGCGTGATTGCCGGGCCGGATGGCATATTGGTCGACAATCCATTGACGCCAGTCAATGAGGCCGCCGACAACCTGCCGGGCAATGCCGACCCTGTCGGCGGCATCCTCCTCACGCCGCTGGTCATTCGGGACAACCCTGCGACGGTCGGCCCTGATACCAACTACCTGCAGTACACCGGCGAAGACCATGTGGTGCTCGGTGGCTCGGCCGCCAATGACATTCTCGTTTCTGGCGACGGCGACGACACGCTCTATGGCGACGGTGGCAATGACCGCCTCGAAGGTGGCTACGGCAACGACTTCATGGTCGGGGGCGACGGCGACGACATCATCACGGACATCGGGGGCGACGACACCATTCATGGCGGCGACGGCAACGACGTCATCCACAGTGGCAACGGCGTGAATCTGAACCTCGGCGGCTTCGGCAAGGACTTCGTCGTCACCGGTGAGGACTCCTCGGAGGTCTTCGGTGGCGCGGGCGACGACTTCATCATGGGCAGTATCGCCGACGAACAACTGATGGGTAACGAAGGTGACGACTGGATCGAGAGGGGAACGGCCGATGGTGCTCCCGGCGACAATTTCGACCCGAACGGGCTCGACTTGATACGCGGTAACGACATCTTCATCGGCACCGGCTCGCCCGACAGATTCATGGCCGAAGGCGGCGACGATATCATGTACGGCAACGGCGGTGCGGGCGACCGCTACCTGGGCGGTTCCGGTTACGACTGGGCCGGTTTCAAGGACGACCCGTTCGGCGTGTCCGTCGACCTGGGCCTCGCCGACATCGCTCTCGCTGCGCCATTGCCGGAGTTGGGCGCAACCGTGGCTCGGTTCCGTCAGGTGGAAGGTCTGTCGGGATCGCACTTCAGCGACATCCTGCGTGGCAATGATGCCGATGCCACCGTGATCGCGGCTGCCGGTGCTCAGGGCAGCGTGCTCACCAACTTCGACCTGATCAGCGGCCTGCGTTCGTTCGTCGGCACCGCAGCAGCCGGCCCGGACGGCATTGTGGGCACGGCAGACGATCAGTTCGGCGCCGGCAACATCGTCCTCGGCGGCGGCGGCAGCGACATCATCGAAGGTGATGGTGGCGATGACCTGATCGACGGTGACAAGTGGCTCAACGTACGTATCAGTGTGCGGCAGAACATTGATGGCACAGGTCCGGAGATCGCAACGTTCGACAGCATGGTCCCGTTGGTGCCGCTCATGCTCAACGGCACTTACAACCCCGGCCAACTCGTCGCCGTCCGTGAGATCCTGACGGATGCGCCTGACCCCCTTAACCCTGGCCATTCCTTCGACACGGCCCTGTACACCGGCCTTCTGGCCGACTACACCGTCATCGAGAACGTCGACGGCACGATCACCGTGGCCGACAGCGTCGTCGGTCGGGACGGTACTGACAGGCTCAGCAATGTCGAGCGGCTGCAGTTCGCCGATCAGTCGCGGGTCCTGGTGGCGGGCTTGAACGCCGAGCCGGTGGGCTTGCTGAGGATCAGCGATGGCACGCCGGCCGTTGGCCAAGTGTTGACGGTGTTGGCCGACACCGTCAGCGATGCGGACAATGTCGCTAGCGGAGGTGCGATCACCAGTCCCATCGCCTTCGTATGGCAGGTCGAGACAAACCCGGGCAGTGGTATCTTCGACGACATCGGTATTGCGCTCGGAGGCGGACTAGGAACCGCGACCGGTCCGACCTTCACGGTGACCGCGGCTGAGGAGGGACTGCTGCTGCGCGTCAGGGCCGTCTATCAGGACGCCCACGGCGTGCTGGAAAGCGTGTTCTCGGCGCCGACCGCGCCAACTGCGCCGCTCGGCGGCAGCCCCGTCAACGTCGTACCGGTTGGCACGGTGCTGATCAGCGATACGACCCCGACGGAAGGCTCCAGCTTGACCGCCACGGATGCGTTCACCGACGCCAACGGGACCACGACCTCGGTGATTACCCATCAGTGGCAGGCGGGGAGCGGTGCGGTCTTTGCCGACATCGCCGGCGCGACGGGCACGACCTTCACGCCCAGCCAGGCGCAGGTCGGTCAGCAACTGCGTGTCATCGCGAGTTACACCGATGACCTCGGCACACTTGAGCGAGTCACCTCTGCCGCAACGACAGTGGTCGGTGATCTGTTTGTCGGTACCGCCGGTGCCGACATATTCACCGGCACGGCAGGCGACGACGTGGCCAGCGGAGGTGATGGCAACGACATCCTGAACGGCTTGGGTGGCAACGACATCCTCAATGGTGACGCGGGCAATGACATTCTCATCGGGGGTACGGGTGCCGACACGATGGCCGGCGGTGTTGGCGACGATGTCTACGAAGTTACCGACCTTGGGGACGTGGTGACCGAGCTCGGCGGTGCCGGCAACGACACGGTCTGGACCTCGCTCGCGAGCTACACCCTGGGTGCCAACGTCGAAAATCTGTTTTTCGGCGGCAGCGGCAACTTCGCGGGCACCGGCAACGCGCTCGACAACACGCTCGTGGGCGGTGCGGGTAACGATGTCCTGATCGGTGGTGCAGGTGCCGACACGATGGCTGGCGGTGGCGGCAGCGATGTCTACGAAGTCACCGACCTTGGGGACGTGGTAAGCGAGCTCGCCGGTGCCGGCAGCGACACGGTCTGGACCTCGCTCGGGAGCTACGTCCTGGGTGCCAACGTCGAAAATCTGTTTTTCGGCGGCAGCGGCGACTTTGCGGGCACCGGCAACGCGCTCGACAACGTGATCGCGGGGGGGGCGGGTAATGACGTCCTCGTCAGTG
>NZ_JBFUHS010000045.1:0-41097 GCF_056402255.1 Pseudomonas sp. P4_B4
GATCTATCGATCTATCGAGAGCTACGCAAGTTGGGTGCAAGTGAGGTTACTGCCCGCAAAGTGGCGGGAAACTCTCGCTCCTGGTGGCGCAATAGCGCTCTTGAACTCAACCGAGTGCTCGATATGGCGTGGTTCGACAGAACGGGTTTACCGCGTCTCTCCTGACCTCAATCTCTCGAACCGCCCGGTGCGGACCCGCATGCCGGGTGGTGTGGCAGGGGAACGGCCTGTGAAGGCCGTCCCCTATGCCGATTTCAGCGATGGTTTACGCCGCTTTCGCTTCCGGCTGGCTCAGCGAACGGTTCAGTGCACTGAACAGGGCCTTGAAGCTGGCGGTGGTGATGTTTTCGTCGATGCCGACGCCATGCACCGCACGTTCACCGTTTACACGCAGTTCAATGTAGGCCGCAGCCTTGGCATTGGTGCCCGCGCCGATGGCGTGCTCGTTGTAGTCCATGATTTCCACCGGTACCGGCAGGCCGGCCACCAGGGCCTCCAGGGCGCCGTTGCCCTTGCCGCGCCAGTGCAGGTTGGTCTCGCCCTGGCCTTGGCTGGCCACTTCCACTTCAACGGCACTGTGGCCGTTTTCTTCCTGCAGGCGATGGCTGACCAGCGCGTACGGGGTGTTGGCCTGCAAGTACTCGCTGTGCAGCAATGCGTGGATCTGCTGGGCGGTCATTTCCAGGCCGAGGCGGTCGGTTTCACGCTGCACGACCTGGCTGAACTCGATCTGCATGCGACGCGGCAGGCTGATGCCGTATTCCTGTTCCAGCAGGTAGGCGATGCCGCCCTTGCCCGACTGGCTGTTGACGCGGATGACCGCCTCGTAGCTACGGCCGATGTCGGCCGGGTCGATTGGCAGGTATGGCACTTCCCACAACTCGTCCGGTTTCTGCTGGGCAAAGCCCTTGCGGATCGCATCCTGGTGCGAGCCGGAGAACGCGGTATGCACCAGGTCGCCGACGTATGGGTGACGCGGGTGCACCTGGATCTGGTTGCACTCTTCGACGACTTTGCGCACGCCGTCGATGTCGGAGAAGTCCAGCTCAGGATGCACGCCCTGGGTGTAGAGGTTCAGGGCCACGGTCACGAGGTCGACGTTACCGGTACGCTCGCCGTTGCCGAACAGGCAGCCTTCGACACGGTCGGCGCCAGCCATCAGGCCCAGTTCGGTGGCGGCAACGCCGGTGCCACGGTCGTTGTGGGTGTGCAAGCTGATGATCACGCTGTCACGACGGTTGATGTGACGGCCGAACCATTCGATCTGGTCGGCGTAGATGTTCGGCGTCGCGCATTCCACCGTGGCCGGCAGGTTGAGGATCATCTTGTGCTCGGGCGTCGGGTTCCAGACTTCGATCACCGCGTCGCAGACTTCCTTGGCGAACTCCATTTCGGTGGCGCTGAAGGTTTCTGGCGAGTATTCGAAGGTCCACTCGGTGTCCGGCTGCATGGCCGCGTATTTGACGAACAGCTTCGCGGCGTTCACGGCGATGGCTTTGACCCCGTCCTTGTCCTGGTTGAAGACAATGCGGCGGAAGGAAGGGGAGGTCGCGTTGTACAGGTGAACGATGGCTTTCTTCGCGCCGCGCAGGGATTCGAAGGTGCGCTCGATCAGGTCTTCACGGCCCTGGGTAAGCACCTGGATGGTGGTGTCGTCCGGGATGTGGTTGCCTTCGATCAGGGTGCGAACGAAGTCGAAGTCGGTTTGCGAGGCGGCCGGGAACGACGCTTCGATTTCCTTTACGCCGACCTGCACCAGGGTTTTCCAGAAGCGCAGCTTCTTGACGGCGTCCATCGGCTCGATCAGCGACTGGTTGCCGTCGCGCAGGTCGGAACTGCACCAGATCGGCGCGGCGGTGATGGTTTTCGACGGCCAGGTGCGGTCCGGAATGTCGATGGTCGGGAACGCGCGGTATTTCGAAGACGGGTCTTTGAGCATGCTCATCGGGAAATCCTTATTGTGTGGGCCGAAAAAAGGCGGCCTGCCGGTGGATCAAAAGTTCTTGGACTAACGCTTGGGACGAGGCACCACGATTCAACCCGGCAGTCGTGCACTGACGAGGCACAGGCTGCGGTGCTGGCGGAGTTGAATGAGGGTGTGAGAGGTTTTCATGCCTTCAACCCTAACCTTGGGGGGGGAAGATGGCAAGCAGTCGAAAAAAAATTGAGAGGAATACTCGTGAGCGGGTGTAAATCGAGATTTTATTGCTGTGATTGGCAGTGATTGTTTTGTTGTTTGCGCGAGGTTTGAGTGGTGCGCAATTGATGAGGTGACACTGCCGGACTGCTTTCGGTGTCTGTGATATTGCCATCGCGAGCAGGCCAGAGGCCTTATTCAGGGGTCAGGGTTGAAACGCGCCGATAAAAATAGCCGGATCAACCCGCGCATCGTTCAGGCTGATGTTCCAGTGCATGTGCGGCCCGGTCGCGCGGCCGGTCGCACCGACTTTGCCGACTACGTCACCACGGGCTAGTGGCTGCCCCACCTTCACGTCGATTTTCGACATGTGGCAGAACATGCTGATAAAGCCCTGGCCATGGTCGACGAACACCGTGTTGCCATTGAAGAAGTAGTTGCCGATCAGGATCACCTTGCCGGAGGCCGGGGTCTTGATCGGTGTGCCGGCCGGCACGGCGAAGTCCAGTCCAGCGTGGGGGTTGCGCTCTTCACCGTTGAAAAAGCGCCGCACGCCGAACTTGCTCGACAGCGGCCCGTTCACCGGTTTGTCCAGCAGCAGGTTGCTCGGGGTGTTGGGGCTGAACGTGCGGTAGGCAGTAATCTGCTCGGCCAGTTCACGCTCGATGCGCTTGAGATTTTCCGGGTCTGGATTGACCTGTTGGGTGTTCTTCAGGGTGATGCGCTGTTCCGGGTATTGCTTGTTGCCAACCGTAAAGTTCAGGTTACGACCGCCGCTGCTGACCGATTGAGCCCCCGGCTTGACCGTCAGCGGTAGGCCGACAATGGCCAGCCAGTTGTTCTGTTCCTTGACCACCAGCACCGGTTTGCCTTGATAAATGGCTTTTGGCGCCTGGGCGGACGTGCCCAGGTCCACCACCGCAACGCCGCCCGGCACCGGTTTGTTCAACTGGCGGGTGATGTAGCTGTCGGCGTGGGCGTTGAAGGTCAGGAGCAGCAACAGCAACGGAGCAAAGAAACGCGGCATGGATCAATCCAGTAAAGAAAGGGTGACAGGCGTCAGGTGATTGTCTTCGACCCGCACTTGCAGTTCACCTTCGCCCAGTTTGGCCTTGAGGCGCTGGCCGGTATGGGTTTGCGCGGCGTTGCGGATCGCGTTGCCGCGCTCGTCCAGCAAGATGCTGTAGCCACGGCCGAGGGTCGCCAGCGGGCTGACCACATGCAGCGTCTGCATCTGGCTGTGCAACTGCAGCCGACGGTTCTTCAGCCCTTCGCGGATGGCGCGCGGCAGGCGTTCGGCCAGGCTGTCGAGGCGCTGGCGAAGCATTGCCAGTTGCCGTCCCGGATGTTGTGCGGCCAAACGGGTTTCCAGGCGGATCAAGCGTTCGCGACGGGTGTTGAGGCTGCGCTCGAACGCGCGGCGCATGCGCATGTCCAGGTCATCCAGGCGTTGCGCTTGCTGGCGCAGGCGCTCGCCGGGATGGCGCAGGCGCCGGGAAATGCCTTCCAGGCGCAGGCGGTCGCGCATCAAGCGGTCACGCATGCGCATCACCAGCCGTCGGTGCAGGCTTTCGACCCGACGCACCAGGTCGCTGGAGTCCGGTGCCAGCAATTCGGCGGCAGCGGAGGGGGTGGGCGCGCGAACGTCGGCCACGAAGTCGCTGATCGACACGTCGGTTTCATGGCCGACCGCGCTGACAATCGGCGTCACGCAAGCGTCTACGGCGCGGGCCACGGCTTCTTCGTTGAAGCACCAGAGGTCTTCCAGCGAACCGCCGCCCCGGGCCAGGATCAGTGCGTCGAAACCGCGGGCATCCGCCAGTTTCAGGGCGCGGACAATCTGCGCTGTGGCTTCGCGGCCCTGTACGGCGGTAGGGATCAGGGTCAACTGCACCTGCGGTGCGCGACGGCGGAACACGCTGATGATGTCGCGGATCACCGCCCCGGTGGGCGAACTGATGATGCCGATGCGTTGTGGGTGCGCCGGCAGCGGCACCTTGCGCTCGGCACTGAACAGGCCTTCGGCGCTGAGCTTTTCCTTGAGTGCATCGAAGGCCAGGCGCAAGGCGCCGTCGCCGGCCGGCTCCACGGTGTCGAGGATCAGCTGGTAATCACCGCGTCCCTCGAACAGCGAGACCTTGCCACGGACCTTGACCGCCAGGCCGTCTTTCAAGGCCTGGCGAACCCGTGCCGCGTTCTGCCGGAACAGCGCGCAACGCACCTGGGCGCCGCTGTCCTTGAGGGTGAAATACACGTGGCCGGACGCCGGGCGGGCGAGGTTGGAGATTTCGCCTTCGACCCAGATGTTGCTGAACACGTCTTCGAGCAACACCCGCGCGCGGCCGTTGAGCTGGCTGACGGTCAGGACTTCGCGGTCCAGGCCGAGTCTTGCAAAGGGATCTTTAATCATGGGGCGCAGTTTAATGGCTTTTGCCCGGCAATCTCCATGGCTCAACATAAATCCCTTGTGGAACCGCTTGATGTGGGAGCGGGCTTGCTCGCGAAGACGGTGTGTCAGCCACATTGATCTGGGAAACCAATGGCCCTTCGGCCCGCTGGACTGGCTGGTGATCGCATCGGGCATTGCCCTGGCCTACATCGTGTTCGGCATCGCCGGTTTCGGCACCGCGCTGGTGGCGGGGCCGATTCTGATTCTGTTCATGCCGTTGTCGAAGATCGTGCCGTTACTGGTGTTGCTCGATTTTGTCGCGGCATTCGGCAATCTGTTGCCCTCGCGGCGTGATGTGGCGAAACCGGAACTGCTGCGCTTGCTGCCGTGCATGGCGGTGGGCTGCACCCTCGGCGTGATATTCCTGCTGAACCTGAAATCCGATCTGTTGCTGCTGTTGATGGGGCTGTTTATCAGCGCCTATGCAATTTACAGCCTGTGGATCAAGACCCGACCGACGCAACTGTCTGCCGTGTGGGCGCTGCCGATGGGGACGGTGGGCGGAATGTTTGGCGCGTTGTTTGGCAGCGGTGGCTTTCTCTATGCGATCTATTTGAACAGCCGGTTGCCCAAGGAGGCGGCGCGGGCTACACAGAGTGCGCTGATCAGTTGCAGTACGGTGGTGCGTCTGAGCCTGTTTGCAATCGCCGGTGTGTATGCCGATTTACCGCTGCTGGTGCTGGCGGTTTGTCTGTTGCCGGCGATGGTGCTGGGGCTGTGGTTCGGTCGACGGCTGACCATGAGGTTATCCCGCGAGGCGTTCGTGCGGCTGGTGACGTGGCTGGTGCTGGCCGGCGGGATTGCGTTGATTGGGCGTTATCTCAGCACCTGATCAGAGAACGTGTGGCGAGAGGGCTTTTTGTGGCGAGGGTGCTTGTCGGACCGCCGCACCGCCCCGTTCGGCTGCGCAGCAGTCGTCAATTCAAACAACTCGGTGTGGCTGATAAAAAGCCAGGGCCGCTTCGCAGCCCAGCGGGAGCAAGCTCCCTCGCCACAGGCAAGCCCCTCTCCACAATTATTCAATCGTTGTACTGGCTCAACAACCGCTCCAGCCGCGCACTGAGGCGACGTTTGATTTCGGTCTCGATGTGCGGGGCGAAATCGTCGATCACGTCTTGCATGATCAACTGTGCGGCGGCGCGCAATTCGCTGTCCAGGTGCAGCAAGTCATCCGGGTTCTTGCTGGCGGCAGGCGCCGGCGTCGCCGTGGTGACGGGTTCAACGATGGAGGCAGGGGTTGTCGGTACGACGGGTGGCGAAGGCTCGCTCACGGCGTCGAACAACATCGGAATCTGTTCCTGATCACCTTCCTCGACCGTATCGGTCAGCAGGGGCGGTTGCAGGTTGTCATCGCCGAGCAATTGGCGGATCGACTCAAGGTCGTCCAGCAGGTGCGCGGACTGTTGCAGCGGTTTTGGAGTGTCCATTGGAAGGCTCAGAGTCGCTGTAAACGGTGATCTTGCAGAGGATAGCCCTGTTCGCGGTAGAAACGGAAACTCTCCCGCGCGGCCGCTCTGATCGTCGGATCCTCCACCACCACTTCCGCCACCCGGGCGAACCTGTTGGCGAAGGCCGGGACTTTCAGGTCGAGATTGACCAGCAAATCCTGATGCTGACCGCAGTCGTCGCCCAACCCTAGGACAATCAAGCCGTCAGGTTCGCTGTCGGCAGGGCCGTGGGGCACGAAGCTTTCACCCTTGAACGCCCACAGCCGCGCATTGAGATCGTCACGCTGGGCCGCATCGCTGCAATGCAGGTAGATGCGGTGGCCCATGCGCCAGGCTTTCTCGGTGAGCTTGCAGGCAAAGTCCAGGCGTGCCGAAGGATCGGCGCTGGGCAGGATATAGAAGTCGACTTTGGTCATTGCGGTTCCAGAGCGGCAAGCGGCGCCACCGAAAAGTGACGCCGCTGCCCATCAACGGTTTCAGGCTTTGGCGCGGTCCAGCAGGTATTGGGTCAGCAGGGGAACCGGACGGCCAGTGGCGCCCTTGTCCTTGCCGCCGCTGGTCCAGGCCGTGCCGGCGATGTCCAGGTGCGCCCAGTTCAGGTTCTTGGTGAAACGCGACAGGAAGCAGGCCGCGGTGATGGTGCCGGCTTTCGGGCCGCCAATGTTGGCGATGTCGGCGAACGGGCTGTCCAGCTGTTCCTGGTACTCATCGAACAGCGGCAGTTGCCAGGCGCGGTCGTCGGCGGCCTTGCCGGCGCTCAGCAGTTGGTCGATCAGTTCGTCATTGTTGCCCAGCAGGCCCGACGTGTGGGAGCCCAGGGCGACCACGCACGCACCGGTCAGGGTCGCGATGTCGATGACCGCTTGCGGCTTGAAGCGCTCGGAGTAGGTCAGGGCGTCGCACAGCACCAGGCGGCCTTCGGCGTCGGTGTTGAGGATTTCCACGGTCTGGCCGCTCATGGTGGTGACGATGTCGCCAGGGCGCGAGGCGTTGCCGCTCGGCATGTTCTCGGCGCAGGCCAGGATGCACACCAGGTTGATCGGCAGCTTCAGCTCGAGCACGGCACGCAGGGTGCCGAACACGCTGGCGGCGCCGCCCATGTCGTACTTCATTTCATCCATGCCGGCGCCCGGCTTGAGGCTGATGCCGCCGGTGTCGAAGGTGATGCCCTTGCCGACCAGTGCGTACGGCTTCTCGGATTTCTTGCCGCCGTTGTATTGCATGACGATCAGGCGCGGAGGCTGGGCGCTGCCCTGGCCGACGGCGTAGAACGAACCCATGCCCAGGGCCTTGATCTTCTTCTCGTCGAGGACTTCGACTTTCAGGTCCTTGAATTCTTTGCCCAGGTCTTTCGCCTGCTCACCGAGGAAGGTCGGGTGGCAGATGTTTGGCGGCAGGTTACCCAGGTTGCGGGTGAAAGCCATGCCGTTGGCGATGGCGGTGGCGTGGGTCACGGCGCGTTGCACTTCAGCCTGGGCGGCCTTGATGGTCAGCAGGGTGATTTTCTTCAGGGTGCGGGGTTCGGCTTTCTGGCTCTTGAACTGGTCGAAGCTGTACTCGCCGTCCACCAGGGTTTCGGCCAGCAGGCGGGTCTTGCCGTAGCTGTCGCGGCCTTTGACGATCACTTCATCCAGGGCCAGCACAGCGTCGTTGCCGCCCAAACCTTTGAGGGTATTGAGGATGCCGGCGATGATTTTGCGGAACGGGCGGTCACCCAGCTCGTCGTCCTTGCCCACACCCACCAGCAACACGCGCTCGGCCTTGAGGTTCGGCAGGCTCTGCAGCAACAGGCTCTGGCCAACCTTGCCGGCCAGGTCGCCGCGCTTGAGCACTGCGCTGATCGCGCCGCCGCTCAGTTCGTCGAGTTGTTTGGCAACAGCGCCGAGCTTGCGGCCTTCGCCGACGGAGACCACGAGAGTGGCGGTCTTCAACGTTTCGGGGTTGACGCTTTTTACAACCAGTTCCATGTCCGGGTCCCTGAATTGATGGTTATCACGCATGCGCCCGACACCTTATGTGCGTCGATTGCTTATAAACAGAAAGGCGCCAGGATCGACCGGCGACAAAGGCCGCAGTTTGAACCTCGCTACCGGCGGCTGACAACCCTCGGTTGTACGATTGTAGGAGCAGCCGGTCGACGCTCGATTGCTCGCGAAGAACCTGAGACCAACGCGGGGTTTGAGGTTCTTCGCGTTATCGTTGACGACCTTCGCGAGCGAGCTCGCTCCTACACCCCCCAATGCATTGCGCAGTGACAGGCGCACCCAATCACAGGATAATGCGCCATCTTTTTTCGGCGGCTCCGCCTTGCGGGCTGTCCGATACGTTTGCTTGTTTGGCCGCCTTAGCCTGACAACCCTGGAGTGTCTGGTTTGATCGTCTTCCGTTATTTATCCCGCGAAGTCCTGTTGACCTTGAGCGCCGTCAGCGCCGTGCTGCTGGTCATCATCATGAGCGGTCGCTTCATCAAGTACCTCGCCCAGGCGGCCTCGGGCCTGCTGGATCCGGGGTCGCTGTTCCTGATCATGGGTTTTCGTCTGCCAGGCTTCCTCCAGCTGATCCTGCCGCTGGGGCTGTTTCTCGGGATCCTGTTGTCCTACGGGCGCCTGTACCTCGAAAGTGAAATGACCGTGCTCTCGGCCACCGGCATGAGCCAGCAACGGCTGGTTTGGATGACAATGTTTCCGGCCACCCTGGTTGCACTCGTCGTGGCGTGGCTGAGCCTGAGCCTGGCGCCACAAGGGGCCAACCAGTTTCAGTTGCTACTGAACAAGCAGGATGCCTTGACCGAATTCGATACCCTGGAGCCAGGGCGTTTCCAGGCCCTGCGAGACGGTACCCGGGTCACCTACACCGAACGTATGTCGGATGACCGCGTCAATCTGGGCGGTGTGTTCATCTCGCAAAAAAACATCAGCTCCAATAACAAGGATCGCGGAATTTCTGTCCTGGTGGCAGAAAAGGGGCGTCAGGAAATTCGCCCGGACGGCAACCGTTACCTGATCCTTGATAACGGCTATCGCTATGACGGTAATCCAGGGCAGGCCGACTACCGGGCGATCAAGTACGACGAGTACGGCGTGTTGTTGCCAAAACCGGACGTCAGCGACGAAGTCACCGACCGTGATGCGATGCCGACCAGTAAGTTGATCGGCAGTGAAGACATTCGTTTGCGCGCCGAGTTGCAATGGCGCATGTCACTGCCATTGCTGGTGTTCATCGTGACCTTGATGGCGGTACCGCTGTCGCGGGTCAATCCGCGTCAGGGCCGGTTCCTCAAATTACTGCCGGCGATTCTTCTTTATATGCTTTACCTGACCATTCTGATTGCCGCCCGCGGTGCCCTCGACAAGGGCAAGATCCCCGCGGTGCTGGGCTTGTGGTGGGTGCACGGGATTTTCCTGGGTATTGGCCTGGGCCTGCTTTATTGGGAACCCCTGTGTTTGAAGAGGGCGAGTCGCCGCAGCGCGCTGGAGGTGGCCCGTGGTTAAGCTGGATCGCTACATTGGTAGCAGTGTGTTGATTGCGATTCTGGCGGTGCTCGGGATCATTCTCGGTCTGGCGACACTGTTTGCCTTCATCGACGAGATGAGTGAAGTCACCGATACCTACACCCTGGTCGATGTTCTGAGTTATGTGACGCTGACCGCGCCGCGCCGGATGTACGAAATGATGCCGATGGCCGCGCTGATCGGTTGCCTGATCGGTCTGGGCAGCCTGGCCAGCAACAGTGAACTGACCATCATGCGTGCCGCTGGTGTGTCGATCGGCCGGATCGTCTGGGCGGTCATGAAACCGATGCTGCTATTGATGCTCGCCGGTGTGTTGGTCGGCGAGTACATCGCGCCGCCTGCCGAAACCACCGCACAGGCCAATCGCTCTCTGGCCCAGGGCAGCGGTGATGCACAAAGCGCCAAGCACGGCTTGTGGCACCGCCAGGGCGATGAATTCATTCACGTCAACTCGGTACAACCCAACGGCATCCTGTATGGCGTGACCCGTTATCGCTTCGACAACGAACGGCACATGCTGTCGGCGAGCTTCGCCAAGCGTGCCGAGTTCGACACCGATCACTGGCAGTTGACGGACGTCACGACCACGCTGTTCCACGAGCGCAGCACCGAAGTGGTTTCGACCCCGATCGAGCGTTGGGAAGTCGCATTGAGTCCGCAGTTGCTGAACACCGTGGTCATGGTGCCAGAGTCGCTGTCGATCAGCGGCCTGTGGGGCTACATCCATTATCTGGCTGACCAGGGGCTGAACAATGGCCGCTACTGGCTGGCATTTTGGGTCAAGGTGTTGCAGCCGTTAGTCACTGCCGCGTTGGTGCTGATGGCCATTTCCTTCATTTTCGGTCCATTGCGTTCGGTAACTCTCGGCCAGCGTGTGTTCACCGGTGTGCTGGTGGGCTTCACCTTCCGTATCGTCCAGGATTTGCTGGGGCCTTCCAGCCTGGTATTCGGCTTCCCACCGTTGCTTTCGGTGCTGCTGCCGGCGGGTGTTTGTGCTGTGGCGGGGCTCTGGCTGTTGCGTCGAGCAGGCTGATGGTCGGCATTTTCCGACCGCTTTGACGATTTAAAGCGCCCTTGTCGCAAGACCGGGGCGTTTTTGTAGGCACCGTCTGACCTGCGAACGTGACGCTTGCGCCGTGGATCAGGTACAATTCCCGGCTATTTTTCGGCGGGCTATGCCTGCAGCCTTTTTGAGTGTTGATCCGTGAGTGATTTGAGTCATATCCGCAATTTCTCCATCATCGCCCACATTGACCATGGCAAGTCGACGCTGGCCGATCGCTTCATCCAGATGTGTGGCGGCCTCGCCGAGCGCGAAATGGAAGCCCAGGTCCTGGACTCCATGGACCTCGAGCGTGAACGCGGGATCACCATCAAGGCGCACAGCGTTACCCTGTATTACAAGGCTCGCGACGGTATCAACTACCAGCTGAACTTCATTGATACCCCCGGCCACGTCGACTTCACCTATGAGGTGAGCCGTTCGCTGGCTGCCTGTGAAGGCGCGCTGCTGGTGGTCGATGCCGGTCAAGGCGTCGAGGCACAGTCGGTTGCCAACTGCTACACCGCGATCGAGCAGGGCCTGGAAGTGATGCCGGTGCTGAACAAGATCGACCTGCCACAGGCCGATCCGGACCGCGTCAAGGAAGAGATCGAAAAAATCATCGGCATCGATGCCACCGACGCGGTCACTTGCTCTGCCAAGACCGGTCTGGGCGTCGATGAAGTGCTCGAGCGCCTGGTCGCCACCATTCCTGCACCGACCGGCAACTACGAAGATCCGCTGCAAGCGTTGATCATCGACTCCTGGTTCGACAACTACCTGGGCGTTGTTTCCCTGGTACGCGTGCGCCACGGTCGTGTGAAGAAGGGCGACAAGATCCTGGTCAAGTCCACCGGCAAGATCCACCTGGTGGACAGCGTCGGTGTATTCAACCCGAAGCACACCCCTACCGCTGACCTCAAGGCCGGTGAAGTGGGCTTCATCATCGCCAGCATCAAGGACATTCACGGTGCGCCAGTGGGCGACACCCTGACCTTGAGCTCGACGCCGGACGTCGACGTGCTGCCAGGCTTCAAACGTATTCAGCCGCAGGTTTACGCCGGTCTGTTCCCGGTCAGCTCCGACGACTTCGAAGACTTCCGCGAGGCGCTGCAAAAGCTCACCCTGAACGATTCGTCGCTGCAATACACACCGGAAAGCTCCGACGCACTGGGCTTCGGCTTCCGTTGCGGCTTCCTCGGCATGCTGCACATGGAAATCATCCAGGAGCGCCTGGAGCGCGAGTACAACCTGGACCTGATCACCACGGCGCCGACGGTAATCTTCGAACTGCTGCTCAAGACCGGCGAGACGATCTACGTCGATAACCCGTCGAAGCTGCCGGATCTGTCTTCCATCGAAGACATGCGCGAGCCGATCGTGCGCGCCAATATTCTTGTGCCGCAAGAGCACCTGGGCAACGTCATTACCCTGTGCATCGAAAAACGTGGTGTACAGGTCGACATGCTGTTCCTCGGTTCGCAGGTACAAGTGACCTACGACCTGCCGATGAACGAAGTGGTCCTGGACTTCTTCGACCGTCTGAAATCCACCAGCCGCGGCTATGCTTCGCTGGACTACCATTTCGATCGTTATCAATCGGCTAGTCTGGTGAAACTGGACGTGCTGATCAACGGTGACAAGGTCGATGCCCTGGCGCTGATCGTGCACCGTGACAACTCGCACTACAAAGGTCGCCAGCTGACCGAGAAGATGAAAGAACTGATTCCACGGCAGATGTTCGACGTGGCAATCCAGGCCGCCATTGGCGGGCAGATTGTTGCGCGGACAACCGTCAAGGCGCTCAGAAAGAACGTATTGGCCAAATGCTACGGTGGTGACGTCAGCCGTAAGAAGAAGCTGCTGGAAAAGCAAAAGGCCGGTAAAAAACGCATGAAGCAAGTCGGCAACGTGGAAATTCCACAGGAAGCCTTCCTTGCAGTGCTCAGGTTGGATAGTTAGGTCCTATGTCACTAAATTTCCCGCTGTTGCTGGTCATCGCCGTGTTCGTCTGCGGCCTGTTGGCGTTGCTCGATCTGCTGGTCCTGGCCCCGCGTCGGCGTGCCGCCATCGCCTCCTATCAGGGCAGCGTCAGCCAGCCTGACATGGTCGTGGTCGAGAAGCTGAACAAAGAGCCGCTGCTGGTTGAATACGGCAAATCGTTCTTCCCGGTGTTGTTCATCGTGCTGGTGCTGCGTTCGTTCCTGGTGGAACCGTTCCAGATTCCTTCCGGTTCGATGAAGCCAACCCTGGATGTCGGCGACTTCATTCTTGTGAGCAAGTTTTCCTACGGGATCCGCTTGCCGGTAATCGACAAGAAAGTCATCGAAGTCGGTGATCCGCAGCGCGGCGATGTCATGGTGTTCCGCTACCCGAGCGACCCGAACGTCAACTACATCAAGCGTGTGGTTGGTTTGCCGGGCGACACGGTTCGCTACACCGCCGACAAGCGCCTGTTCGTCAACGGTCAATCGATTGCCGAGCAACTGGTCGGCGCCGAGCCGGGCACGCTGGGCAGCGCTGAGCTCTACAAGGAAAAACTCGGCGCGGCCGAGCACATGATCCGCAAGGAAATGAGCCGCTACCGCGCAATGCCGGACCATTCGTGGACCGTGCCGGCCGGGCACTACTTCATGATGGGCGACAACCGCGATAACTCGAACGACAGTCGCTACTGGGATGATCCGAACATTCCCAAGGATCTGCTGGGCATGGTTCCCGACAAGAATATCGTCGGCAAGGCCTTCGCGGTCTGGATGAGCTGGCCGGAACCCAAACTCAGCCACCTGCCGAATTTCTCGCGGGTTGGCCTGATCAAGTAATCAAACACGGCGCTGTTGAACACAGCGCCGAATGCATTTCTGGAACCGGCAGATTCGGGGGCCAGAGGCATGAAAACAATGATATTCAGGACGTTATTTTTGAACACAGCGTTAATTGTCCCAAGCCTGCGCCGCATTACGGCGATGGCGGTGGAATCCAGCCACGAACTCAGCGTGGGTAAACCGTGAGCGTCTCCCTAAGCCGTCTAGAGCGTCAGCTCGGCTACACCTTCAAGGATCAGGAACTGATGGTCCTGGCCCTGACTCACCGCAGCTTTGCCGGGCGTAACAACGAACGCCTGGAATTCCTCGGTGACGCCATTCTCAACTTCGTCGCCGGCGAGGCGCTGTTCGAGCGTTTCCCGCTGGCCCGCGAAGGCCAGTTGTCGCGTTTGCGCGCGCGTCTGGTCAAAGGTGAGACCCTGGCCGTACTGGCCCGTGGTTTCGATCTGGGCGAATACCTGCGCCTGGGCTCGGGCGAGCTGAAAAGCGGCGGTTTCCGTCGCGAGTCGATTCTGGCCGATGCCCTCGAAGCGTTGATCGGTGCTATCTACCTCGATGCCGGCATGGAAATGGCCCGCGAGCGTGTGCTCGCCTGGCTGGCCGGCGAGTTCGAAGGCCTGACACTGGTCGACACCAACAAAGATCCAAAGACCCGCCTGCAAGAGTTCCTGCAGTCCCGTGGTTGTGAGCTGCCGCGATACGAAGTGGTGGATATCCAGGGTGAGCCGCATTGCCGGACGTTCTTCGTCGAATGCGAAATCATCTTACTGAATGAAAAAAGCCGAGGTCAGGGTGTGAGTCGTCGTATTGCCGAACAGGTAGCGGCCGCCGCAGCACTGATTGCCCTGGGTGTGGAGAATGGCAATGACTGATACAAACGCAACTCGCTGTGGCTATGTTGCCATCGTCGGCCGTCCGAACGTGGGCAAGTCCACGCTGCTGAACCACATCCTGGGTCAGAAGCTGGCGATCACCTCGCGCAAACCGCAAACCACCCGTCACAACATGCTCGGTATCAAGACCGAGGGCGATGTGCAGGCTATCTACGTCGACACCCCCGGTATGCACAAGGGTGGCGAGAAGGCCCTGAACCGCTACATGAACAAGACTGCTTCGGCGGCGTTGAAAGACGTCGACGTGGTGATCTTCGTGGTCGATCGCACCAAGTGGACCGAAGAAGACCAGATGGTTCTCGAGCGCGTCCAGTACGTGACCGGCCCACTGATCGTGGCGTTGAACAAGACCGATCGCATCGAAGACAAAGCCGAGCTGATGCCGCACCTGAGCTGGTTGCAGGAGCAGTTGCCGAATGCGCAGATCATCCCGATTTCCGCACAGCACGGGCACAACCTCGATGCACTGGAACGCGTGATTGCCGAGCACCTGCCGGAAAACGATCACTTCTTCCCGGAAGACCAGATCACCGACCGCAGCAGCCGTTTCCTCGCCGCCGAGCTGGTGCGCGAAAAAATCATGCGCCAGATGGGCGCCGAGCTGCCGTACCAGATCACCGTTGAAATCGAAGAGTTCAAGCAGCAGGGCAAGACCCTGCACATCCATGCCTTGATCCTCGTCGAGCGCGATGGCCAGAAGAAAATCATCATTGGCGACAAGGGCGAGCGCATCAAGCGTATCGGCACCGAAGCGCGCAAGGACATGGAGCTGCTGTTCGACTCCAAGATCATGCTCAACCTGTGGGTCAAGGTTAAGGGTGGCTGGTCCGATGACGAGCGTGCGTTGCGTTCGTTGGGTTATGGCGATCTGTAATATTTCGCAAGGCCCCCTGTAGGAGCGAGCTTGCTCGCGATGGACTTGAAAGCGCCGTGTTCATTCAGAATGCCCGCGTTATCGTTACCCACCATCGCGAGCAAGCTCGCTCCTACAGTTCATTGAGAGTTCCATGTCCCAACCCATTGCCCAACCCGCCTACGTCCTCCACTCCCGCGCCTACCGTGAAAACAGTGCGCTGGTGGACTTCCTGACGCCGCAAGGCCGGCTGCGGGCGGTGTTGCGCAGTGCACGGGGCAAGGCCGGGACGTTGGCGCGGCCATTCGTGCCGCTGGAAGTGGAGTTTCGGGGCAAGGGCGAGCTGAAGAATGTCGGGCGCATGGAAAGCGCCGGTGTTTCAACCTGGCTCAATGGAGAGGCGCTGTTCAGCGGTCTTTACCTCAATGAACTGCTGATTCGCCTGTTGCCCGCTGAAGATCCGCTCCCCTCGGTGTTCGATCATTACGCCTCCACCTTGCTGGCCCTGGCCGAAGGTCGCCCACTGGAGCCGCTGCTGCGCTCCTTCGAATGGCGCTTGCTCGATGACCTCGGCTACGGTTTTTCCCTGACGACTGATATTCATGATCAGCCCATCGCGCCGGACGGCCTCTACCGTTTGCAAGTGGACGCGGGGCTGGAGCGGGTCTACCTGTTGCAACCGGGCCTGTTCAACGGCACCGAGCTGCTGGCGATGGCTGAAGCTGACTGGTCCGCCCCCGGCGCTCTGTCTGCTGCCAAGCGCTTGATGCGCCAGGCGTTGGCCGTTCACTTGGGCGGTCGTCCCCTGGTCAGTCGCGAGCTGTTTCGCAAGCCGTAGTCTCCCCGTATGCTGTGCACCGAACTTTCTCTTCTTCTGGAGCGCTTTCCGTGACCACCAGCACCCGCATTCTTCTTGGCGTGAACATCGACCACGTTGCCACCCTGCGTCAGGCCCGGGGCACCCGTTACCCGGACCCGGTCAAGGCTGCACTGGACGCGGAAGAGGCGGGCGCGGACGGCATCACCGTGCACCTGCGCGAAGACCGTCGGCACATTCAGGAACGCGACGTTCTGCTGCTCAAGGACGTGCTGCAAACCCGCATGAACTTCGAAATGGGCGTCACCGAGGAAATGATGCAGTTCGCCGAGCGCATCCGCCCGGCGCACATTTGCCTGGTACCGGAAACCCGCCAGGAGCTGACCACCGAAGGTGGCCTGGACGTGGCGGGTCAGGAAGCGCGGATCAAGGCGGCGGTCGAGCGCCTGTCGAAGATCGGCTCCGAAGTGTCGCTGTTCATTGACGCCGATGAGCGCCAGATCGAAGCATCCCGCCGTGTCGGCGCACCGGCCATCGAACTGCACACCGGGCGTTATGCCGATGCCGAGACGCCGACCGAAGTCGCCGAAGAACTCAAGCGTGTGGCCGATGGCGTGGCCTTCGGCCTGACCCAGGGCCTGATCGTCAATGCCGGCCATGGCCTGCACTATCACAACGTTGAAGCCGTGGCGGCGATCAAGGGCATCAACGAGCTGAACATCGGCCATGCGCTGGTGGCCCACGCGCTGTTCGTTGGCTTCAAGTCGGCAGTTTCGGAGATGAAGGCGTTGATTCTGGCGGCGGCTGCCAAAGCTTAAAAACCAACACAAAACCCTGTGGGAGCGGGCTTGCTCGCGAAGGCGGTTTATCATTCAACATCTCTGTTGGCTGACACTCCGCTTTCGCGAGCAAGCCCGCTCCCACATTTGATCTCGGTTGTTCTGTTAGAGCGGGGCGGGCTCTTGAGCAGGCTTGGTCTTGTCGATCCCCGGAACAAGCAGTTTACCCTGGGCGACCTGGTCGCCCTCAAGCTGCGGCTGCGTGACCCAGGTCAGGATGTCGTAGTAGCGACGGATGTTCGCCACGAAATGTACCGGTTCGCCGCCACGGGCGTAGCCGTAACGGGTTTTGCTGTACCACTTCTTTTCCGACAGGCGCGGCAGGATTTTCTTTACATCCAGCCATTTGTCCGGGTTCAACCCTTCCTTGGCCGCCAGTTTGCGTGCGTCATCCAGGTGCCCGCTGCCGATGTTGTAGGCTGCCAGAGCAAACCAGGTACGGTCCGGTTCCTGAATCGAATCGTCGAGCTGGTCTTTCATGTAGGCCAGGTACTTGGCGCCGCCCATGATGCTCTGCTTGGGGTCCAGGCGGTTGGACACGCCCATGGCCTGCGCGGTGTTCTGGGTCAGCATCATCAGGCCGCGCACGCCGGTCTTGGACGTGACCGCCGGTTGCCACAACGACTCCTGATACCCGATGGCCGCGAGCAGGCGCCAGTCGACTTTCTCTTTTTTGGCGTATGACTTGAAGTGCTGTTCGTACTTGGGCAGGCGTTGCTGCAAGTGTTGGGCAAACGTGGTGGCGCCCATGTAGCCGAGGACGTCGACATGCCCGTAGTAGCGGTCCTTGAGGCGTTGCAGGGTGCCGTTCTTCTTGACCTTGTCGAGGTAATCGTTGATTTCGTTGAGCAGGCTGTTGTCGTCGCCCGGGGCGACGGCCCAGCTCTGGTTGCTGGCATCACCGAGGTCGAAGGCGACCCGGATGTTGGTGAAGTACACCTGGTTCATCGCCACTTCGTTGGAGTCGACCAGTGTCAGGTCGATCTGACCTTCGTCGACCATGCGCAGGAGATCGACGACCTCAACCGCGTCAGACTCTTCGTATTCGATGCCGGGAAATTTCTGTTTCAGCTGTGCGAGTTGTTCGGCGTGGGTGCTGCCCTTGAGCACCATGATCTTCTTGCCCACCAGATCCTTCGCATCGGTCGGCCGGGACTGGCCGTTGCGGTAGATGATCTGCGGGGTGACTTCCAGATAGGAGTGGGAGAAGCGCACCTGCTTCTTGCGTTCTTCGCTGCTGACCAGACCGGCCGCCGCCAGCACCGGGCCGTTGGGCTTGCCGACCTGGTTGAACAGGTCATCGAGGTTGTCGGCGGTCTCGATCTTGAGCTCGACCCCCAGATCGTCGGCGAAGCGCTTCACCAGCTCGTATTCGAAGCCGGTTTCACCGTTGCGATCCTGAAAGTAGGTGGCAGGGCTGTTTCGGGTAACCACCCGCAGCACACCATCCTCCTTTACGCGCTCGAGCGTGTTGGGTTTATCAACACAGCCACCGAGCATCAGGAAGAGTCCGGTTGCGATGAGCCATTTGGCGTACCGCGGACGCAAAGCCGTTGGGAAAAACATTTGCGCAGTATACGCAAAGGACCACGGGCGCCATATCTCGACAGTGAGGGGCTAGTCTGCTAGAGATCACAAAACCGGCCGAAACCCCGCAGGAATGGGCTTTGTCTGCATTTTGTTACAGTAAAAATAAGCTGTCGTCACACACTCGGTTAACCTGACTTTCGAGGCAGAAACACAGATCGACGCCCGGGTGCAACCGTGCGTAGCGTTTCGGGTGCTGTCGCGGGCTGTTTAGGCTAGAATGCACGGCCTCAAAGCACACCCCTTCCCGAGGCTGTCCCGAAGATGTTGATCCTGCGCGGCGCTCCTGCCCTTTCTGCCTTTCGCCACAGCAAACTCCTTGAGCAACTGAGCCAGAAGGTTCCGGCTGTCAGTGGCCTGTATGCTGAATTCGCTCACTTCGCCGAAGTTACCGGCGTCCTGACCGGCGACGAACAGCAGGTGCTTGCGCGCCTTCTGAAGTACGGTCCAAGCGTTCCGGTACAGGAACCGACCGGTCGTCTGTTTCTGGTGCTGCCGCGTTTCGGCACCATCTCGCCGTGGTCGAGCAAGGCCAGCGACATCGCCCGTAACTGTGGCCTGGCGAAAATCCAGCGCCTTGAGCGCGGCATCGCGTTCTACGTGGCCGGCCAGTTCAGCGACGCTGAAGCCCAGCTGATCGCCGACGGTCTGCACGACCGCATGACCCAGATCGTCCTGGGCAACCTCGAACAGGCCGCCGGCCTGTTCAGCCACGCCGAACCGAAACCCCTGACCGCCATCGACGTGCTGGGTGGCGGCCGTGCCGCGCTGGAAAAAGCCAACACCGAGCTGGGCCTGGCCCTGGCCGAAGACGAGATCGACTATCTGGTCAACGCCTTCGTCGGCTTGAAGCGCAACCCGCACGACATCGAACTGATGATGTTCGCCCAGGCGAACTCCGAGCACTGCCGTCACAAGATCTTCAACGCCAGTTGGGATATCGACGGCGAGAGCCAGGAAAAAAGCCTGTTCGGCATGATCAAGAACACCTACGTGATGCACAGCGAAGGCGTTCTGTCGGCTTATAAGGACAACGCTTCGGTGATCGTCGGCTCCGTCGCCGGTCGCTTCTTCCCGGACCCTGAGACCCGCCAGTACGGTGCGGTGCAGGAGCCGGTGCACATCCTGATGAAGGTTGAAACCCACAACCACCCGACCGCGATTGCCCCGTTCCCGGGCGCATCCACCGGTTCCGGTGGCGAGATCCGCGACGAAGGCGCCACCGGTCGCGGTGCCAAGCCGAAGGCTGGCCTGACCGGTTTCACCGTGTCCAACCTGCAAATCCCGGGCTTCGAACAGCCGTGGGAAGTGCCGTACGGCAAGCCTGAGCGCATCGTTACCGCCCTGGACATCATGATCGAAGGCCCGCTGGGCGGCGCTGCGTTCAACAACGAATTCGGTCGTCCGGCCCTGACCGGCTACTTCCGTACCTTCGAACAGTCGATCACCACCCCGCACGGCGATGAAGTCCGTGGCTACCACAAGCCGATCATGCTGGCTGGCGGCATGGGCAACATCCGTGAAGAACACGTCAAGAAAGGCGAGATCCTGGTCGGCTCCAAGCTGATCGTGCTCGGCGGCCCGGCGATGCTGATCGGCCTGGGCGGCGGCGCGGCTTCCTCCATGGCCACCGGCACCAGCTCGGCGGACCTGGACTTCGCTTCGGTACAGCGCGAAAACCCGGAAATGGAACGTCGCTGCCAGGAAGTCATCGACCGTTGCTGGCAACTGGGCGACAAGAACCCGATCAGCTTCATCCACGACGTGGGTGCGGGCGGTCTGTCCAACGCCTTCCCGGAACTGGTCAACGACGGCGACCGCGGTGGCCGTTTCGAACTGCGCAACATTCCAAACGACGAGCCGGGCATGGCCCCGCACGAAATCTGGTCCAACGAATCCCAGGAACGCTACGTTCTGGCGGTCGGCCCGGCTGACTTCGAGCGCTTCAAGGCGATCTGCGAACGCGAGCGTTGCCCGTTCGCCGTGGTCGGCGAAGCCACTGCCGAACCGCAGCTGACCGTCACCGACAGCCACTTCGGCAACAGCCCGGTGGACATGCCGCTGGAAGTGCTGCTGGGCAAAGCCCCGCGCATGCACCGTTCGGTGGTTCGTGAAAACGAGCTGGGCGATGATTTCGATCCGTCGACCCTCGACATCGCCAACTGCGTCGAGCGCGTCCTGCATCACCCGGCCGTGGCGAGCAAGAGCTTCCTGATCACCATCGGCGACCGCACCATCACCGGCCTCGTGGCCCGTGACCAAATGGTCGGCCCATGGCAGGTTCCGGTAGCCGACGTTGCCGTCACCGCCACCAGCTTCGACGTCTACACCGGTGAAGCCATGGCCATGGGCGAGCGTACTCCGCTGGCACTGCTGGACGCTCCGGCGTC
This sequence comes from Pseudomonas sp. P4_B4, assembly GCF_056402255.1. Lineage (NCBI taxonomy): Bacteria > Pseudomonadati > Pseudomonadota > Gammaproteobacteria > Pseudomonadales > Pseudomonadaceae > Pseudomonas > Pseudomonas sp. P4_B4. The sequence goes on from NZ_JBFUHS010000045.1 coordinate 20,793, forward strand.
GGGCCGCATGGCCATCGGCGAAACCCTGACCAACATCGCCGCTTCGCGCATCGGCAAGATCTCCGACATCAAGTTGTCGGCGAACTGGATGTCCGCTGCCGGTCACCCGGGTGAAGACGCACGCCTGTACGACACCGTGAAAGCGGTCGGCATGGAGCTGTGCCCTGAGCTGGGCATTACCATTCCGGTGGGCAAGGACTCGATGTCCATGGCCACGCGCTGGAACGATGAAGGCGTGGACAAGTCCGTCACTTCGCCGATGTCCCTGATCGTGACCGGATTCGCGCCAGTGACTGACATCCGTCAGACCCTGACCCCGCAACTGCGCATGGACAAGGGCACCACTGACCTGATCCTGATCGACCTCGGCCGCGGCCAGAACCGCATGGGCGCCTCGATCCTCGCGCAGGTTCACGGCAAGCTCGGCAAGCAGGCTCCGGACGTCGATGACGCCGAAGACCTGAAAGCGTTCTTCGCGGTGATCCAGGGCCTCAACGCCGACGGTCACCTGCTGGCTTACCACGACCGTTCCGACGGTGGTCTGTTGACCAGCGTTGTCGAGATGGCGTTCGCTGGTCACTGCGGCCTGAGCCTGAACCTCGACGGTCTGGCAGAAACCTCCGCCGACATCGCCGCCATCCTGTTCAACGAAGAACTGGGCGCCGTGATCCAGGTTCGCCAGGACGCCACCCCGGACATCCTCGCGCAGTTCAGCGCCGCCGGCCTGGGCGATTGCGTGTCGGTGATCGGTCAGCCAATCAACAATGGCGAGATCAGCATCACCTTCAACGGTGACACCGTGTTCGAAGGCCAGCGTCGTCTGCTGCAACGCCAGTGGGCCGCGACCAGCTACCAGATCCAGCGTCTGCGTGACAACGCCGACTGCGCCGAGCAAGAGTTCGACGTGCTGCTGGAAGAAGACAACCCGGGCCTGAGCGTCAAGCTGAGCTACGACATCAACCAGGACATCGCCGCGCCTTACATCAAGAAAGGCATTCGCCCACAGGTTGCCGTACTGCGTGAGCAGGGCGTCAACGGTCAGGTGGAAATGGCGGCCGCGTTCGACCGCGCCGGTTTCAACGCGATCGACGTGCACATGAGCGACATTCTGGCCGGCCGTGTCGACCTGAACGAGTTCAAGGGCATGGTCGCTTGCGGTGGCTTCTCTTACGGCGACGTATTGGGTGCCGGTGAAGGCTGGGCGAAATCCGCACTGTTCAACAGCCGTGCCCGCGATGCGTTCCAGGGCTTCTTCGAACGCAACGACAGCTTCACCCTCGGCGTGTGCAACGGTTGCCAGATGATGTCCAACCTGCACGAGCTGATCCCGGGCAGCGAGTTCTGGCCGCACTTCGTGCGCAACCGTTCCGAGCAGTTCGAAGCCCGTGTTGCCATGGTGCAGATCCAGGAGTCGAACTCGATCTTCCTGCAAGGCATGGCCGGTTCGCGCATGCCGATCGCCATCGCCCACGGCGAAGGCCATGCCGAGTTCTCCAGCGAAGAAGCACTGCTGGAAGCCGATCTGTCGGGTTGCGTGGCGATGCGTTTCGTCGACAACCACGGCAAGGTCACCGAAAGCTACCCGGCCAACCCGAACGGCTCGCCGCGCGGGATCACCGGCCTGACCAGCCGCGACGGTCGCGTGACCATCATGATGCCGCACCCGGAACGTGTGTTCCGCGCCGTGCAGAACTCGTGGCGCTCCGATGACTGGAACGAAGATGCACCGCTGATGCGTATGTTCCGTAACGCTCGCGTCTGGGTGAACTGATAGCCGTGTACAAGCTCAGCTTCTTTGTTCCCGACAGTCATGTCGAAGTGGTCAAAAGTGCCGTATTCGCCGCCGGTGGCGGTCGAATCGGTGCTTACGACCACTGTGCATGGCAGGTGTTGGGCCTCGGTCAGTTTCGTCCACTGGACGGCAGTCAGCCGTTCATTGGCGAGGCAGGGCAGGTCGAGCAGGTCGAGGAATGGAAGGTTGAGCTGGTGGTGGCGGATGAGTTGATTCGCTCGGTGGTGGCGGCTCTTAAGCAGAGCCATCCCTACGAGACACCGGCTTATGAAGTGTGGCGGCTGGAGGATTTCTGATCTTCCCGGCTGCTGAAATGAGAAACCCGCTGAAAGTGATTTCAGCGGGTTTTTTGTTGCAAGCCGTTCAACGAATGTACACTGATCAAAACTGTGGGAGCGGGCTTGCTCGCGAAGGCGGCGGGTCGGTCAGCATTGATGTTGACTGACACTCCCTCTTCGCGAGCAAGTCGGATCGCCGCGCCGCCGCTCCCACATTGGTTCGATGTAGGCCGGCAATCAGGTGCTAAACCTTGGCACTCACCTCAGTACGATTGACCAACGCTTCCAGCGCATCACTCACACTCGGTGCCTTGTCGCCAATCAACAGATGCCAGATGCCACCTTCCAACTGGCTGACTCCCTGGCAACCCAACGCTTTCAAATCACACTCCGACAACGCTTTGCCATTGTCCAGTTGCAGACGGATGCGGGTCATCGCGATGCAATCGAGTTGCAGCACATTGTTGCCACCGCCCAGGGCATTGAGCCATTGCTGGGCCTCGGGTGTTGCCACGGCGGCAGGTGGAGGTGCGTCGATTTCTGCCGCTGGTGACGACACCAAGGCGCGACCCAGCGCCGGCATCGCCAGGCGAATTTCATCGGCAATCGCGTCGGCCAAAGGCCCCACCACCACCTGCAAACTTCCGCCCTTGCCCGGACGCACCACGGCCATGGCGCCGAGCGCTTTCAGATCGGTATCCGATGCCTTGTTGCGATCCACCATGTCCAGGCGCAAGCGCGTGGTGCAGGCGCCGACGGTGATCAGGTTTTCGGCACCGCCCAAGGCCTTTATGTAAGCCCCGGCGCGTTCATTGTCGGCCACCGCAACCTGCGGGGTGCCAGCGCTGGTTTCGCGGCCCGGTGTCTTCAGGTCGAAGCGGCGGATACAGAAATCAAACACCACGTAATAGATCACCGTATACGCCAGGCCCACTGGGAACACCAGCCAGCCGTTGGTGGACTTGCCCCAGCCAAGAATCATGTCGATGAAGCCGCCGGAGAAGGTGAAGCCCAAATGGATGTTCAGGGCATTGGTGATGGCCATCGACAGGCCGGTCAGCAACGCATGCAGCAGAAACAGCAACGGCGCGAGGAACATGAAGGCGAATTCGATCGGCTCGGTGACGCCGGTCAGGAACGCGGTCAACGCCATCGACAGGAAGATCCCGCCCATCACCTTGCGCCGTTCCGGCAGGGCGTTGCGGTACATCGCCAGGCAGGCGGCGGGCAGGCCGAAGATCATCATCGGGAACATGCCGGTCATGAACTGGCCACCTTTCGGGTCGCCGGCGAAGTAGCGTGACAGGTCGCCAGTCACCAGCGCGCCGGTGGTGGGGTCGGTGAAGTTGCCGAACACGAACCACGCCATGTTGTTGAGGATGTGGTGCAGGCCGGTGACGATCAGCAGGCGGTTGAACACGCCGAAGACGAATGCGCCGAAGCTGCCGCTTTCCATCATCAGCGTGCCGAAGCTGTTGATGCCGTGCTGGATCGGCGGCCAGATGTAGCCGAACACCACGCCCAGCCCCACGGCGGCGAACCCGGTGGCAATCGGCACAAAGCGCCGGCCCCCGAAGAACGCCAGGTATTCCGGCAGCTTGATGTCCTTGAAGCGGTTGTACAGCGCGCCGGCCATCAGGCCGCTGACGATCCCGGCGAGCATGCCCATGTTGATGCTCGGGTCGAGCACCTTGAGGGTGGAGATCATCACCAGGTAGCCGATCACTCCGGCAAGACCCGCCGTACCATTGTTGTCTTTGGCGAAACCGACCGCGATGCCGATGGCGAAGATCATCGCCAGGTTGGCGAAAATCACCTGGCCGGCGTCGTGGATGATCGCGATGTTCAGCAGGTCGGTATCGCCCAGGCGCAGCAGCAGGCCGGCAATCGGCAGGATCGCGATCGGCAGCATCAGCGCGCGCCCGAGGCGTTGCAGGCCTTCGATGAAAAGTTGGTACATGGCGGTTCTCCGTGGATTTTTGTTGTTCTTTAGCTCAGAGGCCAATGCTGGTGACAGGCGTGACGCACCGCGCCGGCGCTGCTCAGCTTGAGCAAGTCCAGGCTGATGCGCCGGCATTCGCTGGCGTCGAGATGACGCACGCGGTCCTTGATTTCACCGACCTGTACCGGGCTCACCGACAATTCACTGACCCCCAGGCCGATCAACACCGGCGTGGCCAACGGATCGGACGCCAGTGCACCGCACACGCCCACCCAACGGTTGTGCAACGCCGCACCGGCACAGGTCTGGGCGATCAACCGCAGCAGCGCCGGGTGCAGTGCATCGACGCGGGCGGCGAGCCCGGCGTGGTCGCGGTCCATGGCCAGGGTGTATTGCGACAGGTCGTTGGTGCCGATGGACAGGAAGTCCGCGTGTTCGGCCAGTTGCTCGGCCAGCAGCGCGGCGGCCGGAACCTCGATCATCACCCCCAGCTCCGGGCGTTGCGCCAGGCCGAGTTCACCGCACAAGGCATCGAGGCGTTGGCGGATATGCAGCAGCTCATCGACTTCCGTGACCATCGGCAGCAGGATCCGGCAGCGTGACAACGGGCGCAGGTGCAGCAGCGCGCGCAGTTGCTGGTCGAGCAGTTCAGGGCGAACCTGGGCCAGGCGAATGCCGCGCAGGCCGAGCACCGGATTGGCCTCGGCGGGCAGCGGCAGGTAGTCCAGTTGCTTGTCGCCGCCGACGTCGATGGTGCGGATGATCACCGACTTGTCGCCCATGGCATCGAGCACCGCTTGATAGGCGTGGTGCTGTTCCTGTTCGTCCGGGGCGGTGTGGCGGTCGACGAAGAGAAACTCGGTACGCAGCAAGCCGACGCCGTCGGCGCCATTGGCCAGTGCGTCTGCCGCTTCCGTGCTGGACGCCACGTTGGCGGCGACTTCGATGCGCAGGCCATCGGTGGTCAGCGCGGGTGTGTGCGCTTGGGCCTGTTGTTCGGCCCGGCGTTGTTGCTGTAGCTGTTGCAGCTGGCGCACGTCCGCCAGGCGCTGTGTGCTGGGTGTCAGTTCGAGGCGGCCGCCGTCGGCGTCCAGCACCACCGGTTGCCCCTGTTGCTGATCGAGCAGCGTCGAGCCCAGTGCGACCATGCACGGCAGGCCTTTGCCCCGGGCCAGAATCGCCACGTGGGAGGTCGCGCCGCCTTCGGCCATGCACAACCCGGCGACGCCTTGCTGGCTCAGTTGCAGTAAATCGGAAGGCGTCAGTTCATGCGCCGCGACGATGGCGCCGGCCGGCACATCGTAATGCCAGGTATCGCCGAGCAATGCGCGCAGCACCCGTTGCTTGAGGTCGCGCAGGTCGTTGGCGCGCTCGGCCAGYAGCGTGCTGCCGGTTTGCTGGAGGACTTCGCATTGCACGTCGATGGCTTGGCTCCAGGCGTGCGTCGCGGCCGTGCCCTGGGCGACGGTTTGACTGGCGGCGTCCAGCAGGGCCGGGTCTTCGAGCAGTGCCAGGTGTGCGGAGAAAATCGCCTCTTCGGCGGTGTCCTTGTGTTTTTTCGCCTGGGCCAGCGTGTGCTCGATTTCGCTGCGCACCTGGCACAGAGCTGCATCCAGAACATGCTGTTGTTGCTGCGGATCATGCTGGCCGGCATCCAGCGGCAGGCTGATTGCATTCAGGCGAAACAGCGGCCCGCCGACCAGGCCGGGTGCCGCGCAGACGCCGTGCAACACGCCGGCTTCGGCGGGGCGATTGCGTTGGGCAATCGTGGCTGGCGCGGCGGCGTGGCTATCTTCGGCCAAGGCTGTGGATAACGCGGTCAGCAAGGCTTGCAGCGCGGCTTCGGCATCTGGCCCCCGACAACTGACCTGGACCTCCGCCTGCTCGCCGACGGCCAGCCCCATCAGGCCGATCAGGCTGTCGCAGGTGGCCGACTTGCCGGCGAAATGCAGCTGCGATTTGCTTTTGAATCCTTGCGCGGTCTGACGGATCAGTGCGGCTGGCCGCGCATGCAGGCCGCCACGGTGAGCAATGCGCCCGTGACCGACAATCTCGGCGCCGGCAAAATCGGCATCAACCTGTGCGCTCGACGTCTGTCGACGAATGATGTGCAGCAGCGGCTCGCCGACCTTTACCGACTTGAGGGTGATGGGCCGTGCCTGAAAGTCCTGGCTGTTGGTGAGGATCAGCAGGCTGACCAGGCTCTTGCACTGTTGCGCGACCTTGTCGAGGTCGTAGCGCAGCAACGGTTGGCCGTTGGCGACGCGCGCGCCTTCCTTGACCAGCATCGAGAAGCCCTGGCCCTGCAACTCGACCGTGTCGAGGCCCAGGTGCAGGAGCAGTTCTGCGCCGTTGTCGGCACGCAGGGTTACCGCGTGACCGGTGCGGGCGACATGCACCACCACGCCGGCGCAGGGTGCGTGGAGCGTGTCGTTGAGCGGATCGATGGCGATGCCGTCACCCATGGCGCCGCTGGCAAACACCGGGTCCGGGACTTTGGCGAGCGTGAGCACCGGGCCGCTGAGCGGGGCGCTTAAGGTCAGCTCTTTATTGTTGTTATGCATGGCTCGGTCTCATCAGGAAATCGTTTCGAGTCGGACTCAATGGGTGCGTGTCACTTTGCTCAGGTGTCGCGGCTGGTCCGGGTCCATGCCACGGGCCACGGCCAGGCCGGCGGCCATCACGTAGAAACTCTGGATCGCCAGAATCGGGTCGAGGGCCGGGTGTTCGGCGCGGGTCAGCGTCAGGTCGCGTTCAAGCACGTCATTCGGCGCGGCCAGCAGGACACGGGCGCCGCGCTGGCGCATGTCGGCGGCCAGGCTCAACAAACTGGCCTGTTCGGCGCCCCGTGGGGCAAACACCAGCAGCGGGTAGTTGTCGCCGATCAAGGCCATCGGGCCGTGACGGACTTCGGCGCTGCTGAAGGCTTCGGCCTGGATCGCCGAGGTCTCCTTGAACTTGAGCGCCGCTTCCTGGGCGATGGCGAAACCGGCGCCACGGCCGATCACCATCAATCGCTGGCAATCGCGCAAGGCGTCGATGGCCGGGCTCCAGTCCTGTTGCGCGGCGTCGCGCAGGCCGTCGGGCAAGGCAGAGCCGGCCTCGAGCAATTCGGCGTCTTCTTTCCAGTGGCCAATCAACCGGGCGCTGGCGCTGAGGGTGGCGATAAAACTCTTGGTCGCAGCGACGCTGCTTTCGGTGCCGGCACACAGCGGCAGGCTGAATTCGCAGGCGGCTTCCAGCGGCGAGTCTTCGACGTTGACCAGCGAAATGCTCAAGGCACCGCGCTTGCGCAACAGGCGCAGGCTGTTGACCAGGTCCGGGCTTTGCCCCGATTGCGAAAAGGCGAATGCCACCTGGCCGCTGACCTTCAATGGCGCCTGCTGCATGGTCACCACCGACATCGGCAGCGACGCCACCGGGATGCCCAGCAGTTGCATGGTCAGGTAGGCGAAGTAGCTGGCGGCATGGTCGGAGCTGCCGCGCGCCACGGTCATGGCCACTTGCGGCGGCTGACGACGCAGGCGCCCGGCGATCTCGATCATCTGCGGGTCGAGTGTTTGCAACTGGGCCTGCACGGCCTGGAACGAGGACAGCGCCTCTTCAAGCATTTTTGAAGTCAATGTCTTCTCCTTCGACCATGACAGCGGTCAGTTTCAGTGAGCGATCCAGCCGCACGCAGTCGGCCCAGGCCCCCGGTTGCAGGCGCCCGCGTTCGGTGATGCCGAGGTAGTCGGCGGGGAATTGCGACAGGCGCTGCGAGGCTTCGGCGATGGACAGGCCGATCTTCACCAGGTTGCGCAGGGCCTGATCCATGGTCAGCGTGCTGCCGGCCAGGGTGCCGTCGGGCAGGCGCACGCCGCCCAGGCATTTGGTCACGGTGTGGCTGCCGAGTTTGTACTCGCCATCGGGCATGCCGGCGGCGGCGGTCGAATCGGTGACGCAATACAGGCACGGAATCGAACGCAGGGCCACGCGGATGGCGCCGGGGTGCACGTGCAGCAAGTCCGGAATCAGTTCGGCGAATTTGGCGTGGGCCAGGGCTGCGCCGACGATCCCCGGTTCGCGGTGATGCAGCGGGCTCATGGCGTTGTAGAGGTGGGTGAAACTGCTGGCACCGGCCTCCAGCGCGGCCACGCCTTCCTCGTAACTTCCAAGGGTGTGGCCGATCTGCATGCGGATGCCACGGCCGCTGAGTTCGCGGATCAAGGCGTCGTGACCGGCGATTTCCGGGGCAATGGTGATCACCCGGATCGGCGCGAGCGCCAGATATTCTTCAACTTCGGCCATCAGCGCGGTGTGGGCGAAGTTGGGTTGCGCGCCGAGTTTGCCGGGGTTGATGTAAGGGCCTTCGAGGTGCACACCGAGCACCCGGGCGCAGCCTTGGGACCGCTGCTCACAGAACTCGCCGACGGCCTGGAGCACGCTGGATATCTCTTCGCTCGGTGCCGTCATGGTGGTGGCCAGCAGCGACGTCGTGCCGAAGCGCACGTGGGTTCGGGTGATGGTTTCGAAGGCCGACGCGCCTTCCATGATGTCTTTGCCGCCGCCTCCGTGCACGTGCAGGTCGATAAAGCCCGGCAGCAGGTACGGCAGATCATTGTCCGCCGGATCGCAGGGCTGGCCTTCGATCGACACGACTTTACCGTGCTCGTGGACCAGTCGGCCGCGAACCCAGCCGTGGGCGGTGAGGATGTTGTCTTCGGACATGTCTGGATCTCGGTGTTTAGCGACGCAGCTCTTTATCTACGAAGCTCTTTATCTTCGAAGCTCTGCGACAAAGTCGTAGTAGTCGTTACGGCAATAGGTGTCGGTGACTTCGATGGGCGTGTTGTCTTCGAGGTAGCCGACCCGGGTCATCAGCAACATGGCGGTGCCGGGGGCGATGCCCACCAGTGCGGCGAACTCGTCCGAGGCGTTGATCGCCTGGATGTGCTGCAGGGCACGGACCACCGGTTTGCCGATGCCGTCGAGGAACTCGTAGAGGGAATCGCCCACCGCCTGCGGCTTGGGAATGATCGAGGCGGGCAGGGTGCTCATCTCGATGGCCATCACCGTGTCGTCGGCCTTGCGCAGGCGTTTGAGGCGCGCAACCTTGTCGTTGGGCGACAGGCCGAGGCGAATCAGCTCTTCGTGGGTCGGCAGGGTGATTTCCCGCTCCAGCCATTGCGAACCGGGCACGAAACCCTTGAGGCGGAGCATTTCACTGAAGCCGGAAAGGCGCGACAACGGTTGTTCGAGGCGCGGCGTGATGAAGGTGCCGGAGCCCTGGTTGCGGCGGATCAGGCCTTGTTCGAACAACACTTCCAGCGCCTTGCGGGCGGTGACGCGGGAGATGCCCAGCGTCTCGCTCAAGTTGCGTTCCGATGGCATAGCCTGCTCGGCTTTCCACTGGCCGGCATGGATCGCCGCTTCCAGGCTGCGTGCCAGTTGCAGGTACAACGGTGTGGGTTGGGTGTCGTCGGGGCGCAGGGCCTGGAGATCGTTCATGGCGGGTGTCCGGGGCGGATATTGGAATGTTTTTGCCCGTGAATGGGCGAAAACTAATACCACTTGAATACCATGTCAACGCCAGGGCTTTACCGCAGGCGAGCAAGAACACGCCGATTATGGCCGGCTGGAGGTGGGTTGGTTTGAAGTGGTATTAGAGGTAGGGTTTAAAGCGACAAAGATCGCAGCCTGCGGCAGCTCCTACAGAGCGAAATGGTATTCACCCAGTAGGAGCTGCCGCAGGCTGCGATCTTCTAAATTTATTTTTCGAGAGCGACCAACGGTCGTGGGGAATTACGGGCGGATTTCGATCATCGTGCCGTCCGGCACCAGATTCCAGACTTCGCGCATGTCCATGTTGCGCATGGCGATGCAGCCGTCGGTCCAGTCCAGGGTGTGGAACAGGTCTTCGGGGGTGTCTTCGCTGTCCGGGGTGCCGTGGATCATGATCATGCCGCCGGGCTCGACGCCTTCACGACGGGCGCGGGCAGAGTCGCTGATGTTCGGGTAGGAAATGTGCATCGCCAGGTTGAAGCGGTCGCTGATCTTGCGCCAGTCGACCCAGTAGAAGCCTTCCGGGGTGCGCTTGTCGCCTTCCATCAGCTTCGGCCCCTTGGGACGCTTGCCCAGGGAAATGCGATAGGTCTTGAGCGGCTTGCCGTCATTGATCAATTGCAATTGATGGGAAGACTTGAGAATCAGGATTTTCTCGATGACCTTGCCGTCCAGGGTTTCCACGGCAGAAGCCTGGGATACCGTGACGAACGACAAACAGAACAGGGCAAGCAACCAGCGCATTGAAACGATTCCCCAGGAGGTGTCGCGACTATTTATTTATAATAGATGTTTTTAGTTGGCAGGCTGAGCAAGCGGCGGGATCGATTCAGACCGTACGGGATAGACCTCGGTCCGCCGGTCAGCGAAGAAGCATTCTAAGGTACGGCCCACCGTGCGGAAAGCCAGCTCATCCCAAGGAATGTCCGCTTCGTCGAATAGTTGTACTTCCAGGCTCTCGGGGCCGGCAGAAAAATCCAGGTCCGCCAGCTCGGCACGGAAGAACACATGCACCTGACTGATGTGTGGCACGTCGATCAGGGTATAGATGCTCAGGTTGCGCACCCGGGCGCAGGCTTCCTCGGCGGTTTCGCGAATGGCTGCCTGCTCGATGGTCTCACCGTTCTCCATGAAACCGGCGGGCAGGGTCCAGTAACCGCGGCGCGGCTCGATGGCCCGCCGGCACAACAACACCTTGGTGCCCCAGGTCGCCACGCAGCCGGCGACGATGTTGGGGTTCTGGTAGTGAATGGCCTGACAACTGTCGCAGACAAAACGCAGGCGCGAATCGCCTTCGGGAATGCGCTGGGTCACCGGGTTACCGCACTGGCTGCAAAATTTCATGCTGGGGTTCCTGAATGCTGCGCCTATCTTGGCGTGCGGCAGTGTCTGTCGGCAAGTTGTCGTTTCGCGACATGGGGCGGTTGCGGGGGTTGGGCGACCGCAGCGATTGGTGCATGATGCCGGGTAGGGCACAGATCGAGAACACTCATGCTGGACGAGCTACTGCATCGGGTTAGTAACCACACACCACGCACATTGGAGACCGACCGTCGTTTTCCCGAGGCCGCGGTGCTGGTGCCTATCACCCGCAGTGACGAGCCTCAGCTGGTGTTGACCCTGCGTGCCAGCGGCCTGTCGACCCATGGCGGCGAAGTCGCCTTTCCCGGCGGGCGCCGTGACCCCGAAGACCCCGACCTGATTTTCACCGCCCTGCGTGAAGCCGAAGAAGAGATCGGCCTGCCACCGGGGCTGGTCGAGGTGATCGGCCCGCTCAGCCCGCTGATCAGCCTGCATGGTATCCAGGTCACGCCCTATGTCGGGGTAATCCCTGATTTTGTCGAATACCGGGCCAACGATGCCGAGATCGCCGCGGTGTTCAGCGTGCCCCTGGAGTTCTTCCGCAAAGACCCCCGCGAACATACCCATCGCATCGATTATCAGGGCCGCAGCTGGTACGTGCCGAGCTATCGCTTTGGCGAATACAAGATCTGGGGGCTGACGGCGATCATGATCGTCGAGTTGATCAACCTGCTGTATGACGCCAAAATCAGCCTGCATCAGCCTCCCAAAAGCTTTATCAATATCTGACGCCATCGTTCGAATGGCCTGAATCCTGATTTTGCTGAAAAAAAGCCTGCCTGAGCCTTGAGGAATACCACAATGAAATACCGCTTGGGCGACGCCCGCGTCGAAACCCATCCACAGAGCTGGGTCGCACCCAATGCCGTGCTGGTGGGCAAGGTCAAGCTGGAAGAGGGCGCCAACGTCTGGTTCAACGCCGTATTGCGTGGCGACAACGAATTGATCCTGATCGGCAAGAACAGCAACGTCCAGGACGGTACCGTGATGCACACCGACATGGGCTACCCGCTGACCATCGGCACCGGCGTGACCATCGGCCACAATGCCATGCTCCACGGCTGCACCGTCGGCGACTACAGCCTGATCGGCATCAACGCGGTAATTCTCAATGGCGCGAAGATCGGCAAGAACTGCATCATCGGCGCCAATTCGCTGATCGGCGAAGGCAAAGAGATTCCGGACGGATCGCTGGTCATGGGGTCGCCCGGCAAAGTGGTGCGCGAATTGACCGAGCCGCAAGTCAAGATGCTGGAAGCCAGCGCTGCTCACTATGTACACAACTCGCAGCGCTATGCCCGCGACCTGGCCGAGCAGGAAGAATGACTGCCACCGAGCGCCCGGTAGCATCGCCCTGCGTGAATATTTGTGCGCTGGACGACGATGATATCTGCACCGGTTGCCAACGCACGGTGGAGGAGATTACTCGCTGGAGCCGCATGGACAACGACGAGCGACGCAAGGTGCTGGGGTTGTGTCATGAGCGGGCCAAGTCCAGTGGGTTGATCTGGATGCTGCCTTCCAAATCCGATAACTGAGTGGCGGAGCTTCTGTGGCGAGGGAGCTTGCTCCCGCTGGGTTGCGAAGCAACCCCAAAAATCTCAAGTGAATGTGCTGATTTCGGGGCCGCTACGCGACCCGACGGGAGCAAGCTCCCTCGCCACAGGTTATTTGTGTACCGAAGATGAAGTACCCTGTGCACAAAATTGACAGGTACTTGTACACGCCATGCTCTTCCTGATCGCCTACATCAGCAGCGTCGTGCTGATCAACTACGCCTTTTCCACCGCGCCGCACCTGGACATCATCTGGTCGGCCTGGGGCGGGCTGGTTTTTGTGTTGCGCGACATGGTGCAAGCTCGGTTCGGGCATGGCGCCCTCGCGGCGATGCTGGTGGCGCTGGTGTTGTCCTATGTCACCTCCGATCCGTCCATCGCCCTGGCCAGCGCCACGGCGTTCGCGGTTTCCGAGTGCATCGACTGGCTGGTGTTCAGCATCACCAGGCGCCCGCTGCATGATCGCCTGTGGATAAGTTCGGCCCTGAGCATTCCCCTCGATACCTTTATCTTTTTCGGCATGATCGACGCCCTGACGCCGGGGGTGATCCTCACCGCCCTGGGTTCGAAATTCGCCGGGGTCACCGCCGTGTGGCTGATCATGGCCTGGCGCCTGCGCAAACAGGCTGTCGTCGGCTGAAGTTCATGTAAAATGCCGCGCTTTCTCCCCATGGGAAGCGCGCATGGCGACGCGTCCCTCGATGATCCGCTCCTTGAGGACCTTCAGATGACCCGTATCGGAACTCCATTGTCGCCCACCGCGACCCGCGTATTGATGTGTGGCTGTGGCGAGTTGGGCAAGGAAGTGGTGATCGAGCTGCAACGCCTGGGCGTTGAAGTAATTGCCGTGGACCGCTACGCCAACGCGCCGGCCATGCAGGTGGCGCACCGCAGCCACGTGATCAACATGCTCGATGGTGCTGCGCTGCGCGCCGTGATCGAAGCCGAGAAGCCGCACTTCATCGTCCCGGAAATCGAAGCCATCGCCACCGCGACCCTGGTGGAACTGGAAGCCGAAGGCTTCACCGTGATCCCGACCGCCCGTGCTGCGCAATTGACCATGAACCGCGAAGGCATCCGTCGCCTGGCCGCTGAAGAGCTGGACCTGCCGACCTCGCCGTACCACTTCGCCGACACCTTCGAGGACTACAGCAAAGCCGTCGAAGACCTCGGTTTCCCATGCGTGGTCAAGCCGGTCATGAGTTCCTCGGGCAAGGGCCAGAGCCTGTTGCGTAGCGTCGATGACGTGCAGAAAGCCTGGGACTACGCCCAGGAGGGTGGTCGTGCCGGTAAAGGTCGGGTGATCATCGAGGGCTTCATCGATTTCGACTACGAAATCACCCTGCTGACCGTGCGCCACGTCGGCGGCACCACCTTCTGCGCGCCGGTCGGCCACCGTCAGGAGAAGGGCGACTATCAGGAATCCTGGCAGCCGCAAGCCATGAGCCCGGCTGCCCTGGCTGAGTCCGAGCGTGTCGCCAAAGCAGTGACCGAAGCCCTGGGTGGCCGTGGCCTGTTTGGCGTCGAGCTGTTCATCAAGGGCGATCAGGTGTGGTTCAGCGAAGTCTCGCCACGCCCACACGACACCGGCCTGGTGACCCTGATCTCCCAGGACCTGTCGCAGTTCGCCTTGCACGCGCGGGCCATTCTCGGTCTGCCGATCCCGTTGATCCGTCAGTTCGGGCCTTCGGCTTCGGCGGTGATCCTGGTGGAAGGGCAGTCGACCCAGACCGCATTCGCCAACCTCGGCGCTGCCTTGAGCGAGCCGGATACCGCGCTGCGCCTGTTCGGCAAGCCTGAAGTCAACGGCCAGCGCCGCATGGGCGTGGCACTGGCCCGCGACGAATCGATCGACGCCGCCCGCGCCAAGGCGACCCGTGCTTCGCAAGCGGTTGTTGTAGAGCTGTAAGTACCTTCACGGGCCGGCCTGCATCCCTGTAGGAGCGGGCTTGCCCGCGAATGCGATCTGACATTCAGCAATGATGTCGACTGACACACCGCCTTCGCGGGCAAGCCCGCTCCCACAGGTTCGGTGCCATTCATCAGGTCTGGGTCAGCCTATAATTTGTGGATGCTCCAGACCCTTTATCAAAGTTTCAGGCCTGTACCCATGAATTCCCAAAGCATCATCGTCCCGAAAATCTCCACCCTGCCGGTGCACGAACCCCGGGCCAGGGCCGTCGTGCGCTGGCTGGTGCGCAAGAACATCATCGAGGAACAGCTGACCACTTGCGGCCGCACCGGCAATCGCATGGCCCACGCCATCGCCGACGGTGCCCGCGCAGTGGTGCTGCACCCCGAAGCCCTGCCGTTCGGCGAACCGATCAATGGCCTGGAGATCATCACCAAGCGCTGCATCTATACGCCAGCCAAGGGTTTCCTTGAAGAGGCGGGCTGCGCCGAGTGCCGCAAGGAAGTGGGTGAAGCCCTGTTCGAAAGCCTGGAAGACTGGATGCCGGGGCGCACCGACAACTTCACCTGCCCCGAATGCGGGCATGAAGACGACATCAACGGCTTCCTGTTCCTGCAGGAATGCGGCTTCTCCAACCTCGGTTTCATCTTCAATAATTGGGCCGAAGCCGGGTTCAAACAGCGCTTTCTCGATGAATTCGCCGATTGGCTCGATCAGCCGGTCAGTTGGGTGAAAGTCGAATTGTAGGCGCCGCCAATCTCCGTATATCAGTAATGCCAATAATAGACAGAGTTTTACATTGAACCCGAGGGGGTGTCTGACTATAATGGCGCGCTTCCATTTTCCCGCTCGGGAGCCCCCGCGATGCTGCGTATCAGCCAAGAAGCTCTGACATTCGACGACATTCTCCTAGTGCCCGGTTATTCCGAGGTGCTTCCTAACGAAGTCAGTCTCAAGACCCGCCTTACCCGTGGCATCGAGCTGAATATTCCACTGGTCTCCGCCGCCATGGACACCGTCACTGAAGCCCGTCTGGCAATCGCCATGGCTCAGGAAGGTGGTATCGGTATCATCCACAAGAACATGACCATCGAGCAGCAAGCTGCCGAAGTCCGCAAGGTCAAGCGTTACGAAGCCGGTGTGGTCAAGGACCCGATCACCATCGTCGCCGACGCCACCGTGCGCGAGTTGTTCGAACTGACCCGCATGCACAACATCTCCGGCGTTCCGGTGCTGCACAATGGCGACCTGGTCGGCATTGTCACCTCCCGTGACGTGCGTTTCGAGAATCGTCTGGAAGCCACTGTCCGTGAAGTGATGACGCCTAAAGAGCGTCTGGTCACGGTCAAGGAAGGCGCCGACAAGAACGATGTGCGTGAACTGCTGCACAAGCACCGCATCGAACGCGTGCTGATCGTCGACGACAAATTCGCTCTCAAGGGCATGATGACCGTCAACGACATCGAAAAAGCCAAGGCTTACCCGCTGGCCAGCAAGGACGATCAAGGTCGTCTGCGCGTCGGCGCTGCAGTCGGCACCGGTAAAGACACCGGCGATCGCGTTGCCGCGCTGGTCGCTGCCGGCGTTGACGTGGTGGTGGTCGACACCGCTCACGGTCACTCCAAGGGCGTGATCGATCGCGTTCGCTGGGTCAAGCAGAACTTCCCTGAAGTGCAGGTCATCGGCGGCAACATCGCCACCGGTGCTGCCGCCAAGGCCCTGGCCGAAGCTGGCGCTGACGCGGTCAAGGTCGGTATCGGCCCTGGCTCGATCTGCACCACCCGCATCGTCGCCGGTGTCGGCGTGCCGCAAATCAGTGCCATCGCCAACGTTGCCGCTGCCCTTGAAGGCACTGGTGTACCGTTGATCGCCGACGGCGGCATCCGTTTCTCCGGTGACCTGTCCAAGGCCATCGTGGCCGGTGCTTCCTGCGTGATGATGGGCTCGATGTTCGCCGGTACCGAAGAAGCGCCAGGCGAGATCGAACTGTTCCAGGGCCGTTCGTACAAGGCTTATCGCGGCATGGGGTCACTGGGCGCCATGTCCCAGGCTCAAGGTTCCTCCGACCGTTACTTCCAGGACTCCTCGGCAGGCGCCGAGAAGCTGGTTCCGGAAGGCATCGAAGGGCGTGTTCCGTACAAGGGCACCCTGAGCGCCATCATCCATCAGCTGATGGGCGGCCTGCGTTCCTCGATGGGCTACACCGGCAGTGCCGACATCGAAGAGATGCGCACCAAGCCTGAGTTCGTGCGGATCACCGGCGCTGGCATGGCCGAATCCCACGTTCACGACGTGCAGATCACCAAGGAAGCGCCAAACTACCGCGTAGGTTGAGCCTTCAAGCAACAAGCTAAGCAACCGGGGCTGTTTTATTCAGCCCCGAGTTGTTTCTGAATCACGACTGTTTCTGAATGACTTAGACGAGACTGAATCATGGCCCTCGATATTCACGCTCACCGCATCCTGATCCTCGACTTCGGTTCCCAGTACACCCAGCTGATCGCCCGCCGCGTGCGTGAAATCGGCGTGTACTGCGAACTGCATCCGTTCGACATGGACGAAGATGCGATCCGCGAATTCGCTCCTAAAGGCGTCATCCTCGCCGGCGGCCCAGAGTCGGTTCACGAAGCCAACAGCCCGCGCTGCCCGCAAGCCGTTTTCGATCTGGGCGTGCCGGTCTTCGGTATCTGCTACGGCATGCAGACCATGGCCGAGCAACTGGGTGGCAAGGTTGAAGGTTCCGAGCTGCGTGAGTTCGGTTATGCCCGCGTTGACGTAGTCGGCAAGAGCCGCCTGCTCGACGGCATCGAAGACCACATCGACGCCGATGGCCTGTTCGGCCTCGACGTGTGGATGAGCCACGGTGACAAAGTCACGAAGATGCCGGAAGACTTCCACATCCTGGCCAGCACCCCGAGCTGCCCGATTGCCGGTATGTTCAACGATGCTCGCGGCTACTACGGCGTGCAGTTCCACCCGGAAGTGACCCATACCAAGCAAGGCGGTCGTATCCTCTCGCGCTTCATCCTCGACATCTGCGGCTGCGAAGCCCTGTGGACGCCATCGAAGATTGCTGAAGACGCCATCGCCCAGGTTCGCGCCCAGGTCGGCACCGACAACGTCCTGCTCGGCCTGTCCGGCGGTGTGGACTCGTCCGTGGTTGCCGCGCTGCTGCACAAGGCCATCGGCGACCAGCTGACCTGCGTGTTCGTCGACAACGGCCTGCTGCGCCTGCACGAAGGCGAGCAAGTGATGGCCATGTTCGCCGAGAACATGGGCGTCAAGGTGATCCGCGCCAACGCCGAAGAGCAGTTCCTCGGCAACCTGGCCGGCGAAGCCGACCCGGAGAAGAAGCGCAAGATCATCGGCCGCACCTTCATCGACGTGTTTGATGCCCAGTCCAACAAACTGGACAACATCAAGTACCTGGCCCAGGGCACCATCTACCCGGACGTGATCGAGTCGGCTGGCGCGAAAAGCGGCAAGGCCCACGTGATCAAGTCGCACCACAACGTGGGCGGCCTGCCGGAAGAGATGAACCTGAAACTGGTCGAGCCACTGCGCGAACTGTTCAAGGACGAAGTCCGTCGTCTGGGCCTGGAACTGGGCCTGCCGTACGACATGGTCTACCGTCACCCGTTCCCGGGCCCGGGCCTGGGTGTGCGGATCCTCGGTGAAGTGAAGAAGGAATACGCCGACCTGCTGCGTCGCGCCGACCACATCTTCATCGAAGAACTGCGCAAGGCCGACTGGTACCACAAGGTCAGCCAGGCATTCGTGGTGTTCCAGCCGGTGAAATCGGTAGGCGTGGTGGGCGATGGCCGTCGTTACGCCTGGGTCGTGGCCCTGCGTGCCGTGGAAACCATCGACTTCATGACCGCGCGTTGGGCGCACCTGCCTTACGAACTGCTGGAAACCGTCAGCGGCCGCATCATCAATGAAATCGAAGGCATCTCCCGCGTCACCTACGACGTGTCGAGCAAGCCGCCAGCGACCATTGAGTGGGAATGATCGAATTGAACCTGTGAAACCAGGTTCAAATCGATAATGCCAAGCGAAGCCCCGGGTCGAGAGACTCGGGGCTTTTTGCATGTGCGCCCAGCATGGGCGCAATCTTGTGGGTGAAAGTCCCGCCGTAAGCTGGCCACAGCGAACGAAGTGAAGCGCAACTGCATGAGGGCGACCGAGTGTGGGGAGGAAGCGTGGATCGAAACCGTGAGCCGATGGACAAGAACCGGATACAAGGCGATGCCGACCAGGGCGAGCGGGCATGTAACTGCGAAGCTCTTGTGGTCAAAGGGGCGGCAACGTAAATCCGGCGGTTGTGCGGGGAAGGATTGCGTTCTTACCTGGGGAGATCTCGCCTCACGCCTGAAAGGGCGACGGCGCTAGCCGGAGCGAGAAGTCAGCAGAGGCCGTAGTAGTCTTTTTTTTGACGAAGGGCCGAACGAGAGAAAGCGTTATAGGCCATGTTGATGCGAACGACCGGAAGTCAGATGCCTGCCAAACGCGGGGCGGACGGAGATAACGAGCGGTGAAGCCGTGAGAAGTCCCGTCAGCGACGAGGTCAATCGCCCGCAAGATGAACCCGATAACGCAGGGCAAGGGCTGCTGGAGCGGGCCTTTGCGAGAGAAAACCTGAAACGGGCGTGGAAGCGGGTCAAGGCCAACAAGGGTGCAGCGGGCGTCGATGGTCTGGATATTGAACAGACCGCCGAACACTTGCTCACCCAGTGGACCGCGATTCGTGAACAGCTTCTCTCAGGTGTCTACCGGCCCAGTCCGGTACGCCGCGTGGTCATCCCCAAGTCTGACGGCGGCGAACGCGAGCTGGGTATTCCAACGGTCACCGACCGCTTGATCCAGCAAGCGTTGCTGCAAGTCTTGCAGCCATTACTCGATCCGACGTTCAGTGAACACAGCTACGGCTTTCGTCCTGGACGCTCTGCGCAGGACGCCGTTTTGGCGGCTCAGCGTCATGTGTCTTCAGGGCGCAAAGTGGTGGTGGATGTGGATCTGGAGAAATTCTTCGACCGGGTCGACCACGACATTTTGATGGATCGGTTGCGCAAGCGGATTGCGAATCGGGCGGTTATCCGGCTGATTCGGGCGTATCTGGATGCGGGAACGCTGATCGATGGCGTGGTCGAGAACAGCCGCTGCGGGGCGCCGCAAGGCGGCCCGCTGTCGCCGTTGTTGGCGAACGTGCTGCTGGACGAAGTGGATCGGGAACTTGAGCGTCGAGGTCATTGCTTCGTGCGCTATGCCGACGATGCGAACGTGTATGTTCGCAGCCGCAAGGCTGGGCAGCGGGTAATGGCTCTGCTAAAGCGTCTGTATGAAAAGCTGCACTTGAGCGTCAACGAGAGCAAGAGTGCAGTAGCGAGTGCGTTTGGCCGCAAGTTTCTTGGCTTTGCCTTTTGGGCGTCGCCCAAAGGCGTCAAGAGAACGGTAGCAGTCAAAGCGCGCAAGCAGTTCAAACAACGCATCCGCTGGTTTACCCGGCGCTCAGGTGGTCGCAGCTTGCAACAAGTTGTCGATCGATTAAGGCCCTACATGCTGGGCTGGAAGGGCTATTTCGGCTTGTCGCAAACCCCCAGAATCTGGCGAGAGCTGGACAAATGGATACGACACCGACTACGAGCAATCCAGCTCAAGCAATGGCGGCGTAGTGCAACGATCTATCGAGAGCTACGCAAGTTGGGTGCAAGTGAGGTTACTGCCCGCAAAGTGGCGGGAAACTCTCGCTCCTGGTGGCGCAATAGCGCTCTTGAACTCAACCGAGTGCTCGATATGGCGTGGTTCGACAGAACGGGTTTACCGCGTCTCTCCTGACCTCAATCTCTCGAACCGCCCGGTGCGGACCCGCATGCCGGGTGGTGTGGCAGGGGAACGGCCTGTGAAGGCCGTCCCCTATGC
>NZ_JBFUHS010000046.1:0-34217 GCF_056402255.1 Pseudomonas sp. P4_B4
CCCGTGCCCAAGGCCAGATCCCCCGTGCCCAAGGCCAGATCCTGGAAGGCGACCGTTTCGTTGTCGTATGGCGCGACCTGGACGCTTTCGAATGGATAGCTCAACGGCTTGTCCTCGGCGCCCTCGATCACCAGATCCTTGTTCAAATAGGCTTCATAGGTCGACGCACTGATCACACCGACTTTTTTACCTGACAGATCCTTGCCCGTGGCAATGCTCTTGTCTTTGGCATTCACCACGATCACGGCCGGTGACTGGTAATACTCCACCGGGAAGTCGAACACTTCGGTGCGTGCCTTGCTCGGGGTCATCGAGCAGACGCAGATGTCATATCGTCCGTTCCAGTGTCCGGCAGCGATGACATCCCAGGACGGTGTTTGCAGCTTCAGCTTCACCCCTAACCGTTGCGCAACAGCCTTGGCGACATCCACGTCAAACCCGTCCAGCTGGTTCTGTTCATTGAGAAAGGAGAATGGCGGATAGCTTTCCATCAGAACGCCGGTCAGCTCCCCGCTGCTGGTTACGCGATCCAGAGTGGCGCCCGCGAAAGCCGTCGGGCAGGTAGCCAGTAATGCCAAGCCAAAAGGTAAAAGCGCCTTAGTTTTCACAGACAAGTGCTCCAATCGATTCAAAATACTGAATAGATTAAAACGCACTATAAAAATACTTTGCACTTCCTTTATGGAATATAAGACTGCGTTCAAGCTATATTGGATCAAGCAGTTCAGGCGCTTGTGCCACTGACCCTTCGTGGC
Source organism: Pseudomonas sp. P4_B4 (assembly GCF_056402255.1). NCBI lineage: Bacteria > Pseudomonadati > Pseudomonadota > Gammaproteobacteria > Pseudomonadales > Pseudomonadaceae > Pseudomonas > Pseudomonas sp. P4_B4. The sequence continues at coordinate 756 of NZ_JBFUHS010000046.1, forward strand.
AAGCAGCACCCTGACCGATCCGTTCGCGGCGTTACTCTTTCTTCAGCGATAGCTAGTGCACGACGTCCAGCCGCAGCGGTGTTCATTCGCGACCCGGCGGACTCACCGCAGGCATCGCGCAACCTGCTGCGCAGCCAAACAACCGAGCGAGTCAGGCATTCTCGTCTAACGTGAATGGATACGTTTGCATGATCCACTTCCTCTGAAAATGGAGTTCGACGATGAAAACAATCGCTTCCTGGCTGACGATTACGCTTTTTGGTCTGGTGCTTGGCGGCTGTGCCGCGGTTGGCGCCGGGAGCGGAGGCGCTGGCGAGATGGAAATTCGCTCGGGGAAAATCGAGCAGATTACCCAGACCCAGATGCAGACGAATCACGATAGCGGTGTCGGCGCCATAATGGGGGGTATTGGCGGTCTGGCCCTGGGAAGCCTGATCGGCCAGGGTACAGGCCGGGATGTGGCGATGGTCGCCGGTGCACTGGCTGGTGCGGCAGGCGGCAACTACGTCGAAAAGAAAAAATATGATAAGCCCGTGGACGCACAGCAGATCATCGTTCGCACCCACAGCGGCGTACTGGTTCAGGTGACCCAGCCGATCAACCCGGGGCTGAAAAAAGGCATGAACGTTTATGTCGAGGGTGCCGGAAACGAAGCGCGGGTGGTGCCACAAAGTTAGGGGGCGGCGACTGCGAAGTGGCACAGGCGCGCCATCCTGACTCGAATGGCGCGCCACCATGGTTCATGGGTTATTTGAATACCGGTACGCTGACTGACCCGTTGGGCTTTTTCAGGTACTCACGCAAGCGAACGCCAATCTCGGCAATTTTCGTCTCTCCCGCACGCAAGGCTTGCGGGTTGGTGTGCACCGAGTAGTTTCCCAGCGCCAGATCGTAGGGATGAGGTTCTGCTGAACCAATCACGAAGACGGCGTCTTTGTTCAGCGCTTTGAGCGTCACTGCGCCATTACCGGGTTCGAATATGGCCATCTCTCCTGCGTTGACCAAGCTTGGTGCAGACAACACGCCGCGGCTGACACTCAACCACAATGACTCGTGCCCATTGGGTGGAACATAGGTCCAGGATTCCCCGGCTCGTAGCGTGACCAGCAGGTAATTCATGCCAGCGGGAGCACGCACCGGGCTCTGGACACCCTGGTACGAGCCGAGAATCACCCGCGCCGGCCCCACTTCAGGCATCACGCTTGACTCCAGGTACTGGCTGTCGACACTGGCGTTTTCCAGCGCCGGTGGTAGTGCAACCCACAGTTGAAAACCCTGAATCCGCTTCGATGTACCGACCGACATTTCCTTGCCGTGCCAGACTCCGCCTCCCGCCCGCATCCATTCAACACCGCCGTAGTCAATCATCCCGGTACTCGAACCAGCATCCTCGAAGCGCAAATTGCCTTCGGTAATGACCGTAACGGTGGCGATGCCCGAGTGCGGGTGCATGGGCATGCCGTTGATGAATGAGCTCTCGCCTTCAAACAGATCTAGGAAAACGAACGGCTTGATCAGGTGGCCAAGATCGCCAGGACTCATCAACCGGACAATCGCGCCATGCCCGCTGCCTGTGGTGCGATAGCTGATTGCGCGGTGAGTTCCGGTTTCGCGTGCAGAGTCGGGGTCCATCGCGATGTGAGGTGGTTGCAGAAGGTTCATCATGATCACTCGAAGTGGGAAGCCTCGCGGCCCGATACCTCAAACAATAGAGCGGGACCGATTGCTTGATTAGACGATACAATTGGATTGCACTCGTCCACCCACGCGAGGAATGACCGGCCATGCTCGACCTCAATGACATCGCCATGTTCGTGCAGGTAGTACGCTGCGGCAGCTTTGCGCAGGCGGCACGACGGCTGGGCATGCCGCCCAATACCGTAAGTCGCCGCATCCAGCAGCTCGAGGTGCATCTCGGCACACGGCTGCTGCAACGTTCCACCCGCAAGCTCACGCTCACCAGTGCAGGCCAGGACTTCCATGAGCGCTGCGCAGGTGCAGTCGACGGCTTGCTTGAAGCCGGACAGGCATTGGTGACGGGCAGCAACGAGCCCAGCGGCCTGGTGCGTGTGGCGGCACCAGCGGATTTCTTCGATTTCTTCCAGATGGCGTGGGTGAGCGAATTTCTCGCCGCGCATCCCCGCGTGCGGCTCGACTTTGTACTCAGCGATGCGAAGGCAGACTTGATTGCAGAGCAGATCGACGTCGCTTTTCGCGGCGGGTCCTTGCACGATTCCGGTTTTGTCGGCCGTCAGATCCTTGACCCGCGCAGCGTCGGAATGGTCGCAAGCCCCGCCTACATTGCCGCGCACGGCTCACCCCGCACGTTGCAGGACCTGGTAAACCACGATTGTGTGATCTCCGCGCAACCCGGCGGCCACGCCACATGGCGCTTGGTCGGTCCGAAGGGTGAGGAGGAAGTACAAGTTGCCGGGCGCTTCAGTGGCAATACCGCACAGGCACTGCGCAGGGCCGCCGTGGCCGGCCTCGGCATCGCACTGCTGCCACCCGTGATGGCCTGGCTCGACGTTCAGGCCGGAGCGCTCGTCCCGGTATTGCCGCAATACCAGCCCAAAGGCTACGGCCTGAACGTGCTGTATCCGAGCCGCCGGCAGCTGCCACTCGCGGTATCGGCGTTCATCGGTTTGGTGATCCAGAAAATGAATGCGGTAGACGCACCGCCGGTGTATCAGTAATCGCGCCCATTGCTGTCAGCCCATAGATCTATGCCTCCTGTGAACCTAAACTTTGAGTGCCTCGCCCTCCTCGCCGATTGTTGAACGGGTCCCATGACTGAGCATGCCAAGTACCATCACGTGTCCGAAGTACCAGGCCTGGTGCTGGGGTCCGCACGCTTTGTAGACTCCGGTTTCGATCGCCATTACCACCTCGATTTCCACGTTGGTTTGGTCACCGAAGGCATCCAGCGTCATCGATCCAAAGGCGAGTCGTTTCTTTTAGGTCCGGGAAGGATTGCCCTGATGCCGCCGGGTGAAATCCACGATGGTGTGCCCGAGGGCGGCGACGCTTATACGCTCAAGACATTCCGTCTGTCCCAGGCACTGGTCGCGAGCCTGACCGAGGAGATCAGCGGTCAACCGAGAGAGCTTGAGTTGACCGGTGTGATGCTGGAGGACGCGGGGCTTGCCAGCAACCTGCGCGGGTTGCACGACACGATGCAGCAGGCCGTTGGGCCAGGCAGCCTGGCGGTGCAGACGCAATGGATCACCCTGCTTGAACACCTGTTGAGCCAGTCACGGGCGACCAGGCCCGAAACGATTACCGGCACGCTATCGCCCCTGCAATGGTCTCGCCTCAGGGACTATTGTTTCAGCCACATCGATGAGCGAATCACCCTCGATGATCTCGCCGGACTCTGTGGGCTGGGGCGCTTCCCGTTTCTCAAGCAGTTCAAGCGGACCGTCGGCATGACGCCACACGCGTGGCTGCTTCGCCTGCGCCTCGAACGGGCCTGTGACCTGCTGTCTCGCAGCGGGCAACCGATCATCGATGTCGCCCACGCCGTCGGCTTTTACGATCAAAGCCATTTCAACCGCGCCTTTCGACAGGCATTCGGCGTCGCGCCCTCGCGCTACAGGACTTAGGCCGTCGGCCATCAAGCGACCGTCAATTTTTTACAAGCGCGGCAACCCTCACCCTCCATAGGATGCGCCAATCCAGGCGAAACACCTTCGCCTGCGCAGCCGAGAACTGGATGATGAACGGTGAAACAAACAGACCGCCCGCGCTGGGTTTTTCAAGTGACAACATCGCCGGCGCATCGCCGGAGGTGGCACAAGCCATCGTCAAACACAGCGCGGGCCAGGCGAGTCCCTATGGCACCGACGAGCTGACGGCGCAGGTCAAACGCAAGTTCTGCGAGATCTTCGAGCGCGACGTGGAAGTCTTTCTCGTGCCCACCGGCACCGCCGCCAACGGCTTGAGCCTGAGCACGATGACGCCACCCTGGGGCAACATCTATTGCCATCCGGCCAGTCATATCAACAACGATGAATGTGGCGCGCCGGAGTTCTTTTCCAACGGTGCGAAGCTGATGACCGTCGACGGCCCGGCAGCCAAGCTGGATATCGTCCGACTGCGCGAGCGGACTCGCGAGAAAGTCGGCGACGTGCATACGACCCAACCCGCCTGCGTCAGCATCACCCAGGCCACTGAAGTCGGCAGCATCTACACCCTGGATGAAATCGCAGCCATTGGTGAGGTCTGCAAGTCCTCTTCCCTTGGATTGCATATGGATGGGTCGCGCTTTGCCAACGCCCTGGTGTCGCTTGGCTGCTCCCCGGCCGAGATGACATGGAAGGCCGGTGTGGATGCCCTGTCCTTTGGTGCCACCAAGAATGGCGCGCTGGCAGCGGAAGCGATCGTCCTGTTCAACACCTCCCTCGCCACCGAGATGAGTTACCGCCGCAAGCGTGCAGGTCATCTCTTTTCCAAGATGCGTTTCCTGTCGGCGCAGATCGATGCGTACCTGACCGACGATCTCTGGCTGCGCAACGCACGCAAGGCCAACGCTGCCGCCCAGCGCCTGGCGCAGGGGCTTGAAGGCTTGAGCGGCGTTGACGTGCTCGGCGGCACCGAGGCGAATATCCTGTTCTGTCGGCTGGACTCGGCAATAATCGAAGCGCTGCTAAAGGCCGGCTTCGGGTTCTACCATGATCGCTGGGGACCGAATGTCGTTCGCTTCGTCACCTCGTTCGCCACCACTGCCGAGGATGTCGATCACTTGTTGAGCCAGGTGAGGCGAGCTGTTGATCGGGTACAAGAACGATAGTCAATGGCGGGTGGCGGCTGTGCTCGCACTGGTTCCAATGAGCAGCCGCCACTACAACGCTCGGCTTCTACATCTCGCGAAAAAGAATCATGCCTGCGTGATAGAGAATCCCGTCCCGAAACTCCCCATCAGCCGTGAAGCCGGTGTCATCCACGTACTCGATGTGGTCACCTTCCAGCCAATACTGCCCCTGGTAGGCACTCGCCTTCCGGCCCCGGGCTTCATCGTATCGACCACCCGGTAAAAGCTCATGGCGAATGAGCCCGTCAGCCGTGACCCACATACCGACGTACTTGTCTTGTTCAGCAGATTTTTTAACCGTCATGTTCAAACCCTCGATTCAGAACGGACTGGCGGTTGGTCGGACAATCAGCTCACTGACATCCACATCGGCAGGCTGCTCGATGGCGTAAGCGATAGCGCGAGCGACGGCCATTGCTGGGATGGCGATCTTGCGGAACTCGCGCATCTCGGCACGCCCGCCTTCATCGGAAATGCTCTCGGCCAACTCGGACTCGGTCACGCCGGGCGAAATCACCGTGACACGAATGTCCCCGCCGACCTCCTGACGCAATCCTTCCGAGATGGCGCGCACTGCAAACTTGGTCGCGCAGTAGACCGATGCCGTGGGGCTGACGGTGTAGGCGCCAATCGATGCGATATTGATGAACTGGCCTGATTGCTGTTTTTGCATCAGCGGTAAATCGGCCGCGATACCATGCAAGACACCGCGAATATTGACGTCGATCATCTGATCCCATTCGGCGACTTTCAGCGCCTCGAGTTTCGACAGCGGCATCACCCCGGCGTTGTTGACCATCACATCGACCCGGCCATGCAGGTCCAGGGCAAAGTCGACAAACCCTTGAACATCGGCTCGCCGGGTGACATCCAACGCCTGGAAGTGGGCACTTCCACCGCTGGCGTTGATCTCGGCGCAGAGTATTTCGAGGCGCTCCGTACGACGTGCGCCGAGCACGACATGGGCACCGCTGCTGGCTAAAAGACGCGCGGTCGCTTCGCCTATACCGCTGCTCGCGCCGGTGATCAGAACGACTTTTTTCGAGATGTTCGACATGACCTTAATCCCTCACTTGAGTGCCTGGTGACGCGAGAACGGTGTCTCGCTGCCAGTCCAAAGTAGGGATAACGCCGGTCGACCAGTTAGTCAGATCCTTCTGACAACTTGCCTGATCCTGTCGGGGATGACTGACGACAACTTACTTCGTTGGATCGAGGACAAGCCTGCCCCGTAAGTGACGGCCCATGCTTTTCTCGATTGCGACTTTCGCCTCACTCAAGGGGTATGCCTCAACGTCGACCGTGAGGTGTCCCTTGTCGAACAGTTCGGCGATGAGCGAAAGCTGCCGACCATCCGAGCGGGTGGCAAAGTTGGCGAGCGTCACGCCGTAGTCGTTGGCCAGCGACATGTTTGGAGCACTCACCGGCGATACCAGCACACCGTTTCTTTTCAGTACCGCAAACGAACGGGTTTGTGTTTCGCCACCCACCAGATCCAGTACCACATCGAGGCCGGACACCAGTTCCTCGAAAGCCTGGGTGGTGTAGTCGATGGTGTAGTCCGCTCCGATTTCCTTCAGGTAGGCATGATGGTGTGCAGAGGCCGTTGCGTAGACTTCAGCCCCCAGGTACTTGGCAATCTGCACGGCCATGCTGCCCACGCCACCGGCCGCGGCATGGATCAACACCTTCTGGCGACGTTGCACGCCAGCGTGCTCGGTCAGCGCCTGCCAGGCCGTCAGGGCCGTTGCGGGGACAGCACCGGCCTGCAAGGCACTGAGGGATTTTGGTTTGAGCGCCAGCTTGGAAACCTGGGCAACCGCTTTGGTCGCATAGCCACCGACGATGTTGATGAAGCCGAACACTTCATCACCGATGTTGAACTCAGTGACACCCTCCCCCAGCGCGACGACGATGCCGGCCACTTCAACGCCCGGGGTAAAAGGCAGCGGTAACGGGATGAATGCCTTCATGGCGCCGGACAGGATTTTCCAGTCAATCGGATTCACCCCGGCTGCGGCGACATCGATCAGCACTTCACCAACACCCGCGACTGGGTCTGCAATGTCTTCCAGATGCAAAACTTCAGGACTGCCGTATTCGTACACGCGTAGGGCTTTCATGGAGGTCTCGACTATTGAAAAAAGAGGGAGAAAATATTGCGCTGCGAGGGAGCTGGCCCTGCGCAGCGCGGGGGTATCAACGACGACGGGCGTCGAGGCTGAAGCGACCGGCACCGAAAGCGACGACCTGCAACAGGCCACCGGCCATCGCGATGTTCTTGAAGAAGTGGATGAACTGGTTCTGATCGCCCAGTGCGTTATGGAACGCCAGTGCGGTGAACACACTGAACACGGCCAGTACGGCGGCGACGGTGCGGGTGCGGTAACCGGCGATCAACGCCAGGCCACCACCGATCTCTACAATGATCGCCACTGCCAGTGCCAATTGAGGAAGCGGAAGCCCGACCGAGCTGATGTAGCCGACCATCATTGCCGGAGCGGCCAGTTTCGAAAAACCGGAAAGGATGAAGATGGCGCTGAGCAGTACACGGCCGATCAACGAGGCCGAGGCTTGGGTGACATCGGAACGGCTCTGTTCAGAGGTGGTTGTTTGAGCGATGTTTGCAGAAGTCGTCATGGGGTATTTCCTTCAATTGGGTGCGATTCGACAGGAACCGCCCTGGTGAGGAAATGTTGCTCTTCGTCAGCTAACCTGAATAGCTGACTAATTTAGATCATTAGATTCGATAAATTAGAAAAGCAAACCCACATCACCGGTAAAGGAGTTCAATCGTGCAATTTGCCAAGCGACGTCTGATTCAAGGAAACAGGCATGATCTCTGACCCCGGAACACCGACACTGGACCAACTGCGGGTGTTCCTGACGGTCGTGGAAGTCGGCAGTTTTGCGGCGGCCGCCAGAAAACTTCATCGCGCCACTTCGGTCGTCAGCTACTCGATCGCCAACCTTGAAATGCAGCTCGGTGTGTCGCTGTTCGACCGCCAGACGACCCGCAAACCCCAACTCACCGATGCCGGCCGCACGGTGTTGGCCGAAGCCAGGACCATCGCCAACGGTGTTCATGGATTACGCGCCAAGGTCAAAGGCCTGCTTCAGGGGCTCGAAGCCGAAGTTCACGTGGTGCTCGATGTCATGCTGCCCCCCGAACGCGTGGTGGATGCACTGAAATCCTTTCGCGAAGAGTTCCCTACGGTTGCCCTGCACTTGCATATGGAAGCCCTCGGCGCGGTCACTGAACTGGTGGTCAACCGCGGCGCAATCATCGGTGTCAGCGGCCCCATGAACGAGGGCATCGACGGTATCGAAAGAATGGGTGTCGGCAGTGTCGAGTTGATTCCGGTGGCGGCCCCGAATCATCCTCTGGCATCAAGCGACTCGAATGTTCCGGGCGCCGGGCGAGAGTTCACGCAACTGGTGCTGTCCGATCGATCGGTCCTGACCAAGGACAAGGATTTCGCCGTGCTCAGTAACCGCACCTGGCGTCTGGCGGACCTGGGCGCCAAGCACATGCTGCTGCGTGAAGGCATCGGTTGGGGGAACATGCCAGCCCCGATGGTCCAGGAAGACCTGGAGAGCGGCCGACTCGTGCAACTGAACATTCCGGAATACAAGAGCGGCATTTACGCCTTCGACGTCATTTACCGCACGGACTTGCCACCGGGGCCGGCTGCGAGGTGGTTGATTGACCGCTTCGTTCAACAAAGCTCAGCACAGGAGACATCCGCTTGAACGCGTTACTTGCCGATTTTCTGGAACATGAATGCCGCTCGAGCCGCCCGCGATGAAAGTCGGCGTCATCTCCGACACCCACGGTTTGCTCCGCCCCGAAGCGATTGCCGTCCTGCAAGGCTGTGATCGCATCCTTCACGCGGGCGACATCGGTTGCGCGCAGATCCTCGACCAATTGGCCGCAATCGCGCCGGTGGATGCAGTGCGTGGCAACAATGACCTGGACGTACCTTGGGCGCGCGAGTTACCCGATTGTCTGCGCCTGGAGCTCAACGGCTGGAGAGTTCTGCTGGTGCATGACATCGCTGATGTGGCGAGCAATCTTGATAGCCGTATCAACCTGGTGATCACCGGCCATTCGCACAAACCGTGCATTGAATGGCGCGCAGAACGGCTGTTCCTGAATCCGGGCAGCGCCGGACGCCGACGCTTCAAGCTGCCTGTCACGCTGGCATTGCTTGATCTGCATGCCCGGTCAATCGAACCACGGCTGGTGTCACTGCTCGACTGATTCGCCTGCCATGTACCGCCCTCCCCCAAGCTCACCCGCTTGCGCATGCCTCCTGCGTCTACCCGGCCGCAGTGGCATCTCGTGAGACTCGTTTTCGAGCCACACCGCCATGAACGAACCCGCCCTCGGCGGGCGCTGGTTCTGTCATCAATAGCCAAGGATCTGTCGTCAAATGAAAAGCGCCCCCGATGGGGGAGCTTTTAAATGGTAGTTCTGAAAAAGTCTCTGGCGATTGAACCGACGGTTGCGACTGTTGCGCCTGAGTCACGAGTTGCCTGGTACGCCAGGCAGGAGAATAACAATATGAAATTCGTGAAAAGTTTTCTGGCTGCTGTCCCCCTCATGGCACTGGCCATCGATGCACAAGCCTATGTATCGAGTCAGGAAGCCGCCCGGCTGGGCACCAGCCTGACGTGGGTGGGTGCCGAAAAGGCCGGTAATGCCGATGGCTCCATTCCGCCCTACAGCGGTGGCCTGACCACTGCCCCCTCCAGCTTCAAGACTGGCGACAGCATGCGTCCGGACCCCTTTGCCCACGAAAAACCGCTGCTGGTGATCAACGGCAAGAACGTCGATTCGTACAAAGGCATGCTGACCGCCACCACCGTGGCATTGGCCAGGCGCTACCCCGGCTTTCGCATCGACGTGTATCCGACCCACCGCACGGCATCGCTCCCGCAGGCGGTGCTGGACAACAGCCGCAGGAATGCCACTGCCGCCCGGTCCCTCAATGGCGGGATCGCCATCGACAATGTGATGCCCGGGGTGCCGTTCCCGATTCCGCAATCCGGCGCCGAAGCGATGTGGAACTTCCTGCTGCGTTACCAGGGCGTCAACATCCATTCCAAGTACGACTCCTGGAGCGTCGACACGGCGGGCGTACCGAGCCTGGCGGTCACCGGCGAGGCATTTGTCTCCTTCCCGATTTACGAGAACATGTCGAAGCCGATCAACAGCTCCGACATTTACTATCAGTTGAAACTGTCCTATACCGGACCAGCGCGCCGAGCCGGCGAGTCGATCATGCTCAAGAACGCCACTAACCCGGCGCAGTTCCCTGGCCGCGCCTGGCAGTACATGCCTGCCCAACGCCGCGTCAAACAGATTTCGATCCTGGCCTACGACACACCCAACCCCGGTACTGCCCGTGCACTCGAGTTGTACGACTGGACGCTGGTGGGCAAGCAGGAAATGATCGTGCCCTACAACACTTACAAACTGACCTACGCCCGCGACGCCAAATCGCTGACCACCCCCAATTTCATTGCGCCGGACTTCGTACGCTGGGAAAAGCACCGGGTCTACGTCGTGGAGGGCAACCTCAAGCCCGGAGCAACGCACATCTACCAGAAGCGCCGCTTTTACCTGGATGAAGACACCTGGGCCGCGGTGGCCTCCGATCAGTACGACACCAGTGGCCAGCTGTACCGTGGCTCCTTCGCGTTCTTCAGCCAGAGCTATGACCAGCAGGTCCCGGACGCCACGCCTTTCATGACGTACGACCTGTCGCGAGGCACCTACAATATCAATGGCGTGGTGGGCCCTCATGGCGGCATCCGCTACATCGAGCCGCTATCGACGGCGCAGTGGGTACCAGAGTCCATGGCGGGTACCGGCATTCGATAGGCCGCGGGTTCGATTCAGCGCCGCCAAGCGGCTTCGATTTGAATGTAGTGTCAGGCCGCGTCTTCGCGGTACGTACCATCGGAATGTATAGCCCAATCAAATTTGTAGATTCCGGTGGTGCCGAAGCTGAATAACTCAGCCTTCAGAGGAAGTGATTGAGTCGTCACTTGATTCAGCAGCCAGCTTCAATCGGTCCGCTTTACTGATGTATTTTGACTTGCTTTTCGGTGCCAGTTTGGCACTAGCCTTCTTGGCGTTAGCCTTTAGTATCTGATTTAACTTTTTACGACGATTCATGTTTTTCTACTCGGCCTTTAAATTCTTCAATGATATCAGCTTGGAGCATTGAACCAGATTCCCATGGTGCGCATTCACTGCATAACATTGGAAACAGGCGTTGATCGCCCCTGGCACTGGCTTGGTCTCAGGCTCCCGCTGGGTAGCATCCGAACGCACGCCCCCACATGTGGGGAATCTCACTTTTTCGGGGGTGGATTCAGTGTCGGTTTTCGTCTGAAGGAGGCAGCTTGCAGCGCTGGAGGCCCGGGACTGGTAGCCAGGCTTCTTTTACTCAAATGGCTTGATTATTGCTAATTCCACTCCATGAGTTTCTCGGTACCCAATTTACCAGGCACCCCTGTAAAAACACGGGGTTTTGGGAGGTTAGTGCCATGTGGCATCACCCTTTGATGTTTTTGGTTTTCTACCTGTTTTTCACCCTCGGCATCGGCTGGTTGTGGTCCTTTGCTGTCCTGTATTTGCTTTGATCCAATGGAGAAAGTGTCCCTGCAACCCATCACAAAACCAGACGACAACCTTACTCGCCCCCGTTTCAGCTTTCTGGCCCAGCCACGCCCCCATACACGCTCAACCGGCCCATGTACGCGGCGTGCAATGCCTTACGCAAGCTCGGTTCACACCGTACCAAGACGCTCGCCTGACCCGCCTGCGGATGTAACGAATCAGGCCACGGATGTTTACCTATAGAGCAGATCCTTATACGATGAAGTCCGCTTCTACTGCTCTCCGTCAGGTCTGAGTCAGACATGGTTATTATGCATGACAAAGCGACTAAACAAATTGTGCTCAATCATTACCCAAGATTTTGCGCGAAAAACAAGCAAAAGTTGCATGCAGATTAAATTATTTCCACAATTAAGTATTACAATATTGAGCACATGAACAATGAACAACCCTGATTTACTGGCCGAAAGCTCCAAAGCCTTCAGCATAGTTATAGTAAATTACAAAACACCAGAAATCACCAAGATATGCTTGGACTTATTGCACCAGCATTTTGGCAGCAACAGCGTCCCGGTATGGGTAGTTGACAACTATTCCGCCGATGAAAGCACTGAGTATTTGCGAACGCTTGACTGGATCAATCTAATCGAGCGCTCTGTTTCTGAGCCAGAAGCAGGCCATATCGCGCATGGCAAAGCACTTGACCTGGTTCTGCAGCGAATTGATACCGATTATTTATTCCTGATGCACACTGATACATTTATTTTCGATAAAAATGTTTTTCCGATGATGCTGAATAAATGCTTGAAAAACCCAAAAGTCGTGGCCGTCGGTTGTGTTGAGCAAATAAACCGTGGTGCCACGAGAACGCTTTGGCGCTTTAGCTCACGACTGTTCAAACACCATTTCAGACGCCTGAAAATCTCCATGGGATTGCGTTCCAGAGAACCAAAACCGTACAAGGAAGTGTACTTGAAAAGCTTCTGTACATTGTGGAACTGCAAACTTGTCAAACAGCACAACATGCATTTTTCGATGGATGATCGCGTGCCCGGCTATACTCTCCAAGACCGCATGACCGAGCTTGGCTATGCCGTTGAAATGTTATCACCGCGTAAAATCTTCAGCTATCTGGATCACATTCAGGCCGGCACTGTCGCAGCGGCTGGCGGCTATGATAAAACTCATAGACGAACCAAAATGTACAACAACATCCTTAAGCGGCTGAACAAGGATGACAGAAAAAAACCAAGCGACGAATAGACACAACGAGCAGTGCGTTCAACGCTGTTTTAAGTCACCCATAAGTCTTTATATCAAGTCATTGGAGCGGTAATGGCACCCATCACTCAAGCACTACCTATCACCCTGTCACCGGAGCTTGATTTCGACCAAAATGCCGCCAGCGCCTTTGGTGCCTCGTTGACCGGTAGCTATGTTCAGGCTACGCCATTTCCGCACATAGTCATCGACAACTTCTTGCACGAAGACCTGATTGCGAGCATCTGCTCGCACTTCCCGGTCGAGCCAACCAACAACGAAATGCACTACGAGCGTGGCTATAAGGGTCAACGAAAACGTCAAATCAGCCCCAACGAATGCGACCCCTATTTGAAGACTGTTTTCAACGCCTTTAACTCGGCCCCCATGTTGCAGTTTCTTGAAAAGCTCACGGGTATCGAAGGTTTGATACCCGACCCCTACTATACCGGTGGCGGCTTGCATGAAACCAAAAGCGGTGGTTTCCTCGGGGTACACTCGGACTTCAGGCTCAACAAAAAACTTAATGTTGAGCGCAGACTGAATATCATCATTTATCTGAATGAAGACTGGCAAGAGGAATACGGCGGCAACCTGGAACTTTGGGATGTCGGCATGAAGACCTGCCTTAAAAAAGTCCTGCCCATTTATAATCGCTGTGTCATTTTCAACACAGACAAAGACAGCAATCATGGGCACCCAGAGCCTTTGACGACTCCGGAGCACATCACCCGCAGGTCTATCGCGCTTTATTACTACACCGCAGGAACCATGGCGATCGATCCGGCACAAAGAAACAAAACCCACTACAAACCGAGACCCAAAGATCGTTTTAGCCTGAAGTACTACATGAATAAACTGATCAAGAAGAAAAACTGAACGGTATCGCCAGACGATCAAGTTCGTGCTTTTTAAAGCGTTAGCTTGCAAATCCGGATATGCCCCCACGCCCGGTTACAGCCATGTCATGGTTTTTTGATCTCTTCACTCTTCTCAGAGTCGTGGCACTACCGGCAGTGGGGGCTCTACGATCCTGAGCCAGGGCCAGCGAGCCTGATAACTTTTGGCCTTCTGATCGAACAGGTCTGGCCTGGGATTCTTTGGATTGATTCGAAGTAGCCCGTGCTCTGTGTCGGCCAGGCCGTTGGGCGCATAGACCTCGCCAGTTGCAACATCCAATCCAATGCAGGTACCGGCAATCAGGTAGCGATCAACCCCGTCCTTAGCCGACTGAAGCTGAGGATAGTCCCCGCCAAACCGCTGGCTGTACCACAGGTGAACGCGAGCCTGATTCTTGATCTCAATGTTCACGTCGAGATCCCTGAACAGACGCTCACCTGATTGGATGACCTCATTCTCTGCTTCCCAGGACAGATCCTCATCGAAGTAAAAGACGTCGTAGTCCTTCACTCCCCACTCTGGCGGGAGCTGTGACTGGTGATTCCACACGGCCTGGAACAAGCAACCGGCCGTGAGCAGGCATTGGTTCAAACCGAGCTCAGGTAAGCGGGTGGAAATTTCTGTGTTTACTGGATTGGCCATTGCGATCCTGACCAGGCTTTCGACTGTCAATGTCATCTTCATCCCTTTAAATCGATCTGATCCCGGCGATCGACAATACCGTCAGCGTTTTACAAATTCGAGAAAAACACCGCCCTTTTTTCACCCTCGGTCAATAGCGCCCTTGGCAACCCGCGACTATCGGCCAATCTGGCGCGAATCATGCCTGATTCAACGATATGAAGTCGGTACTGACTATGTGGGTGACACTTTTGAAGTGAGCCGCCGCTGTGCCTGCCCCGATAATCGATAGCATACTCACGAACTGCCGAGGTCAAGCATGACAAGCGCAACGACAGAACAAGTCAGCCCAGCAACGCTGAGAAAAGTGATTGTGGCCGCCGGCATCGGCAATTTCGTCGAGTGGTTCGACTTCGCCGTCTACGGCTTTTTGGCCACGACCATCGCCCAGCAATTTTTCCCCAGCGGCGATGCCAGTGCCGCGCTGCTCAAGACCTTTGCGGTATTCGCCGTGGCCTTTGCGTTTCGACCCCTTGGAGGGATTTTCTTCGGCATGCTGGGGGACAGGATCGGCCGCAAGCGAACCCTTGCGATGACGATTCTGCTGATGGCCGGAGCGACGACCTTGATCGGTCTGCTGCCCACTTATGCGGCAATCGGGGTCATGGCGCCGATTCTTCTGTCCCTGATCCGTTGCGCCCAAGGCTTTTCCGCCGGCGGAGAATACGCTGGTGCCTGTGCCTACCTGATGGAGCATGCACCGCGTGATAAACGCGCCTGGTACGGCAGCTTCATTCCGGTGTCGACATTTTCCGCCTTCGCCGCGGCAGCCGTGGTGGCCTACGCACTCGAGGCGTCATTATCGGCTGAAGCTATGGGTAGCTGGGGTTGGCGCCTGCCCTTTCTGATTGCCGCACCGCTGGGCCTGGTGGGTCTTTACCTGCGCTGGAAGCTCGATGAGACACCGGCATTCCAGGCGGTGACCGAGGAACACGCAGTCGCCCATTCCCCACTCAAGGAAACCTTGCGCAACCATGGTGCGGCGATCTGTTGCCTGGGTGCTTTTGTGTCACTCACGGCACTCTCGTTTTATATGTTCACCACCTATTTCGCGACCTACTTGCAAGTCGCCGGTGGCCTGAGTCGCGCAACAGCGTTGCTGGTGTCACTGATTGCATTGCTGTTCGCTGCAGCGATCTGCCCGCTGGCCGGGCTGTATTCGGACCGGGTCGGGCGTCGCATTACGGTGATGACGGCTTGCGCGCTGTTGATTGTGGTGGTGTATCCATCGTTCCTGATGGCCAGCTCCGGCTCGTTCGCCGCGTCCATCATCGGCGTCATGCTCCTGGCGATTGGCGCGGTGTTGTGTGGCGTGGTAACGGCGGCCCTGCTCTCGGAAACCTTCCCTACCCGTACTCGATACACCGCCTCGGCTATCACCTACAACATGGCGTATACCCTTTTCGGCGGCACCGCACCGCTGGTGGCGACGTGGCTGATCAGCACGACCGGCAGCAACTTGTCGCCGGCGTTCTATCTGATCGCGATTGCATTGCTCGCGCTGGCGGGCGGACTGGCATTGCCGGAAACTTCAAGGATTTCCCTGCATGACGTTGCGTCGGGGGAAAAAGGCGTAGCAGTCAGCGCTGCTACCTGAAACACCAAACGAGCCGGGACGGTGCTCAAGCCAGCAGTTCGCTGATCCACCGGGCCTGGCGCGCGATGTCCTGTACTGTCTCCTCGGGCACGGCTTGCTGCGCCCGGGCCAAGTGGGCCAGGGTCTTCTGCTTCTGGCGCAGCTTGCGCTGCCACTTGACCAGGAACGCCGGGCTGCGGGCCTGCATCTGCAACGGGCCGAAGTACAGCTGCTCGGCGGTGTACTCCACCGGCCCGACGCGCTCGGCGACGATGACTTCGTAGTCGAAGCGGTTTTCCCGCAGCACTTCCTCGCAGAGGATGCGGTAGCCATTTTCCATCAGCCATTGACGCAGTGGCTGCTCGCCGCCGTTGGGCTGCAGGATCAGGCGTTCCTGACCGCTCAGGCATGCCTTGCCGCTGTCGAGGATGTCGCGGATCGTTTCGCCGCCCATCCCGCAGATGCTGATCGCCGTGATCCCGTCTCCCGGCTCGATCGCCGCCAGGCCGTTGGCCAGGCGCACGGTGATCTGCTGGTCCAGGCCGTTTTCGCGCACGGTGCGTTCGGCCGAGTGGAACGGCGTCAAGGCCACCTCGCCGGCCACCGCCGCCGCGATGGCGCCACGGTGCATCAACGCCACCGGCAGGTAGCCGTGATCCGAACCGATATCGGCCAAGCGCGCACCGGCTGGCACATGCGCCGCCACGCGCTCCAGGCGCATGGACAAAGTCTGCTCGTTCAACTGCGGCCCCTTTTCACCACGAACGTCCGACACCTTCGGCCAGACAGGGGCGCGATTCTGTCGAGCATCGCCATGCATTTCAAATTTATTTGACTGGCCTTCAAGCCCCTGCACAATTGCCGGCTTTTTTCGCGACAGGACGTCACTCATGCAACGGATTGTAATTCCGGGCAATGCAGGTAGTGGCAAATCCAACTAGCGCAGCGATCGCAGCGGATGCCGGGATTTGTGAAGGCAACTATGCCCGGCGCACCGTTGATCACAGCGCAATCCCGACATTCAATCTCTGCGTTTATCAAGGCACTGACGACGCAGGACAAGGTTATTGATTTCCATGCAACTGACCGAGTAATCATCAGCATTATTTTTGGCCTTATCCTTGGCCTTGCCGCAATTGCCGTTGTCATTGCAATTGCCTTTCCCTTTTTGATCATTGTTGTTTTTTACGCAGTTTCTGACATCACTTGCACTGCCCGCATCATCGCAATTTGAACCGGCAAACGACATTGATGGCAAAGCCAGGGAGAATAGCAGTGTGCACACAGCGGCCGCGATGATTCGCATAACAAAGCTCCTGAGTAGTTTGCTACTTGACTGCAAGTACTGCCTTGAACAAGCACTGGGTAACTGTAGCAGGTCCCCTTGAGGAGGCTCGTCGACCTGATTGATAAATGCTGTGGACTAAGTTTTCTGCTGTTATTCAGTGACAGAAGTCTCAGGAGTCCTGCTGACGGTCCCCGGCTACTTCGCCATGATCTTCGCGGATTGATGCTGGCCCGAGCCGATCAAATCACCCGTGGCGAGGGAGCTTGCTCCCTCGCCACGGGTTTGCACGATGCCACTAAGGCAACGCATACACCCTGAACAGTTTTTTCACGGTAGCGTTGGTTCCGCCCAGGTACTGGTCGTAGGCCTTTTCTATGAACCCCGAGTGATAGGCTTCACTCAGGGCCATATCGACCAGCAAGCGGAAGTCTTCGTCGTTGCGCTCCACGATCATCGCCACCGGCGAGTACTCGAAGATGCGGTCCAGGAGCATCAGGTTCTTTGCCGCGCCCTCCTTGGTGACTTCGTTGCGCAGCAGCATGCGTTCGGAGAAGAAGGCATCGGCCTTGCCCTCGGCGACCAGCTTGATGCCCTCGTCGTTGTTGTCCACGGTCACCAGCGAAGCGATCACGTTGAGCAGGCGCATCTGTTCGCGAATCCAGTCTTCGGTCACGCCCCCCTCCAGGGTCGCGTAGGTTTGGTTGGCCAGACCGTTGTTGATGCTGGCACGCCAGGTCGGGCCGGTATTGGCGACCTTGCCATTGAGCACATTGAGCAGCGGTTCGCGAGCATCGCTGCGCACAACGACCGAGAGGCCGGCGGTGTAGATCGGTATGGAGTAACTGATCATCTTGCGCCGCTCCAGGGTGGGCGGTGTCGGCGTGCAGAGGATATCGACTTTACCCTGGCTCACGGCGTTGACCTCGTCCGAAATCTTGACGGGCTGGTAGCGCACTTGCAGGTCGGGCAGACCCAGCTCGCTCTTGAGCTTGTCGGCGACTTTCAGGCACAGGTCGATGGCGTAACCGCTGGCCTTGTCGCCTTCCTGCTTGCTGAAAGGGGCCAGGTCAGGCAAGTAGCCCAAGGTCAAGGTGTGGCTGCTGCGCACGCGTTCAACGGTGTTGGCGCCAGCCACTAGCGGCAGCGTCGAGAGTGCGAAGGCAAGCAGCAGTCTGGTGGTTGTGGCAAATGGTACGTTCATGTCCGGTTTCCCCGTATGCAGATGTCTGTGCAGTCCTGTTGGCCACGCCTAAGGGTTTGCGGCCCTGGCCTGGTTGGCCGCTGGCGCGTCGGTGAAGCGCTTGGCGAGGAATCCATAGAGCAGGTAGCCGAAAGCGAGCACCAGGGTGCCGCCCATCACTGCGTCCTTGCCGCAGGCATACAGGGCGTACAAGGAGTACGTGACTGCAATCAGCAAGACCACCACGTTACGCGTGTGAATCGCTGACGAGACCCCGGCCTTGTGCATGATCACCAGCAGGCCCGTCAGCGCAGTGATATAGGGGATGAGGTTGGTGACTGCCGCCAGGCTGACCAGCTTGCTGAACTGCGCGGCGGCATCGGGCGAGATGGTCGACAGGGCCATGAGGGTCTGCAGCACGCCGCAGACAATCATGCCGATGACGGGCGCATTCATGGAGTTGACCTTGCTGAACAGCTTGAGGAACAGGTTCTGGTCAGCCGTCATCTTGGCCGTTTGCGCCAGGGTAAATTGCCAGCCCAACAGCGAGCCGACGCAGGCCATGACCGCCAGGGCCATGACGATATTGCCGACCATCGGGCTGAATATCGTGGCGTAGACCAGCGCGAAGGGTGCGGAGGATTTGGCCAGCTCAGCGTTGGGAATGATGCCCTGGATCACGGTGGTCGACAGCACATAGACCACGGCGGCACCCAGGGTACCGAACAGGCAGGCCAACGGCACATTGCGCTTGGGGTTTTCCACGGCATCGGTGGCCTGGGCCGCCGACTCCATGCCCAGGAAGGCCCACAGGGTCAGGGGTATGGCTTTGCCAATGGCTTCGGAGATCGCCACGCTGTGCGGATTCCAGGCGGCGGCCAGCACATCAGGCTTGAACCAGAACCAGCCGATGATGCTCAGGCCCGCGACCGGAATGATCACGCCCCACACCGTGAACGCACCGATCTTGCCGGTGATGCTAGGGCCACCGAAGTTGGCAAAGGTAGTCAGCCAGATCAGCCCGATCGTGCCGACGCACAGTGGAATCGCACCCGTACCCAGCCAGGGCACGAAGGCGGTCATGTAGCCCACCGCCGAAATGGCCACGGCCACGTTGGCGATGGCCAGTGACAGGAAGTACAGGTACGAGCAGAGGAAAAAACCCGACTTTGAGTGGGCTTCTTCGGTGTAGGCGGACAAGCCGCCGGAGCGTGAGCAGAAGACGCCACACTGGGCAAAGCAGTAGGCGATGGCCATCGAACCAATCGCCGTGAAAATCCACGACAACAAAGAGACGGCACCCAATTGAGCCATGTTGGTGGGCAACATGATGATACCCGAGCCCATCATGTTGACCGTTACCAGCGTCGTGAGCCCCATCAGGCCCATTTTCTTGCTTGAATCAGCCATCGCAAACTCCTTGCCTTTTGCAGAGTTTTGAACCTGGGTCTGGCGACGTACAGCACGCGGCCGGACAGGGGCTAACGCTTACTGTTTGACCACATGAACTTTGTAGGTTGGCGCTTGTGAGCACTACAGCATCAGGCCTTGATCACGTACCCATACGCCCGGGTACGACCGCCTTCCTGCTTCAGGTACACGCCCTGCAACTCCGGTGTGAAACCGGGCAAGCGGTTGATGCCTTCTTCCAGGGCCAGGAAGTACTTGAGCACCGCGCCGCCCCAGATTTCACCCGGTACCACGCAGAGCACCCCCGGTGGATAGGGCAACGCGCCTTCGGCGGCAATACGCCCGTCGGCATCCGCCAGCGCCACCAGTTCGACGTTGCCGCGGATGTACTCGATTTGCGCTTGCTGCGGGTTCATGGCCTTTTTCGGGAAGTGTTCCTTGCGGAACATGTCCTTCTGCAACTGCTGCACATTGTGATGGCGATACAGGTCGTGCATTTCCTGGCAGAGCTGGCGAATGGTGTAGTTGCGATAGCGCTCCTGATGCTGCGCGTAGATGGCCGGCAGCACCCGGCTCATCGGCGCGTCATCGCTGATGAAGCGTTCGAAACGGGCGATTTGCGCGGCCAGGTGGGTCATCTTCGCCCAGTCTTCGGCTGGGGTGAGCAGGAACAGGATCGAGTTGAGGTCGCACTTTTCCGGGACGATGCCGTTCTCGCGCAGGAAGTTGGCCAGGATGCCGGCGTGAATGCCGAAGTCGGTGTAGCTGCCGTCCACCGGGTCGATGCCCGGCGTGGTGAACAGCAACTTGCACGGGTCGATGAAGTACTGCTTCTCGGCGTAGCCGGCAAAGGCGTGCCAGCGGTCCTTGGGATGGAACTCGAAGAAACGGATGTCATTGGCGATTTCTTCCGTCGGATAGTCTTCCCACGCGCGCCCTTCAATGCTGTGCGGCACGAACGGGCGGACCATGGTGCAGGCTTCGAGGATCAACTTGCGCGCTTCGATGCCGAACTTCACGCAGTCTTCCCACAGGCGCAGGCCGCTGCGGCCTGAGTGAATGCGCGCGTTCACATCCAGCGAGGCGAACAACGGGTAGAACGGGCTGGTGGACGCCTGGGCCATGAACGCGTTGTTGAGCCGGTGATGGTTGCAATAGCGCGCCTGGCCTTTGATGTGGCGGTCCTTCTTGTGCACCTGGGAGGCCTGGGAAAAACCGGCCTGCTGTTTGTGCACCGACTGGGTGACGAAGATGCCCGGGTCGTTCTCGTTGAGGTCGAGCAACAGCGGCGAGCAGTCTTTCATCATCGGAATGAACTGCTCGTAGCCGACCCACGCCGAGTCGAACAGGATGTAGTCACACAGTTTGCCGATGCGGTCGACCACTTGCCGGGCGTTGTAGATGGTGCCGTCATAAGTGCCCAGTTGAATGATCGCCAGGCGGAACGGCCGCGGCAGTTGCGCCTTGTCCGGGGCGACCTCGGCAATCAGTTCGCGCAGGTAGTCCTCTTCGAAACAGTGGGCGTCGATGCCGCCGATGAAGCCGTAAGGGTTGCGCGCGGTTTCGAGGTACACCGGCGTGGCACCGGCCTGCAGCAACGCGCCCTGGTGATTGGATTTGTGATTGTTGCGGTCGAACAACACCAGGTCGCCGGGGGTCAACAGGGCGTTGGTCACCACCTTGTTCGACGCCGAGGTGCCGTTGAGCACGAAGTAGGTCTTGTCGGCGTTGAACACTTGCGCGGCGTGTTTCTGCGCCAACAATGCCGGGCCTTCGTGGATCAGCAGGTCGCCGAGCTTGACGTCGGCGTTGCACATGTCGGCGCGAAACAGCGTCTCGCCGAAGAAGTCGAAAAACTGCCGACCGGCCGGATGTTTGCGAAAGAACTGGCCGCCCTGGTGGCCGGGGCAGGCAAAGGTCGCGTTGGCCGCTTCGGTGTAGTGTTTGAGCGAGTCGAAGAACGGTGGCAGCAGGCTTTCTTCGTAGGCCTTGGCCGCTGTCTCCAGTTGGTTGCCGTGGTATTCGGCATTATTGCTGGATAAGTCGAAGACGCCATTGACCTGCAAGATGACATCCTGCAGTTGCTTGTAGATCGCCAGGGAGCGATTGCTGCGGCCCTGAGAGGCCACCAGGAAGATCGGGATGTCGAAGCCGGTGCGCTTGATGGCATCCAGCACCCCGGCGGCCAAGTCATCAACGCAGAGCACGGCGACAGCGACATCGGTAAAGTCCGTCTGGTCGAATCGGACGATTTCACGGGTATTACGAAAACAATCCCGGACCGCATCGCTGGCAGCGATTTTCAAAGCGTTCATATCCAGAATCTCTCGGTCTGCTTGACGTTGAAGTTCCGGGACGAGCGCCTTCAGGGGCATCATCTCCCGGGGTCCGGAGCGATTGCCCTATTGGGTATAGTCCATTTTTACAATCTGTTACCCCTTGCCGAAATTTTATCGGTGAATGAAACACCCCATCGGTTACCTCCAACCTCTGGGGTGCTGCTCATCCAGCCATCAGGTGCGCCCGGCGGAACCTGTCACGGGCAGGTTCCCGAGCAGCTTGAGCCCGGTACTCTTCACGAACGTCTCATAGTCCATCGGCTTCTCGATTCGGGTTTCTGCGTTAGGCAGCACATAGGCCCAGGCACGTTTGGACGATGCGTCGTACACCAGCTTGAACAGGCGGGTCGGGACCCAGACCTGGTTATCGCCGATGGTCGAGTGACCCGGGTCAAAGAGCGGGCCGGTAAAGACAAACACGTTGCCATCGGCGCGCTTGGCAAACTTGCGGACATCAGACTCGACCTTGCTCCAGATCTTCCGGTTGTTGGTCGGGTCTTGCGGCACCATGTTCGACAGCGCAAAGGATTGGGCCATTGCCTTGGGGCTCGGGGCATCGGCTGCCGGGGATTGATGGCCACGGTCCACGGCCGGGTGCTGGCTGCGGTAGTCGCTCAACTCGGCGCGCCCACTCTTGGGAATGCGTGGGTCCGGGTAGAACTGGTTGGTGCGCTCCTCCCCTTTGGCATCCTGCAACTGGGCCGCATTCAGGCGTTCGACCACCACCAGCGGGGTCTTGCTGGTTTGCGAGTACAGCACCGCAAAGTTGTCGGAACACAGCGCCAGGGGTTTCATCGATGCGGGCACTGTGGCCGTGTTGATCGGTTTCGCAGCCGGGAACAGGTCGGCGCAGCCGTCAAATGATGCCTGTTTCTGTTTGCTTGAATAGAGGTCCAGGGCCGCATTCTGGCTGATCGAGCCCGAGCGGGACGCTTGTTCATGTTGCGCGGTGGGTGGCTTGAGGAGGTCCAGCAGACTGCGGGCTTGCGCCCCGGTCGAGAGCAAAACAAGGGCCGACAGCCCAACTGCAATTTTGCGTAGGTACATGGGTTAAATCTTCGAATGGGATTGAGGGATGAACGTACGGCGAGGCCCGATTCACTGAACCGGGTGGGGGGCGTTGCTTGTTATGTGGCGGCGATCATGCTTTCGCTGTCCTTGATCAAGTTACCGATCCGGGGCCGGTCGGTTCGACCGCTGAGGGTCGTGCGGGGTGTATGGACCACGACAAGATCGGTTAGTGCAATGCCGTACTCAGCAGCCATATTATTGTGACGCTGTGGTGGATGACTTATCCAGCACCGCTCGATACCCTTTCGCACCCTGGTGCCTGACGGCCGTTCAGGTCAAACCACACTTCATCCAGACGAACCAAAAATGAAATCCTCCGCAGGTTTGCTGTTGTCAGGTATCGAGCTGGACCGTGCCAGTTCCATCCCCTTGTACCGCCAACTCTACTTGCAGATTCGCAAACAGATTCTCAGTGGCAGGATTCAGGGAGGCGTGCGCCTGCCGTCCACCCGGACCCTGAGCAAGGAACTGCAGCTGTCGCGAATCAGCATTCTCAATGCCTTCGATCAGCTGATTGCCGAAGGCTTTCTGACGTCGCGGACCGGGGCCGGGACCTATGTCGGCCATGAATGGGAAAGCCGCGGTATCGATGACGATGAGTACAAGCGCCAGCCTCCTCGCCTGTCCGACCTGAGCCAGTCCATGCTGTCGTTGCGCAGCGATCATTTCCGCGGCGTTTCCTATGCCGACTGGGCGACCGGGAGCCCGACCTCGTTCCTGCCCAGCCACAGCGCCTACGATGCCTTCCCGCAATCGGTCTGGAAGCGGCTGTTGAACCGCCACCTGCACAAGCCGACCAAGGCCATGCTCGGCTATGGCGAACTACAGGGATTGCTGGCCCTGCGCGAGGCGATTGCCGAATACGTCTTCGATGCCCGTGGCATTGATTGCAGTGCCGATCAGGTGGTCATCGTGTCCGGCGCCCAGCAAGCCTTCAACCTGCTGGGCATGCTGTTGCTCAATCCGCAGGACAGTTTCTGGATGGAGGATCCGGGGCATATCGCGGCGCGCATTGCGCTCCAGGCCCAAGGTGGTCAGGTCGTGCCGTTGCGTATCGATGAACAGGGGATCGATGTCCAGCAAGGCCTGGCTCTGTGTCCTGACGCCCGCCTGGTGTTTACCACACCTTCTCGTCAGCATCCCTTGGGCGTCACCATGAGTTATGGGCGGCGCCAGGAACTCATCGATTGGGCCGCCCAGAATCAAAGCTGGATCATCGAGGACGACTGCGACAGTGAGTTTCGCTACAACGGCCGCCCCCTGCCGGCACTCTATGCCATGGACCAATGGGCCCGGGTCATCTACGCCGGAACCTTCAGCAAGGTGCTCTTCCCCTCGCTACGACTGGGTTACGTGATACTGCCGAACGCCTTGATCGAACCCTTCTGCACCTTGCGGGCGGTCATGGATCGCAGCCCGCCCACACTGCTCCAGGCCGTCACGGCGGACTTCATGCGCGAAGGCCACTTTCTCGGCCATATTCGTCGAATGCGCGCGCTGTACCAGGCTCGCCAGCAGGCACTGGTCGAACACCTGCAGAAACGCCTGGGGACTTTCTTCAGGATCACGCCGGTGGAAGCCGGCATGCACCTGATCGCCTGGTTACCCGCGCATCTCGATGACGACGCCGTGGCCAGGGAACTCGGCCAGCATGGCATTCATACCTATCCCCTGAGCGACTACTGCGTCGAGCATGTCCTGCCGCCGGCACTGTTGATCGGCTTTGCCAGCACCCCTGAGGACCAGGCCGAAGCGCGCGTCGAAGCGCTGGCCCAGGCGCTGGACAAGATGGGCTATCTGCAGCCGGCCACTTGACGCAAGGCAAGTGGTCTTATGATTTAACTGATAATGGATCTATCGAGAGTTCCTGACTGGCGCGATAAAGGCTGCGCCGGTAGACCCGGTGTCTGAACCAGGAACGACTCGAATGAACAATAAGATCCAGGAACGATTCAACGCCTTGCTCAGCCATAAGGCTGTCGAGGCCGAGGCTCCCCCCCTACTGACCGCGGCACTGGCCCGCCAGTTGCTTGACCGACTGGCACAACTGCGCCTGTTTGCCCATGCCTACCCCTTGCTGACCAACCTGACCCACGGCCGTGTCACACCGGGCCACCTGCTGGACTTCGCCTATCGCCACGAACTGCAGGGCCTGAGCCTGCACTTGCTCGACGGTGAGGAAAACAGCCTGAGTCAAATGACAGCCGCGCAGCTTCAGGCGTTCGCTGCCAAGGCCAAAACACTCGGGCTGGACGTGCATCTGGAAATCAGCAGCACCCTGAAAAAAGATGTCGATCAAGTGATCGCCATTGCCAAGGCGCTGGGCACCCGCAACATCCGTGTCTACTCACGCTACGAAGGGGCGCTGTCCCGGGTCATGGACATAATCGAGTCAGACCTGCACTACCTCGCGCAGCAGGCAGACGAGCACGACCTGTACTTCGACTTCGAGCAGCATGAGGAACTCAAGAGTGGCGAAATCGCGCAACTGCTGAGCCGGCTGAACCACCCTCGCCTGCACGCCCTATTCGACTTCGGCAACATGATCAATGCCTGCGAACAGCCCCTGGCGGCACTGCGCGCCCTGGCCCCGCACATACGCCAGACCCACCTCAAGGGTGTGCGCATCGTCCCTGAGCAAAACGGCTTCGGGCATTACGGCGTGCTGCAAGGCAGTGACGAAGACGACCTGCCCAGCGCACGCATGTTGTTCGAATTGCTGATGCTCGGCGAATCAACCCCGCAAGTGATCGCCTTCATCCTTGAGCAGGAAAACCACTACATCGCCCCGGCGTTCCGCCAGCTCGACGAAGCCGCCGACCCGTTCATTGCGTACCGGGAAATGAGTGAAACAGCGCTGCCGGAAGGCTTCTCGCTGGAGCGAATGCTGGCCGATGAGCACCGTTGGGCAAACAACCAGGTCGCCTACGTACGAGGTCTGCTGGCCGAGTTCCGAACCCTGGCCGAGTTGACCCTGGCCCATTGCGCTAACGCCTGAACCTGACGTGCCGACCGGCACTGCCTACCCAATTACGCCTGGAGAACAATAATGACATCCCAAGACAAGGCCAAATGGCTCAGATTCCTGATTCTCATCCTCGGTGGCGGCACCATCTACAAGCTGGCGAATCTCAAAGACGCCTTTTATATCCCCATGCAAGAATTCATGGGGCTATCCCACACTGAAATCGGCGTGCTGCTGAGCGCCAACGCCATCATCGCCACCGCGCTGTTCGTAGTGGGCGGCATGCTCGCCGACCGGTACGACACGCGCAAGCTGATCCCCCTCGGCCTGATCGGTACCGGCGGGCTCGGGCTCTACCTGGCGACCTTTCCGCCCTTCAGCAATCTGCTGGTGGTGTTCTGCCTGCTGGCCGTGTGTGCCGACTGCCTCTTTTGGCCTTCGCTGCTCAAAGCCATCCGCAACCTGGGCGACGATAAGGAACAGGGGCGCCTGTTTGGCCTTCTCGAAGGCGGGCGTGGCGTCATTGATACCCTGGTCGCCTTCTCTGCGCTGGGCGTCTTCGTCGCCATGGGCTCCGGTGAAAACGGTCTGAAGTCGGCGATCCTCTTCTACTCGGTCATCGACATTCTTGCCGGTACCCTGACCTGGCTGCTGCTCAAGAGCGGCAATACCCAGTCGACCGTCAAGCCGAAGAACGGATTGTCGAACCTGCTCGAGGCCATCAAGGTGCCGGGCATCTGGCTGGTCAGCCTCAACGTGTTCATGGTCTACATCGTGTACTGCGGCCTGACCTATTTCATTCCCTACCTCAAGGAAATGTACGAACTGCCCGTGGCCCTGGTAGGCGCCTACGGCATCATCAACCAGTACTTCCTCAAGATCCTGGGCGGCCCTGCTGGCGGCTTCATTGCCGACAAACAGTTCAAGAGTTCCAGCCGCTATCTGAAGTGGGCATTCCTGGCGTTGTTGCCCCTGATGGGCGTCATTATGCTCATCCCGAAAAGCCCGGATTACATCTACGCAGGCATGGCGGCCACCCTCTCCTTCGCGCTGATTGTCTTTTCCATGCGCGGTGTGTTCTGGGCCCCCATGGGTGAAGTCGGCATTCCCCAACACATCACTGGTTCAGCCTTCGGGATCGGTTGCCTGATCGGCTATGCGCCGGGCATGTTTGCCTACGTCATTTATGGCGCAATCCTTGACCACTTCCCGGGTCAACAAGGCTACAACTACGTGTTCTCGTTGATGAGCGTCTTGGCCATTGTCGGGTTCATGGTGTCCAGCTTGCTGTATCAAGCAGTCCGCAAAAACGCCACGATCACTGGCAAGGTCAGCGCCGCGCAAGCCTGAACATAGGTGGGTGTAACCGTCGCAACACAACGCAGCGCGGCGGTAACCGGAGTCTCTCGGTTACCGCCGCACGGCGTAGCCATCAAAATGCGAAGTCGGCCTCGTCCATGGCCATCAGGCAATGGGCTCCACCCCGCAGGCATTCGCGGTGGCCACTGGCACGGGGCAGCACCCGGCGCCAGTAAAAATCCGCCGCTTGCAGCTTGGCCCGATAGAACCCGGATTCGTCGGTACCTGCATCCAGTGCGTCTTGGGCACGCACAGCCGCCTGCAACCACAGCCCGCCCACCAGCACGTAAGCGCTGTACGCCAGGAAGTCCACCGACATGGCGCCGATTTCCTGCACATCACGCCGACACGCCTCGACCACCTCGGCGCCAAGCTCACGCCACTCGGTGAGACGCTGCTGCATGGCCTCGGCCATTTCCCTCAGCGCTGCTTGCGAGCCGGCCGCATCGGCATGCACGGCCAGTTCATCGATCAGGGCGTCCAGTTCCGTGGCGCCATCGCCCAGCACCTTGCGCCGAAGCAGATCCAGCGCCTGGATACCGTTGGTACCCTCGTATAGCTGGGTGATGCGGCTGTCACGCATCAACTGCTCCATGCCCCACTCGCGGATGTAACCGTGGCCGCCGTACAACTGAACGCCCAGGCTGGCGACTTCCTGGCCGACGTCGGTGAAGAAGGCCTTGACGATCGGAATCAGCAGCGCCGCCCGACGACTCGCGTTCTGGCGAACCTCGGGTTGCGGGTCGCCGTGTTCGAGGTCCAGTTGCAGGGCGGTGTAGGCCGCGAGCAAACGGCAGCCTTCGCTCAAGGTTTTTTGCGTCAGCAGCATGCGGCGAACATCGGGGTGGACGATGATCGGGTCGGCACTCTTGTCCGGCGCCACCGGACCGCTGATGGCCCGCGATTGCAGGCGTTCGCGGGCATAAGCGAGGCCACCCTGGAAGGCTGCCTCGGCGATGCCCAGTCCCTGTAAGCCAACCTGGAAGCGTGCATCGTTCATCATGGTGAACATGCACGCCAGCCCCTGATTCGGTTGGCCGATCAACCAGCCTTGTGCGCCATCGAAGTTCATCACGCAGGTGGACGCGCCCTTGATGCCCATCTTGTGTTCCAGTGCGCCACAGCTCAGCGAATTACGCTGCCCCTGTGTTCCATCGCCAGCGGCAATGAACTTGGGAACCAGGAACAGGCTGATGCCCTTCACGCCGGCCGGTGCATCCGGCAAACGGGCAAGGACCAGGTGAATGATGTTGGCGGTCAGGTCCTGCTCGCCGCCGCTGATGAAAATCTTGCTGCCGCTGACCTGATAGCTGCCGTCGGCTTGAGGCTGGGCACGGGTTCGCAGCAGGGCAAGGTCGGTACCAGCCTGGGGCTCGGTGAGGCACATGGTGCCGGACCATTCTCCGCTGACCATTTTCTCCAGGTAAGCCTGTTTGAGCGCCGCGCTGCCATGGCGATGCAGAGCCAGCACCGCGCCTTCGGTGAGGCCGGAATAAATGCGAAAGGACAATGAGGCGGCCATCAGCATTTCATGGAAGCTGGCCGAAATCAGTTGTGGAAAACCCTGGCCGGCGAACTCCAGCGGCCCGGTCATGCTCGCCCAGCCGTTATCGACGTACTGCCGGTAGGCGTCGCGAAATCCCTGGGGCGTGGTGACGTGTCCGTCGTGAAGTTGGCAACCCTGCTCGTCACTGTTGCGGTTCAGCGGTGCGACCACTTCGCCGGCGAAGCGCGCGGCTTCTTCGAGGACGCCGTCAATGGTTTCCCGGTCCAGACCCTTGTTCAACCGATCACAATGACCGCTGACATCGAACACTTCGTGCAGCACGAAACGCATGTCGCGCAGGGGAGCTTGATACTTCATGGCGGGCCTCATGGGTTGGCGCAGTGGAAAAGATTGCCGTCACCCTAAGCAGGCGCCTACTATTTTTGAAATTTCATTTTCATATGCCTGGTATTTGTAATTTGAATTTAAAAAGCTTCGATCTGAATTTGCTCCGGGTGCTCGATATGCTGCTGCGCGAACAGAACGTGTCGCGAGCGGCCGAGTGTCTCGCGCTCAGCCAGCCCACGGTCAGCAACGCCCTCGCCCGCCTGCGCTCACTGTTCGACGACCCGTTGCTGGTGCGTGTTGGCCGCCACATGCAACCCACCTCCCGGGCGCTGGCGCTGGAGGGGCCGATTCGTGCGGCCTTGCAACAGATCGAACAGACACTCAATGCCGGGGAGACCTTCGACCCACGCCTGAGCCAGCAGCAGGTGCGCATCGCCCTGACCGACTTTGTCGAACAGCTGTGCATGCCGCCCTTGTTGGCGCGCCTGGGAGAACTGGCGCCAAACCTGCGTATCGACGTTGCTCACCTTGCCCCCAGCCTTCCTGCCGAACTGCTGGACCGGGGTGAACTGGACATGGTTCTGGGACGCTTCGAAGAAGTGCCGGCGCGTTTCACCCGCCGGGCCTGGCACAGCGAAACCCTGCGACTGGCGGTGCGCAAGCAGCATCCGCTGGCACGAGACACACTCACACTGGATGACTTTCTGGGCCTGCGCCATCTCTGGGTGAGTGGCGGTCAGTCGCGCGGCATGGTCGACCAATGGCTGGGCAAGCAAGGCCTGTCGAGGAAAATCGTCTACACCACACCCAACTACTTGCAGGCGGCGCACCTGGTCGCCCATTCAGACTTGAGCGTCGTCCTGCCGACCCAGTTGGCCAATCAATTCGCGCAGCTGTTACCGCTGCAGGTGTTCGAATTGCCGTTCGACGTCGGCTCGTTCCAACTCGAACTGGTGTATCTGGCGCAACGCCAACATGAGCCGGCGTTGGCGTGGCTGATCGAGCAAATCCTGGCGGTGCGGCCGGTTTGAACTGACGCCCGGCATAACGCCTTGCCTGAAATTGCAAAGGGCGGACGTCGGATCGCTATACAGTGAACTACTGTCAGTCATAGGCGTGGCGCCCACAGCCAATTTCCAGATATCCGTTGAGTTGCAGGGTTTCCAACCGACTTGTCACGATGACCGGGGACCAAATCGATGGGAAAAGATGCGCAAGTCGAATCAAAAAACGAGACTTTTATCGCGCAGGAGACTGAGGCTTTGGTTGAGCCACCCCCTGTTTCCGATGCGGCTCGCAATGGAATCTGGCGCACACGGATCTGGGTCAAGGCGCGCAATCTGAGTCACTCGACCCAGTTTGTCATTGCCGCTGCGGTGATCCTGGGACTGACCATGTTCTTCGTCGGCAAACTGGTGAGCGCACGAATAGAAAGTGCCGCGGTAAATAGCGCAGCAGAAGCAGGCGCTCAGTACATGGATACGTTTCTGGAACCCTATGTGCAGGAGATGAGCCGGGACAACAAGCTCTCGGCTGCAAGTGTCCAGTCCCTGGACCACCTCACCGAAAGTCGTTCGCTCAAACATCACATTGTCTCGATCAAGATCTGGCGAGCTGATGGCACGGTGGTCTACAGCACGAATAAAGCCATCACCAACCAAAAATTCCCAATGGATGAGATCACCGAGGCACTCAAGGGCAAAGTGGTCACCGACCTTGAAGGGCTGAACGAGGATGAGAACGAGTTCGAGCGCAATCTCAACGTGCCGCTCTATGAGATCTACGCGCCCCTGCGGGATTCAAGCACCAGGAAAGTCATCGCGGTGGGCGAATTTTATGAAAAGGCCGGTAGTCTGAAGCGCGAGATCAATCGCGTCCGAGAGCAGGTATGGGTGGTCGTTGGCGCCGCGACCTTGGCAATGCTGACGTTGCTTTTTTTCATCGTGCGACGCGCTGACAAGATCATCCAGCGACAACAAGTGGCACTGCGCTTACGGCTGCAGGAGCAAACCCGTCTGCACATCAGCAATGCCGAACTCCAGCGCAAGATGGCGACGGCTACCCAGGAGTTTTCCCATGTCAACGAACTCACCTTGAGGCGCATTGGTGCAGATCTGCACGATGGGCCGGCGCAGTTATTGACCTTGATTCTGATCCGGCTCGACGACCTGGCCGAAAACTGCTCCGCTGTCGATCAGGAGTCGCTGGAAACCATTCGTGGCGCCGCCACCGACGCATTGCGTGAGGTCCGCGATTTATCGCGAGGCCTGGCACTTCCGGAAATCAATGAAATGAGCCTGGTGGAAGAGTTGCAACTGGTGGCGCAACGGCACGAGCAACGCACTGGCACCAAGGTCACATTAACCCTGGGGCTGCTACCGAAGGCCGCGCCACTGCCGCTCAAACTCTGTTTGTACCGTTTTGTGCAAGAAGCCCTCAACAACGCTTACCGGCATGCCAACGGCGAGGGTCAGGTGATCCAGGCGCAATACATTGATGAAGTATTGAACATCAGCGTCAGGGACAGTGGTCCAGGCATGGCGGCGGACGCCATGCTGCAAGAGGCATCCGGCAGAACCCGATTGGGGCTCGCCGGTTTGCGTTATCGCATTGAATCTCTGGGCGGGTTGTTCAGCATCGACTCCTGCGCCTCCGGTACGTCGGTCAATGCACAGTTCAAACTATAGGGGGCGCTCCGGCATCCATTTGTGTTTTTGCTGCGCCGATGTGAAGTCGTCCGACAGCTTCGCGCTCCCTGTAATGCCGTAGGGCTGTGACCGCTTCGACACGATTTCGGGCGTGCAGTTTCTGCATTACGCAGCCCATGTGGTGCTTGACGGTTTTTTCGCTGATCATCAGCTTTGACGCAACCTCCCTATTGGTCAGCCCCTTTGAAACCTCACGAATGACCTCCTCCTCGCGATGGGTCAGATCAAACGTTTGAATTTGCGCTTCGTGCTTCTTGTTGTTACTCAGCAGTTTGTTGGCAAACTCGGGGGTGATATACGTCTCACCCCTGGCAACCGACCTGATTGCCAGGACCAGTTCCGGTCCGCTGACACCTTTCAACACATACCCGCGCGCGCCAGCCTCCAGTGCCAAAAAGGCGTCGTCTTCGGATTCTGAAACCGTCAGCATCAGCACCTTCACATTCGACAGCTGAGTGGAAATGAACCGCACCGCGGCGAACACATCGCCCGGCATATTGACGTCCATCAGCATCACATCCGGACGCACCCGCCGAGCAATATCCATGGCATCTTGCGCATTGGCGCCCTGATCCACGACCTGCAGATCCGCCCGTTTTCTCAACGTATTGGCAACACCCTCACGCAACATAGGATGATCGTCGGCAATGCCGATGCGAATGGATGGATTCATGACGCGCTCCCGAAAGGATCAGCACTCGAACACTTATTGATTAATAGCAGGGAACCGGGGATGACGCCGGCTACCAGTCGCATGTCCCGGGCTCCATGCGTTCGGAAGTAAGACTTAGGTCGGACTAAATTCGAGCGTCAACAAGCATTCGTCATGACAGGATTCTGATTTTTCAGACTCCAACCCATTGTTTTAAAACGCCTCTAAACACTTCAACAAACAGCCAGCCTCATAAAACCCGGCCCCATCTTTCATCCGACCAACAGTCGCTCTCCTGCGCTTGGGTACATGCAACTCCGGCTCGACAGCAGGCGTTTTCGGTCCATGTAGCGTCACAACCACCGCGCGAAAAATCCGTCATGACATGTCATGACCTCCTTCAAAAATGGACTTTGACCAACAAATACGGGGGTTAAAGGACGAATGGTCGAGAGGCGTCAAGCGCGGGGAATTGCCGGAAGTTTGCAGCCACTACAGGCTTTTCAGGCAGGCACGTTCGTCGCGGTGAAGTGAACTTCACTTTCATCGCGTGTCACATTAGGTCCCTGTCAAGTGAAATCCAGTAGAGGTAAAGCCTTATGAGCATGGCCACAATTGTCAGTGCGGTGATTTCCAGTCTCGCACCCAGTGTCTTCGACCAGAACAGCCTGCAAGAACCCGGCGCGCATGTCTCAGCCGTCGAATACCACTACGGTATGGAAATCGATGTGAAGCGGGTACTGCAGCGCACCGATACATCCGACAAGACCGGCGTGGTACCGGTGACCCTGG
>NZ_JBFUHS010000047.1:0-38343 GCF_056402255.1 Pseudomonas sp. P4_B4
CGCTCGCTCGACCTCCTCTCGATGTGTTCGGCTGCGCCGAACGGCGCTGCGCGCCCACCCCCGGATGAACGCCTCCACTCAGCCTGCCGAGGGGGCGGGTGGATCAAGATCAAGAGCTGCAGGCGAGCTAACGCTCGGCCTGATGAGTGGTGAAGAGCGTGGGTGTATGCCGATCTGCCTTTGCTCTTCTGTGGGAACGGCGGTGCGGCGATCCGACTTGCCTGCGAAGGCGGCCTGACAGCCGACCTGGTTTTTGCAGATGTCCCCAATCCCTGTGGGAGCGGGCTTGCCCGCGATGACGGCCTGCCAGCCGACCGAAATCTTGCGGATGTACTGAGTACCTGTAGGAGCGAGCCTGCTCGCGATGGCGGCCTGCCAGTCGACCAGGTACATCACAGGCGAACGAACCCAGCAAACAGGCCGGCCGGTAGGCCGCCTCGCTTTTGCTTTTGCTTTGGTTTTGGCTTTTGATCTTCTTGCCCCCTCGTGAGGCCGAGTGGAGGTTCTGCGCAGTGGGCAACCCGGCATGGATGCCGGGTTAGCCGCCGCCGGCCATGGATGGCCGATGGCGGCGGGCCCACGGAGCAGGACCGGAGCGAGGGCATGCCGAGCCTTGGCGAGGCACCGAACGTCAGGGGCAAGAGCCCTTGGTTACTTGGGGCTCTTCCAAGTAACCCGCTGTAAGAGCGGAACCCTAAGTGGCCGTTACCGCAAAAACGGATATGTACACCCTCAAAAATCCACGCCGCCTGCTACACCGCCATCGCGAGCAGGCTCCCACAGGGTCCTTCAGAGGCCACAAGTGGCCGTTACCAAAGAAACGGATATGTACACGATCAAAAGCAAAGACTATCAGCGAATAAAGTGAATCTTCCCGCTGTCGTCATTGCCCATGTAGATGCCATACACCCCAGCCTGACGCTCCTCGATATAGCGCTCAAGAATCTGCCGGATCGCCGGATAATAGATGCTGTCCCAAGGAATGTCCTCAGGCGCGAAGAACTTGTAGTCGAGGGTTTCCGGGCCGTACTGCCCGGTGATCTCCAGCGCGATGGCGCGGAAGATGATGTACACCTCGCTGATCTGCGGCACGCTGAAAATCGAGTAGGGCGAGACGATTTCCGCACGCACGCCGCTTTCTTCCCAGACCTCGCGCAAGGCCGCCTGCTCGGTGGTCTCGCCGCTTTCCATGAAGCCCGCCGGCAGGGTCCAGGTACCCGGGCGCGGCGGAATCGCGCGTTGGCACAACAGGTACTTGCCGTCCTGCTCGATGATGCAGCCGGCAATGATCTTCGGATTGACGTAATGGATGTAGCCGCAGCCGCGGCACATCAGGCGCTCGTGCGTATCGCCCGGCGGCAGCTGCTGACCGAGATCAGCGCTGCCGCACTTGGGGCAAAAGCTCGGGCTGAACATTTCAGCGACCTATGCGCGGTTCTTTCAGCGCGATGGGCAGGGTGATCGCCGGGATGTCGCCGGTTTCTTCCTGCTTGCGCTTGAGGTAGTCCAGGGCCACGGCCGCGGCTGCACGCACGTGGTCGACGCAAGCCTGGTGGGCGGCCAGCGGATCGCCGCCCTTGATCGCCTCGACCATGCGCTCCATTTCCTGGTTGCTGGCGCCGCGACGGTTTTCCTGGGACACCGAGGTCGCGCGCAGGTAGCTGATGCGTGCCTGCAACTGGCGCAGCTGAGTGGCCGCGACATGGTTGCCCGAGCCTTCGAGCAGCACATCGTAGAAACCCTGCACCGAGTCGATGACCTGTTGCAGTTCGCCGTCTTTCAGCGCCTTGCGGTTTTCTTCGAGGGCTTTTTCCAGGGCCTTGATGTCCTTGGCCTTGGCGCGCAGGGTGAACAGTTGCACGATCAACCCTTCGAGTACGCAGCGCAGCTCGTAGATATCCACGGCATCGGCCAGGGTGATGATCGCGACACGCGGGCCCTTGGCGTCGGCGAATTCCACCAGGCCTTCGGATTCCAGGTGACGCAAGGCTTCGCGCACGGAGGTACGGCTGACGCCCAGGCGATCGCACAGATCGCGTTCGACCAGACGGTCTCCCGGCAGGAGCTGGAAGTTCATGATGGCGCTTCGCAGTTTATCCAGCACGATTTCGCGCAGGGTAACGGGGTTGCGATTGACCTTGAAGCTGTCGTCGAGTGGCAGGCGTTTCATGGGGTCCGCTCTGATTGTGGCTGTCCATGCAAAAAGAGCACTTCGATTACGGGAATCTGGGTGCCCGGTCAGATCAAACAGCCAAGGGTTAACTGGAGGCCTCGGCATCGGCTTCGGCGAAGGCTTCACGGGCGAGCCGGAAACTGTCTACGGCAGCGGGGACACCGCAATAAATGCCGACCTGAAGCAATATTTCGCGTATTTGCTCACGACTCAGGCCGTTACGCAAGGCGCCGCGCACATGCAGCTTGAGTTCATGGGGCCGGTTGAGGGCCGAGATCATCGCCAGGTTGATCATGCTGCGCTCCTTGAGCGACAAACCCTCACGGCCCCAGACATGACCCCAACAATATTCGGTGACCATTTCCTGCAACGGGCGGGTGAAGTCGTCGGCGTTTTCGATGGAACGGTTGACGTAGGCTTCGCCCAGCACCTGGGTGCGGATCTTCAGGCCTTTTTCATACTTTTCGTTGTTCATTTACGTAGCTCCCGTGGGTCAGAGGCCGCCCATCAAGGTGTATTTGAGTTCCAGGTAATCCTCGATGCCGTACTTCGACCCTTCACGGCCCAACCCCGAGGATTTGATACCGCCAAACGGCGCGACTTCGGTGGAAATCAGCCCTTCGTTGATCCCGATCATGCCGTATTCCAGTGCCTCGCTCATGCGCCAGGCGCGGCCCAGGTCGCGGGTGTAGCAGTAGGCGGCCAGGCCGAATTCGGTGTCGTTGGCCATCTCGACGGCCTTTGCCTCGGTGTCGAAGCGGAACACGGCGGCCAACGGGCCGAAGGTTTCTTCTTGGGCGACTTTCATTTGCGTGGTAACGCCCGCCAACACGGTTGGCTGGAAGAAGCCGTTGCCCAATGCATGGCGTTCGCCGCCGCACAGCAGTTGTGCGCCGTGTTCCAGCGCGTCTTGCACGTGGTCTTCGACCTTGGCCACGGCGCGCTCGTTGATCAGCGGCCCTTGGGTGACGCCATCATCGAAACCGCTGCCGACCTTGAGTTGCGAAACCCGCTCGGCCAGGCGTGCGACAAAGGCGTCGTGGATGCCGTCCTGCACCAGGAAGCGATTGACGCAGACGCAGGTCTGCCCGGCGTTGCGGAATTTGGCGATCAGCGCACCGTCAACGGCGCGCTCCAGATCGGCGTCATCGAAGACAATGAACGGCGCGTTGCCGCCCAGTTCCAGCGAGACTTTTTTCAGGGTCGGCGCGCACTGGGCCATCAGCAATTTTCCGATCCCGGTGGAGCCGGTGAACGACAGTTTGCGCACGAGTGGGCTTGAAGTCAGCTCACCACCGATGGCAATGGCATCGCCAGTGATCACGCTGAAAATGCCCGCTGGAATGCCAGCCTGTTCCGCCAGTGCGGCCATGGCCAGTGCCGAGAACGGCGTTTCCGGGGCCGGTTTGACGATGCACGGGCAACCGGCCGCCAGCGCGGGGCCGGCCTTGCGGGTGATCATCGCCGCCGGGAAGTTCCACGGCGTGATGGCCGCGACGACACCAATCGGCTCCTTGCTGACGACGATGCGCGCGTCGCCCTTGTGGCTGGGAATGGTGTCGCCGTAGATGCGCTTGGCCTCTTCGGCGAACCACTCGATGAAGCTCGCGGCGTAGAGGATTTCGCCCTTGGCTTCAGCCAGTGGCTTGCCTTGTTCGAGGGTGAGGATGTTTGCCAGGGCGTCGGCATTTTCCAGCATCAGGGCATGCCAACGCTTGAGCGTATTGCTGCGCTCCTTGGCGGTCAGTGTGCGCCAGGCCGGCCAGGCTTTGTTGGCAGCCTCGATGGCCTGGCGCGCATGTTCGGCGCCGAGGTTCGGCACCCGGCCGATGAGTTCACCGGTGGCCGGGTTGAAGATGTCCTGACAGGCGCCATCCGGCGCGTCCAGCCATTGGCCATTGATGTAGGCCTGCTGGCGGAACAGTAACGAGGCTGCTGGGCTCATGCCGGCTCCCGAGTAAAGTGGTGGACCCTGTGGGAGCGGGCTTGCTCGCGAAAGCGGTGGGTCAGTCACAGGGGGATTGTGTAGAGCTGTCAGGCCAGGGCGGGCAGCGGGCCCAGCTTGCCTTTGTGGTAGATCATCGGCGTGACCGGTTGCGCGGGCAGGATCAGGTTCTTCACCGCGCCGACGATGATCGCGTGATCACCGCCGTCGTATTCGCGCCACAGTTCGCACTCGATGATCGCCGTGGCCTTGGCCAGGATCGGGTTGCCCAGTTCGCTCAGGTGCCACTCGATGCCTTTGGCCTTGTCCTTGCCTTTACCGGCGAAGGCATAGGCTTCGGCGGTCTGGTCGGCGGACAGCAGATGAATCGCAAACTGCTTGCTGTCGCGCAGCACCGGGTAGGTGTCGGAGCCGTAGTTGGGGCAGAACAGCACCAGTGCCGGGTCGATCGACAGCGCACTGAAGGCGCTGGCGGTGATGCCGACGATGCCGCCGTCCGGGTCCAGGGTGGTGACCACCGTGACACCGGACGGGAACGAGCTCATCACGTCTTTGTAAATGCCGGGTTCGATCATTTTCCAGGACTCCTAGCGCATCACGAAGGGATCAGGCATCGGCGCCTGGGACAGGTTGATCCACACCGTTTTCAGCTCGGTGTAGGCCAGCACCGAATCGATGCCGCTTTCGCGTCCATAGCCACTGTTCTTGAAGCCGCCGATCGGCGCCATGGCCGAGACGGCGCGGTAGGTGTTGACCCAGATGATCCCCGAACGCACGTCCCGGGCCAGGCGATGGGCACGGCCCAAATCTCGGGTCCAGATGCCGGCGGCGAGGCCGAACTGCGAGTCGTTGGCGATCGCCAGGGCTTCGGCTTCGTCCTTGAAACGGATGACCGAGGCCACCGGGCCAAAGACTTCTTCCTGCATGATCTTCATCGAGTTGCGGTCGCACTCGAACAGCGTCGGTTCGTAGAACCAGCCGTCGCCCAGATTCTCCGGACGCTTGCCGCCAAGGCGCAGGCGTGCGCCTTCGGCGATGGCATCGGCCACCAGGCCTTCGACCACGGCCAGTTGCTGCGCGGTGGCCATCGGGCCCATTTCGCTGCTGTCGTCCTGCGGGTTGCCAATGCGGATGCGCTGGGCGCGTTCCACCAGACGGCCGACGAACTCGTCGTAGATTTCGTCCTGCACCAGCAAGCGCGAACCGGAGACGCAGCTCTGCCCGGAGGCGGCATAGATCCCGGCGATGGCGCCGTTGATCGCGCTGTCGAGGTCGGCGTCGGCGAAGATGATGTTCGGCGATTTCCCCCCCAGTTCCAGCGACAACTTGGCGAAGTTCTCCGCGCTGCTGCGCACCACATGCCGCGCCGTGGCCGCGCCGCCGGTGAAGGCGATCTTGCGGATCAGCGGATGGCGGGTGAGGGCGGCGCCGGTGCTCGGGCCATAACCGGTGACAACGTTGACCACCCCTGGCGGAATCCCGGCTTCCAGCGCCAGGCGTGCCAGTTCGAGGATGGTCGCCGAAGCGTGTTCCGACGGCTTGATCACGATGGTGTTGCCCGCCGCGAGTGCCGGAGCGAGTTTGATCGCGGTTAGGTACAGCGGGCTGTTCCACGGAATGATCGCGGCGACCACGCCCATGGCTTCGTGCACGGTGTAGGCAAACAGGTCCGGCTTGTCCAGCGGCAGGGTACCGCCTTCGAGCTTGTCCGCCAGGCCTGCGGTGTAGTGGAAGAACTCCGGCAGATAGCCAACCTGGCCACGGGTTTCGCGAATCAGCTTGCCGTTGTCGCGGCTTTCCAGCTGCGCCAGTTGTTCCTTGTTCTCGGCGATCAGGTCACCCAGGCGTCGCAGCAATTTGCCGCGAGCGGTGGCGGTCAGACCGCGCCATGCCGGGCTGTCGAAAGCCGTCTGCGCCGCCTGCACGGCGCGTTCGACGTCGGCTTCGTCGGCGTCGGGCAATTCGGCCCAGGGTTCGGCCAGCGCCGGGTTGAGGCTTTCGAAGGTCTTGCCGGACAGGGCATCGACCCATTCACCGCCGATGCACATCTGGAAGCGTGCGAGTGTCATGCAACGATCCCCTTGATCTGGTTTTGTTTGGAGTGCGCGGTCTGCAGAAACTCCAGCAACAGCTGGTTGACCAGGCGCGGCGACTCTACGGGCATCATATGCCGTTGCTCGGCGAGCACGGCAACGGTCGCACCGGGAATGCGTTCGGCCAGTTGTCTGGCCATTTCCGGGGTCGAGCCGGGGTCCAGCTCGCCGGTGGCGATCAGCGTCGGTACCTGGATGCTGGCCAGGTCGTCGGCGCGATACATGTCCTGGGTGGCGAACAGTTCGTAAGTGGTCAGGTAACCCTGCGGATCGTTGCCGGCCAGGGTCTGGCGCAGCGCGGCGATCTGCGCCGGGTTCGCCGCCTGGTATTCGCGGCTGAACCAGCGCGACAGCGCCGCTTCGGCGTTGGCATCCGGGCCATGCTCAGCCGCCTGAGCGGTGCGGGCGATCACGCCGGCGCGCTGCTCGGCGCTGCGGTTGAACACACTGTTGAGCACCACCAGGCTCTGCAGGCGTTGCGGGTAATGCAGGGCAAACGCCCGCGCCACCAGCCCGCCCATGGAAAAGCCGATCACCGTTGCCTTGGGCAATTGCAGGTGGTCGAGCAGCTCCAGCAACTGGTCGGCATAGCCGAGCAGCGGCGTGCCGCTTTCCGGGCGCGGGCTGGCGCCATGGCCGAGCATGTCGTAGGCGATGACGCGGTACTTCGTGGCCAGGCCAACGATCTGGCCGCCCCACATTTCTTTGTTCAGGCCCACGCCGTGGATCAAGACCACGGGCTGGCCTTGGCCGGTCGCCAGGTAACTGGTGCCAGCCGGGGTGAGTTCAGCGGTGAGCCGAATCATGGAGCGCTCCTGCAATGCCTTCTTGTTGTCGTTCTGCTGGGCGGTTACTGGGCTTTTTCGGCGGCCAGTTCTTCCAGGTCGATGTAGCGGTTGCCGATGCGCGGGTGCAGGCGGCCGCCGTCGGCGCAACCCAGGACCACGACGATCTCGTCGGCACGGGGTGCGTCTTCGATCTGCATTTCCAGGGTGATGTAGTGTGAACGCAGGCCTTCGTCGTCCTTGTGCATCATCGGGATCTGGATCGAGGTGCCCGGGCCGCCGCGCTTGTTGGTGAAGCTCAGGTAGCTCTTGGCCTTGACCGCTTCGCGGTAATGGTTGCCGAAGCGCAGGGTGTGGATCACCGCTGAAGCGTGTTCGATTTCGCCGTCGGCGCCGACCACCGCAGCCTTGCCGTAAGCCTCGATTTTCTCGGCACCGCCAATGATGCCCACCAGGCGCTCGACCATCAGTGCACCGAGGTCGGAGCAGTTGGCGCGGATCTGTGGTTTCAGGTCTTCGACGAAACCGTTGCCCAGCCAGGGGTTTTTCATCACCACGGCCAGACCGACCATGGTCACGGGCTTATCGGTGGCTTTGCCGCCTTCAATAAAGGTTTCTTCGACATAGCTGACGATCTTGCGGATTTCGAAACTCATGAGCTGCTCCGTAGAGGTTTGGGTGTCTGTGCGTCTGATGGTATACCATAATACCGATGACGCAAGCCCCTCGGATGAGTTTCTGGTCGGATGGCGATGAAAAGGGAGGGGGGGGCAAAAAAACTCAAAAAAAAACCCGGCTGATGAGGCCGGGTTTTTCGTTGGGTACTGTAGTCAAGCCAAGCATTCAGGCAGTGCGGTTCTGGATCAGGTGATCGGAACCACCTTCGGCGACGCGATTGCCATTCAGGTGATCGGAGCCGTCAGCGGCAACGCGGTTGCCATTCAGGTGATCGGAGCGGTCAGCGGCAACGCGGTTGCCGTTCAGGTGATCGGAGCCGTCAGCGGCAACGCGGTTGCCGTTCAGGTGATCAGAACCATCAGCCGCTACACGATTTTCGATCAGACGGTCGGAACCACCCTCGGCCACACGGCTTTCAATCAGACGATCCGAGCCGCCTTCAGCGACTACAGGCTGAGCAGAAGTAGCGGCAAAAGCGTTCACTGCAAAAACCGAGAAAGCGATACTGAGGATGGTTTGGCGTTTCATGATGGTGTGCTCCGGGTCTTATTGGGTGGGTATGGAGCAGATGTTACGCCGGAGATTTTTTAAGAGAACTTCATTGAATCAATGGTGACTATCGACGTAGTCAATGGATGTCGCGGGAAGCGCTGCAACGGTGTTGCTGGAGTGATACCCACCTCCCAGCGCCTTGATCAGGGCAATCTCGCTTTCCAGCCGCTGCCCCTGCAACAAGGCAAGGCCGCTATGCTCAGCCAACAGTGGCAGGTTCGACTCAAGCGCTGTAACCCTGTCCAGCAGGCCACGCTGATAATGCGCCGTGGCACTGTCGCGATTGAAGCGCATATTGCCGATGCGTGATTGCTGCAGCTGCTCCTGCGTCTCCAACCCCTGCTGCTTGCTGCCGGCCACGGCGACATCGCGTACGGCGTCGAGTACGGCCTGGTTGTACTGATACACCAGGCCATTGCTCAAGCTTCGGGCGGTGGCCAATTCGGCATTGAGGCGGCCGCCGTCGAAGATCGGCAGGGTCAGCCCCGGTATGAGGTTGACCTGCCGGCTGCCATGGGCCCACAAATCGCCCATGTGCAGGGCGTCGGCACCGTAAAAGGCTTTGATATCGAAGCTGGGGTAGAAGGCCGCCTTGGCCGCGTCGATGTTCGAATAGGATGCCTGCACCAGCCATCGCAAGGCCTGCAGGTCAGGTCGCCTGGCCAACAGTTCGTAACCCAGGCTATCGGGCACTCCATAAACGTGCTCCGGTAACGTGCGCGGTGCCAGCGGCAAGGTGACGTCGGCCCCCACGCCGAGCAATGCGCGCATGGCCTCGCGCAGTTGCCATACCTGGCTGCGCAGGGAGACAACCTGGCGATCGATCAGTGCCTGGTTGCTCAATGCCTGCTGTTTCAGCGGCTGCGACTCCAGACCACGTTCGATGCGTGCCTGGTGCGCGGCCACCACCTCGGCAGTGATGGCCGACATGTGTTGCAAGTCGTCGAGTAGCTGCTGTGCGGTCTGGATCTGGAAATACAGCATGGCCACATTGCTCGAGACCTCCAGTTCGACCCAGGCCTCTTCAGCCTGACGCGCATTGTGAACCCCCAGGGCGGCGTCGACCTGGGCTCGTTGGCGTCCCCAGATATCCAGTTGGTAGGCTCCGCCGAGACCCACCACACCCTCGGTGTACCAAGGGCCGGTGAGCCCGAGGGCGGGCTCATTCTGGGCGAAGGGTCCGAGGAAGCCGTTGGCGGAGACGTGTTGGCGGTTGACCAGTGCGATCAACTGGACTTGCACGCCCGTCAAGGATTTCACAGTGTCGGCCTGGGCCCGAGCCTGGTCGATATGGCTGCGGGCGATCGCGATGCCGGGGGCCTGGGCGAAGGCCATGTCAATCAGTTGGTTCAGTTGCGGATCTTCGTAGCGCCTCCACCAGCTCGACTCGGGCCAACCCTCGCGGGCCAGGTGCAGGTCGTCAGCCAGACGTAGCTCAGCCGGGTCCCGTTGCGGTGCCAGGCTGCCTTCTTCGCGGATCAGTGCACAGCCACCCAGTAACAGGCACAGGCCGAGCAGCCATGCACAATGAGCGTGTCTGTTCATGGGCTCGGCTCCGAGAGGGCACCCTGCTCATAGCGTTGCCAGTCCGGTAGCGAATCCAGCAGGTGGTGCAACGTTCGCAGGTCATGCAGCAGGGCTTCGGCGTTCACGCCAACTCCCGCCATCGTAACGTCTTGCGCAGGCAAGGCCTCAAACGCTGTGCCCTGGGTTTGCAGGTGCAGGGCATATTGCTCCAGCCAGTCACTCATTTCCTGTTGCTGCTCGTCCAGCCAGCGCTGCGTTAACACCGGGAGCTGTGCTTCGAGCACTACCCGATTGCGCTGCAATTGGTCAGTCAGCAGGAGGACCTCCCGCGCCTTGGCGAGCAGCGTCTGGGTGAACAGCGTCAGCTCCTCGTGCTCGCCCTGATGCCAGCCGGGCTCCAGGGCTACCCGCGCAAGCATGGCCTCGCACTCGGCGAGCTGGCGCCAACTGCGCAGGCTCTGCCCGTGCAGGCGGTCAGATGGGTCTCCCGGTTCCAATACCGGTGAGCGCAACAGCGCGGCGATCTCGTGCAGGGCATCCGCCAGGCGTCGGCGCAGGCTGTCGCCTTCGCTTTCTGGCCAAAGCACGCCGTGCACCAGAGTGCTGACCAGCACGCCGATCAGGATGCCCACCAACCGGTCGCGGACTTCCGTGAGGTCGATGCTCGGACCAAACTGTTCGAGCAGGGCCAGCGCGAAACAAAACATGATCTGCAGACCGGCATAGCTGATGCGCTCGGAGCCCGCGGCGACCCATGCGCCGAGGGCGATTACCGGCAGGCTCATCGCCAGCAGGCCGACCAGCGTCTCGATGTGCGGAACAACGAAAACGAGACACAGCAGCGCCAGCGCGCTGCCCATCAGACAGCCGCCGATCCGCAGCAAGCCCTTTTGGGTCGAGGCGCCGAGGCTGGGCAAGGCGATGATGACGCAGGTCAGCATCACTGTGTGGATGCCCGGCCAGTCCACGCCGTTGTAGAACACGTAGCAGATCAGCGTGGCCAGCCAGGTCTTGAAGGCGAAGCGCAGGTAATTGGGGTTGCTGAAAGCATCGCGTACGAGCAAGGGTTCCTTGGCGGTCGGAGCACCGGAGGGCGTGGCATGTTCGGCTGTGGCCAAGGCGCGCAAGGCGTCGCGCATTTCTTCCAGTGCCGGGGGGGCCAGTAACCGTTGCAAGGCTTCACTGCTCAGTACTGGCGGTTGCGACAGGTTATCGGCGTCGATGGCTGCGGCCAGGGCCGCGCAATCCTGGCGCAACGCCACAAGGGCCTCGCTGTCGTCGCCATTGGACTTCAGCGCGGCAGCTGCCGCATACAAACGAGAAACACAGGTGATCAACGCCAGTTGTTCGATCTCCCGGGTTTCCTTCACGGGGGCGCGCATGCTGGCGAACTTCAGGAGTTTGTGCAGGCTGAGCACCCCTTGCTGGACTTCCACCGCGCTGATCCGCGCCGTTTCCATTTGCCCTTCACCCAGCGCGGCCAGGCGCGCATCGACCTGTGCCAGTTGCCTGCGCATCGTTTCGCGCAATTGCCGCTGGGGCTCTTTGGGCAACAACACGGTGTTCACCAGCAAGGTCACCAGGGTCGGGTAGACCACTGCCATCCACACCCATAGGCAACCACGCAACA
Organism: Pseudomonas sp. P4_B4; assembly: GCF_056402255.1. Lineage (NCBI taxonomy): Bacteria > Pseudomonadati > Pseudomonadota > Gammaproteobacteria > Pseudomonadales > Pseudomonadaceae > Pseudomonas > Pseudomonas sp. P4_B4. The sequence goes on from NZ_JBFUHS010000047.1 coordinate 11,384, forward strand.
GCAGTTCCGGTTGTGCAGTGAGGTCCACCAGGCTCTGCACGTAAATGGTGACGATGGCCACCACGAAAAACAGCGGGCCGAGGCGTGTTGCGCGCATGGCGAACACACTGACGAGGAACACCGCGCTCGCGCAGAGGATGCGCAGCAATGGGTAGCCGTAGGTGAACTTGAGCAGGAGGATGGCGATGCCGATGGCGATGGTCGCGCTGACCATGAACAGGATGCCGGCCATGCGCGTCAGCACCAGGTTACTTTGGCTGACGAAAAACACCAGGATCAGCGACAGCGCCAGCAGCGGCACTTCCAGGCTCATGGAGAGGATGATCACCAGCGCGCAGGCCAGCACGTTACGCAACAGTGCGTTGCCACGTCCTGGAAAGGGCGAAAGCTCTGCGTCAAGGAAGCGCCAGAAGCGTCGCTCCCAGGTGAGCGCAGCACTCATTGCGGCGAGTCCCCATCTTGACCCGCATGGATCAAGGCTACAGCCGATGCGCCGATGCGGAACAGGTTCGGATCGGGTTTATCGACGCGGATGCGTACCGGAAAACGCTGTGCCACCCGCACCCAGTTGATGGTCCGCGCGACCTTCGGCAGCCCTGCGGCCTGGGCGCCGCCGTCATCCGGGAACACGCCGAAACCAATGGAATCGACGGTACCGCTGAAGGTGCGGCCGCTGTTGCCCATCAGGTAGAGGGTGCTGCGGCTGCCATTGCGGATCTTGTCCAGTTCGGTTTCGCGGAAGTTCGCCACCACGTACCAGCGACGCGTGTCGATCAGGCTGAAGAGGGGGTGACCGGCGGCAGCGAACTGGCCGTTGGAGGTGGTTAAACCGACGATGAGCCCGTCGAAGGGCGCGCGCACCACGCTGTGTTCCAGGTCCAGCTCGGCGCGGGCTATCTCCGCTTGTATCACTGCGCGCTTGCTCACCAGTGCATCGACCCCGCTGACAGCCGCGGCAGCCTGTTTGGCCTGTAACAGCGCCGCATTCAATTCGGCACGAGCGCTCTTGGCGGCGGTGCGGGCCTGATCCACCTGTTCCGCGGAGACATAACCAGGCTTGAGCAAGGGCTCCATGCGCCGCAGCGTGTCGGCACTCTGCGCGGCGGCAGCCTTGGCGCGTTCGACACTGGCTGTCACCGCTTCGGAGTTGAATTGTTGGGCATCAACCTGACGCTGGCTCAGAATGATTTCCTTGTTCAGCGCTTGCAGTGAGGCCTGAGCCTGGTCCAGCACGTCCTGATACACCCGCACGTCGATGCGCAGGAGTACGTCTCCCTGTTTCACCTGCTGGTTCTCGCGCACGGCCAGTTCTTCGATGCTGCCGCTCACTTCGGGGGTGACGTTTATGGTGTCGGCATACACGTAGGCATCATCGGTACGTGGGGTGGTGTCCAACCGCCAGACCACCCACAGCAGCATCACCAGCGTCAACCCGAGCAATACGAGAACGATCAAGCGTCGGGGCAGTTTGTTCACAGCGGATTCGCTCATGATGCAAGTCCCCGGTCAATTCTGGAAAAACAGCAGCCAGGTGCTCATCGACAACAACGCGGTCAAAACCGGATAGGTCAGAACTGACGGCACCAGCCAGGCTGCGTAACCTGACCGTGCAAGCAGTGCCTGAAGCACAAAGGCCAGCAGCATGCCGGCGAGAATGCAGAACAGCCAATCGGGGAAGTAGGCCCCCAGAACTGGAATCGAAGGGGCATTGGAGCAGCCCGATAGCGGAACAATCAGCAACAGTGCCAACACGTTGTGTTCACGGCTCATTTGAGCTTCCACCCCATTGCAAAGCGGCAATTGGCCGATGCTACCTACATTGGCCTCGTGAAATGTAGTTAATTTTTGGCCAGTCGCCTCGGATGGGCAGAGGATCCCAAGCGGTTTACCGGATCTGGAGTGGATACTAGTAGCTGCTTCGCTCAACGGATTCAAATCGGCCGTGTGAGCACGGCTGTTATTGGTTCGCCCATCACCGCGAAATAATCCCGTGATCAATGGCGTATTTGACCAGCGCTGCGGGTTTGTCAATGTTGAGTTTGCGGCGGATGCTCAGGCGATGGGTCTCCACCGTGCGCACGCTGATGTCCAACTCCCGCGCCATTTCCTTGTTGTTCAAGCCTTGCGCCATCTTCGACAGCACCTGGCTTTCCCTCGGGGTCAGTTCGTTGTCGGTGTTCCTGTCGGCGATCAGCCGTTGGGCGATTTCGGCGCTGTAGAAGGTTCCGCCGCTGCTGATGGCTTCGATGGCGGCGATGATTTCCCGTGACGGGGCGTTCTTCAGCACGTAGCCGCTGGCGCCGGAGCGCACCGATTCACTGACGTATTCGTAATTGTCGTACATGCTCAGCACCAGCACCTTGAGCGACGGGTACTGGCTGCGCAGCACGCGGGTCAGCTCCAGGCCGTTCATGTCCGGCAGGCTGATGTCGACCAGCAACAGGTCGGGTTGGCAGCGTCCGACCATCTCGATGGCCTCGGCGCCGTTTTCCGCTTCGCCGACCATTTCCAGGGGCGACATCACAGCCAGCAGCGCCTTGATGCCGTCGCGGACCAGGGAGTGATCGTCGACCAGGGCGACGCGGATCGGGGAGGGCAGGTTCATCGCAGTATTCACTCTTGTAGTTTTGCGCCGGCTCAGGGTTTTGCGTCAGGTTTCATTGGCAGCCGTACGTCCAGCTCACTTCTGCCCGGCATCGAGATCAAATCGAAGCGCCCGCCAAAATGTTCGACGCGTTCGCGGATGTTACGCAAACCAATGCCGGCCTGACGACGTTCGACCTGGGCGACGTTGAAACCGATGCCGTCATCGACCACCGTCAGCCGCACGGATTCGTCGCAACCGCGCAGGGTAATGGACACGTTCTTCGCCTGCGCATGGCGTTCGATATTGGTCAGGCCTTCCTGGACGATGCGAAACAGCGAAACAGCCGCGCCGTCGACCAGCTGGCAGTCGAATTCATTTTCGTCATAGGTCACGGTCAGCCCGCTGCGCTGTTCGAATTCCGCGGCCAATTGGCCGATGGCCGCCGGCAGGCCGAGGGTGTCGAGCAAGGATGAGCGCAGGTCATGGGAGAGACTGCGGACTTCGCCGATGGCATCGCCCAGGCGTTCGGTGGCTTCTTTCAGCGTGTTCAAGCCCTTGTCGTGGGCTTGTCCGCGTTCCAGCAGATGGCTGGCCAGTTCGAACTGAAACTTGATCGAGACCAGCACCTGACTGATGCCGTCGTGCAGTTCACGGGACACTCGGGATCGTTCTTCCTCCTGCAGGCTGACAATGCGCTGGGTCAGGCGCTGCAGTTTCTTGTCCGCCAGCCGATGTTCGCTGACATTGAGGGTCATGCCGGTGGCGAACACGAACAGCACCGCGACCAGGGCGACCACGGCAATCGCCATCATGGTCTTGCGGATGCCCATGGCCACTTCGGCACGGGCTTGTTGGGTGGCGCGCTCGACGTCTTCGAGGTAGATGCCGGTGCCGAGCATCCAGCCCCAGCGATCGAGCATCACCACGTAGGCGAGCTTGTCGGTCACCTGGCCGGAGGAGGGTTTGTTCCAGGCGTAGCGTTGAAAACCTTCACCCGATTGCGCGCTTTTGAGCAGCGCCTGGATCACCGGCAGGCCGTGGGGGTCTTTCATGTCCCACAGGTATTGGCCCACCAGTTCCGACTGGCGCGCATGCATCAGGCTGCGGCCTTCGTGGTCGTAGACGAAGAAGTAGCCGTTGATGCCGAAGCTGAGCTTGCGCAGTTCTTCCAGCACTTGTTGCTGGGCGTGGGCGTCGCCGTGGCCGTCGTCGTACAGGGGCGCGATCAGGCTCTGGGCCATTTCCACGTAGTTTTTAAGTTCCGCGCGCTTGCTCGCCAGAATGCTGTCTTCGATCAACTGCGCCTGTTGATCGCCCAATTGACGGTTGAGGGAAATCACCAGCGCGCAGATGACGGCAATGGCCAGCACCAGCGGCAGAATCCCGAGGGCGACGATCTTGTGTTTGAGCTGCATGTTGACTCCTGCCCGAACTGATGGGAAACGAAGGCCTGTAGGAGCAAGCTCGCTCCTACAGGTTTCTGGCATCAGGCGAAGGTCGGCATCATAGGCCAAAGACAAGCTGGCCGAGTAGCGTTGCTGGACGGAGTGACCGGTGGAATTCAGGGTCGGAACGGCTCATCTACGTAGAACTACGTAGACACCACGTACGTAGTAACGCGGATTTATTTGTGGACGGCATGCGCAGATATTGGGCCAGCTCCGCACCGCGGACACAATTATAAAAATTACCGCCGCAGTCACTGGCTGTCGGCAGGAGACACGCTATGCCCCGTCTGGCTAAACACCTCGCCTGGTTTGCCGTGGCTGTCCTGGGAGCGATTGCGCTGAGTGTCGTGGCCCTGCGCCGCGGCGAAGCGATCAACGCCCTGTGGATCGTAGTCGCAGCCGTCGCCATCTACCTTGTTGCCTACCGCTACTACAGCCTGTTCATCGCCAATAAAGTGATGCAGCTCGATCCCAATCGGGCCACTCCGGCTGTGCTCAATAACGATGGTCTGGACTACGTACCGACCAACAAACACGTACTCTTCGGTCACCACTTCGCCGCCATCGCCGGCGCGGGGCCTCTGGTTGGTCCGGTCTTGGCGGCGCAGATGGGCTACTTGCCCGGCACGCTGTGGCTGATTGCCGGCGTGGTGCTGGCCGGTGCGGTGCAGGACTTCATGGTCCTGTTCATGTCCACCCGCCGCAACGGCCGCTCTCTGGGCGATATGGTCCGTGAGGAAATGGGCCGCATTCCCGGGACCATCGCGCTGTTCGGCTGCTTCCTGATCATGATCATCATCCTCGCGGTGCTGGCGCTGATCGTCGTGAAAGCCCTGGCCGAGAGCCCGTGGGGCATTTTCACGGTGATGGCGACCATCCCGATCGCGATGTTCATGGGCATCTACATGCGCTACATCCGCCCGGGCCGTATCGGTGAAATCTCGGTGATCGGCGTGCTGTTGCTGCTCGGTTCGATCTGGCTGGGCGGGCAGATTGCCGCTGACCCGGTGTGGGCCAAGGCCTTTACCTTTACCGGTCTTCAGATCACCTGGATGCTGATCGGTTACGGTTTTGTCGCAGCCGTGTTGCCGGTGTGGCTGATCCTGGCGCCCCGTGACTACCTCTCCACCTTCCTGAAAATCGGCACCATCGTCGCCCTGGCCATCGGCATCCTGGTGACCATGCCCGAGCTGAAAATGCCGGCCCTGACCCAGTTCATCGACGGCACTGGCCCGGTGTGGAAGGGCGGTCTGTTCCCGTTCCTGTTCATTACCATCGCCTGTGGCGCGGTGTCGGGTTTCCATGCGCTGATCGCTTCCGGCACCACGCCGAAGCTGCTCGCCAGTGAAGGGCATGCCCGTTACATCGGTTACGGCGGCATGCTGATGGAATCGTTTGTAGCGATCATGGCCATGGTCGCCGCGTCGGTGATCGATCCGGGCGTGTATTTCGCCATGAACAGCCCGGCGGCCGTGGTTGGCGCCGATGCGGTGGCCGTTGCGCAAACCGTCAGCAGCTGGGGTTTTGCGATTACCCCGGAAGCATTGCAAGCGGTGGCCCACGACATTGGTGAAACCACCATTCTGGCCCGTGCCGGCGGTGCGCCGACCCTGGCGGTCGGTATCGCACAGATCCTGCACCACGTCCTGCCGGGTGAAAACACCATGGCGTTCTGGTACCACTTCGCGATCCTGTTCGAAGCACTGTTCATCCTGACGGCAGTCGACGCCGGTACCCGTGCCGGGCGCTTCATGCTCCAGGACCTGCTCGGCTCGTTCGTACCGGCCCTGCGTCGCACCGAATCCTGGACCGCTAACCTGATCGCTACCGCCGGTTGCGTGGCCATGTGGGGGTATCTGCTGTACCAGGGCGTGATCGATCCGCTGGGCGGCATCAACACCTTGTGGCCGTTGTTCGGTATCTCCAACCAGATGCTGGCCGGTATCGCGCTGATGCTCAGCACCGTGGTGCTGATCAAGATGAAACGCCAGCGTTATGTCTGGGTCACCTTGCTGCCGGCGGTCTGGTTGCTGATCTGCACCACCACCGCAGGTTTCATCAAGCTGTTCGATGCCAACCCGGCGATCGGCTTCCTCGCCTTGGCGAAGAAATACAGCGATGCCCTGGCCAACGGTCAGGTGCTGGCCCCGGCCAAGACCATCGACCAGATGCAGCACGTGATCTTCAACGCCTACACCAACGCGACGCTGACTGCGCTGTTCCTGTTCGTGGTGTTCAGCATCCTGTTCTTCGCGCTCAAGGTCGGTATTGCCGCCTGGGGCACCAAGGAACGTACGGATAAGGAAGCGCCATTCCACGCGCTGCCGGATGCCTGATCATGTTCAATGACTTGAGTCGCCTGGGTAAATACCTCGGTCAGGCCGCACGCCTGATGGTCGGCATGCCCGACTACGACAACTACGTCGAGCATATGCAGACCAAACACCCGGACAAACCGGTGATGGACTACGAGGCGTTCTTCCGCGAACGCCAGGAGGCCCGTTACGGCAGTAAAGCCGGACCGAAGTGCTGTTGAGTGACAAAAAACCGGCCAAATGGCCGGTTTTTTATTGAGTGCGGGAACGCCTTGAATGGTTCAGACCGCGTGGTAATCCGAATCGTCGCTGCCACTTTTGTCCCGGGGCATGGACGCATTGCCAACGTTTCGTTCATGAGTCTCATGATCCGGCCTGGCGATCTTGAGCGCCCGGTCAGCGACCTTGGCGTTATGCATCAGGCGACAGAACACGGCGGCGACGATGATCGACAGCAATGACCAGATGACAATGGCTTTGAGGAGCATGGCGAAACCTCTCGCGGCAAACAATTCTTACGATCGCCAGCGTCCTTGCAGCAAATGCTACCTATCCATTGTGGCAGGTGTTCATGATCTTGCATTTCCTTGCTGATTTGAACTGTTTATCAGCTATCTCCCCCAGATGAAGCGACAGTTTCCCGGACCGGTACTTTAATGGATGTTCTGGAGCGACTGATCACTGGGCCGTCATAGCCTTAAGGCTATGGATCCCATACCGAAAAGCTATTTCTTCAATCGGTGATCCGGATCCACGCTTAAGGATGGTTAGCTGAAAACAAAATCAAGAGGAGATGCCATGTCAACTGAATCGAAATGCCCGTTCAATAACGCCGCTGGCGGTGGCACGACGAACCGCGACTGGTGGCCGAACCAACTGAACCTGAAGATCTTGAGTCAACACTCGCCCAAGTCTGACCCGTTGGGGGGCGACTTCAACTACGCCGAAGCCTTCAAGAGCCTGGACTTCCAGGCGCTGAAAAAAGACCTGACTGCGCTGATGACCGATTCCCAGGACTGGTGGCCAGCGGACTTCGGTCACTATGGGCCTTTCTTTATCCGCATGTCCTGGCACGCCGCAGGCACCTATCGCACCGGTGACGGCCGGGGCGGCGCCGGTTCCGGCCAGCAACGCTTTGCACCGCTCAACAGCTGGCCCGACAACGTCAGCCTCGACAAGGCCCGTCGGCTGCTCTGGCCGATCAAGCAAAAGTACGGCAACAAAATCTCCTGGGCTGACCTGATCGTCCTCGCCGGCAACGTTGCGCTGGATTCCATGGGCTTCAAGACCTTTGGTTTTTCCGGTGGCCGCCCGGATGTCTGGGAACCGGACGAAGATGTCTATTGGGGTTCGGAAAGCACGTGGCTGGGTGGCGACGTGCGTTATGGCAAAGATGCCGGGCAAGCTCCCGCAGAGCGCAATCTGGAAACCCCCCTCGCAGCCGTGCAGATGGGCCTGATCTACGTAAACCCCGAAGGCCCTGAAGGCAACTCTGATCCGGTCGCCGCCGGGAAGGACATCCGTGAAACCTTTGCGCGCATGGCCATGAATGACGAGGAAACCGTCGCCCTGATCGCGGGCGGTCACGCCTTCGGCAAAACCCACGGTGCCGGTACTGTCGACCATGTCGGACCTGAGCCCGAAGGCGCCGGCCTCGAACTGCAGGGCCTGGGCTGGAAGAGCACGTTCGGTACCGGTAAAGGTGGCGACACCATCTCCAGCGGCCTGGAAGTGACCTGGACGACCACGCCAACCCAGTGGAGCAACAACTACCTGGAGAACCTGTTCGGTTACGAATGGGAACTGACCAAGAGCCCGGCGGGGGCAAACCAGTGGAAACCGAAAAGCGGCGCTGGCGCCGGCACCATTCCGGATGCCCATGATCCGTCCAGACGGCGTGATCCGACCATGCTGACCACGGACCTGTCGCTACGCTTCGACCCGATCTATGAGCCGATTTCGCGGCGCTTCCTGGCCAATCCAGACCAGTTGGCCGACGCCTTCGCCCGTGCCTGGTACAAGCTGATTCACCGTGACATGGGGCCGCTCTCACGCTACCTCGGCCCGGAAATGCCGAACGAAGAGCTGCTGTGGCAAGACCCGATCCCTGCCGTCGATCATCCGCTGGTCAGCGACAGCGATGTCGCCGCGCTCAAGGGCAAAATTGCGGCCTCGGGGCTGTCAGTCTCGCAGCTTGTATCTACAGCCTGGGCGGCAGCGTCGACGTTCCGTGGCTCCGATAAACGCGGCGGTGCCAACGGTGGGCGCTTGCGCTTGGCGCCACAGAAGTCCTGGCAGGCCAACCAGCCGGCGCAATTGGCGACGGTGCTGGCGAAACTTGAAAGCATCCAGGGCGAGTTCAACAGTGGCGGCAAGAAAATCTCCCTGGCCGACCTGATCGTGCTCGCCGGTGGCGTGGGCGTGGAACAGGCGGCGAAAAATGCCGGTCATAGCGTGACGGTGCCGTTCACCCCAGGGCGCATGGACGCCAGCCAGGAACAGACCGATGTCGACTCCTTCGGATTCCTTGAACCGATTGCCGACGGCTTCCGTAATTACCTGAAGCAACAGTACCGTGTGCCGGCCGAAAAATTGCTGATCGACAAGGCGCAACTGCTGACGCTCAGCGCGCCGGAAATGACGGTGTTACTGGGCGGCTTGCGCGTGTTGAACACCAATGTCGGCCAGAGCAGACAAGGTGTGTTCACCACACGTCCGGAAGCCTTGACCAACGACTTCTTCACCAACCTGCTGGATATGGGCGTGGAGTGGAAGCCGGTATCGGATGCCCAGCAAGAGTATGAAGGGCGCGATCGCAAAACCGGTGCAGTGAAGTGGACGGGTACCCGGGTTGACCTGGTCTTTGGTTCCAATGCGCAGTTGCGCGCCTTGGCCGAATTCTATGCCTGCGCCGATGCGCAGCAGAAATTCGTCAAGGACTTTGTCGCTGCGTGGACCAAAGTGATGAACCTGGATCGCTTTGACCTGAAATAGGAGAGGTTGTCGTAACGTTGGAGCCGGCGCGACTGCCGGCTCCAATGACTGCTGAAGGCATCCAGCGACCATAAACCTTGGCGATCATGGTCCAGTCTTTGTGGCCCAGTTGCTTGGCTACCCACATTGGATTCTCGCCAGCAGATAGCATCATGGAGGCATAGGTGTGGCGACTCTGGTAGGGTCGCCGCCACCTAACCCCCGACTTCTTCATCGCCGGCATCCAGATTACCCGGTAGATGTATCCGGCATGCTTCCAGGGCTCTCCGGTGATTGTATTGAGAAACACCCTGCCGCCGGCGAGGAAAGTCAATTCCTTCTGCTTGAGCAACGCCTCTCTTGCCAGAGCTAGCAACTTCACGGTGCGCCTCCCAGCTAACGTCTTGGTGGATTCTGGCTCTTTTGCAGCCCGCGTCTTGGCCCTGACGATCCTTATCTCCCCCGAGATCCAATCGATATCCCCCCATTCCAAGGCGATCAGTTCGCTAGGTTGTAGACCTGTCCAGAAAGAGAACTGCAGTTGCGGCCACGTTTCGCCCCTGGCTGCTGCCAATATTGCTAGTTGCTCTTCGCGAGTGAAAGGGTCAACGTCATCTTCCTCCTTGAGCTGTTCACGATTCTTGTAGGCCCACCCAGAGAGCGGATTGCTCTCCAAGATTTCATCCTCAACTGCGTCGTTAAGTGCAGAGCGAAAGCAGCTTTGAACATTCGTCAGAGTCTTGTTGACCACCTGATAGGTCGACATCTTTTCTCTGATGATCTTTTTAGACAGCTCATTCAGAGGCAGATCGCCGAACATCGGCTTGAGGATTGCGCGGATGGTCGTTTCGTAGAATGCGACCGTGCTTGATTTGAGAGTCGGAGTTTTCCTCTCCAGCCATTCCGTCAGGTAATCCCCCAATGGTCTGTCTAGCATCGGTGCGCCTGAACGCGCCGGCGCGCTTCGACTTTGGGAACGTTGCGGCGTAATCGAAAGTACCGTTCGCAATCGAATACTCAATTGCTGCCTTGTGCTGCTCAGCCTTTTTCAGGTTAGCGGTGGTGGGCTTGAGCGCGACGCGCTCACGACACCTGACGCCCTGGTATTGGAAAGTGATTTCGATACTACTTGCAGATGCGGCGCGGACGCCTCCCCCATCTCGACCCATGAGTAATATCCTTCTACGTCTATTAAAATTCTGCCGTCTGGCGCTTTCCGCCAAACAAGATGCTTCGGCCATTTGCCGTCGCGGATTTTGGTTCTGATGGCATCGGGTGTATAGCCCGACTCCCGAGAGAACTGCTCTACGGTCTTGTATCTGACCATGTGCGATGCTCCATGCCGCGCGTGGCGGCAGAGGGTGGTTAATCCCAGTCAAAACTGAGTTCGGGATTGATTGGCGGGTTGCATTGCAGGGTGGCGAGATCCAGCAGCGTGAAGTGGCCATGCTTCCAACCGGCAGTGTCGATGTGATACACGTTCCCGAGTACGACAGGCTGACTCAGAGGCGTGTGACCCACGATCACCGCCCGAACACCATCTACGCCTGATTGGTTTTCTTCAGTGATCCGCCTGCGCGACCACAGGAGCATTGCGGCTACGTGATCCGCTTCGAATTCCGATCCGGATAGTGCAGAGATCATTTCTCCCCAGCTGCCCCGAGGTACATCGGCGTGCACGATGCCTATCAGGCCATGCGCCGTCTCGACCTCGATCACTAGCGGTAAGTCTCGAAGAATGCTCGTGTAGCAGTCCTGCTCAATGCTGGAGAGCCCATAGAACCAATCTCCACCGTTGATGAAGTGCATGCTGCATTCATCGCTGACGCGGCCAGCGGCGTGCGAATCGATGGCCATCTGCTCATGATTGCCGCGCACTGCATGAAACCAAGGCTTGCGTAAAAGCCATTCATCGACGTCCAGAGATTCAGGGCCTCGGTCAATCAGATCTCCGACGCTGAACAGTCGGTCTACTGACGGTTCAAAGCAGACTTTGTCTAGCGCAGTCTGCAGTCGGGTGAAGTGCCCGTGAATGTCGCCGACCGCGAAATCCCGACCAGCAGTGTTTGCGGCGAAGCGCTTCACGCGCGGCACCTCGATCACAACGAGCATGCGAAGTCCTCCCCCTGCCGTTCATCGGCAGGCTGGTAGGTGGTTTGTGGAAATCAGATGAGGGGCGTCAGGCGAGCTGAATGGGTGATCTAAAGTTTAGCGGTTCGCCTCGCCAGTTGCGTTACACAGCTCCCCTACTGAAGTGACTGGTGAGGTGAACCCTTACCGGCGCGGCCCCTTGTAGATGAGCCAGAGCATGTAGAGCGGCGCTGCTATTGGGATGAGGATCATGACCGTCTCCCGATTTCAGCAGCAGCCACTACGATTGCGCGGCGCGTCGCTGCGAACGGATCGTCGTGGTGATACCTGGTGTGCTCACCGAACCTCTCGGCATCCACGTATGTGTAAGGGCCGGTATCACCGTCGTATGGCTCAACGATATGAATAGCCACGCCCAACCGCTCCATGCGGCCCATGACGACGGCCAGTCGAAGGGCATCGCCGTCGTTGATGAGGGGGTTCCAGTGAGCGCGGACACCAGACTTTCCGGCCAGGCGATAAGGCCACTTCGTATCTCGGCAGGTGCACAGTTCGATTTCGATGCGGCCGGCTTTGGCCGCGAGGATAAGCAGCGCGCGATCAGCTGCCGCGGCATCCTGCGTCATTTCTTCAGGCATTGGTCGTCCTTGCCGCTATAGCGGCTGACTTTGAAGGGGGAGGGAGTTACTGCTTTTCACCGGTAGGTGTTGTGCTTTAATAAATCGTGGCCTTAAAGAGGAGGGGAGCAATGCGGAATGCGTCTCGAGATCCGATGTTCATCTGCGGTATTCCAATTACGATTTTCGGCTACTATTTTGGTTTTCCAGATCTGACCAGCGAAGGGGCATTGATGGGCGTAGCTCCTGCCTTTTTAATTACTGGGCTCGCCTTCATGTTGATCGGGTTGCTGCTGCGTCAAAGGTGAGCCTTTTGGCTTTGCCATGGTCCCGTGTATTTGAGTCGGGCCATGTAGGCGAGGGCGAGGATTGGCATCAGTAATCCCCCCAGCCCAAGCCCTGAATGTATTCGTTCGGGATAGTTACGGCCTCGACAGGAATCGTGTTTTCAACTTCAAGGTTGCCGAAATACCCAATAGCCGCCTTGGCCCTCTCCATCGATAATTGCGCATGTCGCATCTGCCAAGACTTACGCGCCTTGTACGAGCGCAGCGCCAGTGCCTTGTCGGTGTAGGCGAAGCGACGGCCCCAGATGCCGCCTTCCTTCAGAACGCGCTTACGGCGCTTCTTCACGGCCTCCGCAGTCCAGCCGTATTGCGGGCCGTTGACCAAGTCGCAGGTATGCTTGTCACCGATGTAGTAGCACTGCGCGGTTTCGCCGATCACCTGATAGGTTATGCAGTGCACCTCAAGACCATCTGGCCCAATGGTGTCGATGTAGCGGTAGTGTTCTGGCCAAGCCTTCTTCATTTCTTCAGGCATAGCGATTCCTTGCCGCTATAGCGGCTGACTTTGAAGGAGGAGAGGGTTACGTGTTACTTATGGGGATTGGCAGAGATTTTTGAGTAAGTGTCGATATCAGTTATGGCAAGAAGGCAACGGCCATCCTTGAGTTTTGCATAGAAGGTTATTTCCCTTTCTTTATCACATAGCAACCAGCCTGCAACTAACCCAACCGGACCTAAAAGCAATGCCCCAGCCAGACTCCATCGAATTGCGCTTCCTTTCTTATTAACAACTTCCTCGGTTGCTGTTTCTAAGATCTCTATTTTTGAAATAGGTATCTTTAATTCGAGGGAGGGTTTTACTGCGGATTTTAGGGTGAACAGTCCAGATTGAAAATCAGCATCTCCTGCCAGGAAGTCACCGGATATCACCGTTATTTTCGACATGGTGTTTCTCTTCTGATCAGGCTTAGCCAGCTGATTACTCGGCTCCAATAGTCCTTTTCAGTCAATCGACTTGCGACAAAGGGTGAGGCCGATGGTCACTCCATCGATACCAGATCATGGGTATCCACAACCGGTTCTGGCGGATTGTCGTGGCCGGGGCAGCCGCCGCCGGAGAAATCGAAACCCTCGCACGGCGGCCCGAAAGGCAGAACCTCTTTACCCTGGGCCAGAGCCTCAAGCAGATGATCCTTCGCCCTTTCAGCGGTGCACTCGCGCCCGCCCTCAAAGTGGAACATGCCTTTGAGCTGGTGCTTGCTGAAGTCCCGCAGCGCGCCTCGCACGCTCAGGTGAATGTGGAAGGTACGGCCGTTCGGCCCAAACGGATCTTCCGGCTGGCTTTCTGTGGGCATGGGGATACCTCGCTAGGGTAGCGTGATTCTAGGAAGAGGTGTATTGGTTGACGTTCAGACTCGTAGTCGGATCTCTGGGAGCTCGAAATGTACTTAGTAGTCGAAAGGCCATATCCCGTTGATTACGTGCATCCAAATGGGAAACAAGCAAAGATCGACTTCATGTGGGGCGAAGCATCCAATTCGGCGCCGCTGAGCCTCACTGTTTGGCTCAAGGACGGAGAAAGTTTTGTAAGGCTTGGCGAGGAGTCAGGCATCTGGAAGACATTTGGCGATGCTCGGCGGCGCGGTATTGAGTTGGCCGTCAAATTACTTAGCCGCGGGATCTGACAGAGGCTTAGGAGTGGTACATGAGGTGCTTGAACTGTTCGAAAGACGCACAAGTGATTGAGTCCGGAATGGATGGAGTTGAGCTTGTGTGCCCAACGTGCGGGCACTTCAGTGTTTCCGCCAACATAATGAGCGAAACGAGTAATCGTGCTTTTGATGCCGAGCAGATCCGTATCCTACTTCATCGAGAACGTGAAATTAATCCTGGACGCTGTCCTGTGATTAATAGTGAGAACGTTGTCTGGGCAACGGGGGATTAGTTAATCGCCTACCTGTCGAGGCGTTCTTCGATTAGCACTCCAAGCCTGGCGCCCTTCGTTGTAAAAGAGCCGGTGGCCGTGGTTGGCAATGATCTGGATCACCTGATTGACCTGCTCGGCACGCGGGCGCTTCAGGGCGAGTCTGTTTTTTGTGGGCATGGGGCGTCCTATGCCGGGGCATGCCCGGGCGGGGGAGTTGAAGGGAGGTTGGTTATCGCAGGTGTGGATCGCATGACCATGGGGCATGTGCTATGCGTCCCGATGATTCCGGTATCAATCGAACCGGAGCGCTACCGCATGAAACGACTTGCCGAGTGGATAAATTTGATTACTGCTGTGATCCGCCTTTGCGCGGTGATCACCTGTATGGGATGGCTTGGCCCTGAGCGAGCGTGCGATGTAGTGTTTCAGCACGGAACGGTGGGCACCTTCATGTTTTGGCTATCAATCAAGCCGGAACTCTACCCATGAAACGACTGACCGAATGGCTGAACCTGATCACCGCCGTGATTCGCTTGATCATCCGTACGGGCAGGCTTTGAGTTGCCGCCGGCTGGCGTGATTCGTTGAAGTGGGCTATTGGTTGATGACCGGGCATGTTGCTGGATCAAGGAGGAAAAAATGGTCAAAAAACCAAGCAATAAGTTGATTGCAGAGGTTTCAGGCTTGACTGAGGGTGAGGTGGGAACCTACCTGTGCCAGCTAGATCAACAGGCGAGCGGCGATTGGTTGGCTTACTTTGGTAATGAGATAGAAAAAGCTTCTGCAACTTGTCAAAAACTCAATAAGGCGAAGACGGTAACGATCCCCGTAGAGTTGGCTAACAGCTGGTACGACCGAGGCAATGGCTGAGCTCGTAGCTCAATAGGTGAGGAGTTATGCTGAGGTTTGAACAGATCGAGAAGGTAGATTCTTCAAGGTGAGTCTATGGCGCATTATGTGGTTTCAGCCGTTCGAATCAACGATGCCGCTGAAATAGAGCTCTTCATGTGGGCAAAGGTTGACCCCAGCGTCAGCAGAGGAAGATTTCTTGAAAAACCACACATAGCTTCGATGGAAGACATCATTGCGGCTATTCGCGATGGCGACGTTGTTGAGATGACATTCGAAGCGGGCATCGGGACGGTGTCAGGTGGAAAGCTTCTGGAATGTCACTTGCCAAGTGGTGAGGTGACCGTAACCGAAGAACGTGCTAATCCAGGCAGAATGATCAGCGACCTACCAAGATTTTAAATCGTGACAACTACCCGTCTGCCGATGCGTTCAGTGCAATAGGTGAGGGCGGGTCAGGCAGCTGCCGTGGATTCAGGCGAGTAGTCCATCCACGAAAGTTTGGTCGCTGACTTCCGCCTCACATCATTCTGTGGCAGCTTAATTTTCGCCCTGATAATCACGTCGCGGTACCGCCCCAGCTTGCGGATGCGTTCCGCATACTCAGCGGCGTACTGGGGGGGCATCGAACATGCTGCTGAGTTGGGCCACCCGCTTGCCGTCCATGATCTTGATCACGCGATCTTCGACAGCCTGTAACCACTGGCTCATTGAAAGCTCGATCCGCTGACCTTTCTCAATCTTGAAGTCGCGAACCTTGCGCTTCGCCTCTTCGCGGGCGAAGTGTTCATTCATTCCGAATACGGCAAAGGTGCTCATGGCATTACTCCAGGCAGTCGAGCGCTTTTTGTAGCAGCGCATCCAGTGAAAACTCCCGGTCGTCCGGGTCCATTGCTCGCTTGATCCAGGTGCAGGCTTCCTCAGCACCGTCTCGCAGGTCATTCAGTTCGTTGTCGCTGTCATCGATACGGCTTTCGAGTTGACGAATGTCTTCGAGCAGCTCTTCACGCTCGGCGCTTGGATCGATGCTTTGCGCGGTCAGTCGGCGAGACCAACCCGATCGCCCTGGAACTGATTGGGTGGCGCGCACTGATCGAATGCCCTGACGTCGTATCGATGCTCCCCGACGGCTCGCTTCAGATGACCGCACCAACCCTCGGCGCCTCAAGCAAGAGCACAAAACGCACGGGCTGCGAGTGGAAGGAGCCTGGTTACTGGCCGTTCTCCAGCTCCGCCGATCACTGGAACCGGCAAGAAATGCGACTGACGAAAGTCAACTCGCTGCAGAAAGTGGTGATCGCCCAGATTCATGTGCAGGGTTCCGAGCGCCCCCCGGTGAAGGTGTTTTGGAACAAGGGCAAAATCACCATGGGGTTCCGGTCGAGCTACCTGCAAGACGACCCAGTGAACACAACAGTGCTGGAAGACGTGCCGCTGGGTGCACTTTTCAAAATCAACATCCATGCGAATTCAAGCGGTGCCGTTTCCGTGTCGGCGAGCTGCAACGGCGTCAAATCCACTTCCGCAATCATGCGTCTCGACAGTACCTGGGACACGAAAACGCTCGCCTTCCACGGCGGCGTTTACAACCAGATCGATTACTCCGAAACGACCGACCCGGAAGACGCCTCGATCTGCATCATCAGCGACCTTTCAATTACCCACGCCTGATGCCCCTCAAGCCTCCATAGCCAATGCGGACGAATCTCCGGCTTATACCGGCCACCTGCATTTTTTAGCTCACTCAACACGGAGGATTGGCAGCCATGTAAACGACAGATATCGAAGCCCGCCCAATGGCGGCACCTGCGATCACGTAGGGAGGTCTTCGTGACGCAATCAAAGCCCGGTTCCGATCGGGCTTTTTTACGCCTGCCTTTATCCGTCAGCACTCTCCACTGCGCCCAACGGCAACTAGCAGGCGGCCCGAGTGCTGACGAATAACCACAACCCCACCGAGGAATCGCCATGCATCAACTAATTCAACAGCGAGTCGACGGGGTTGCCGCCCTGCGTGCTCGTGCACGCATCGCCACCGCCGCGTTCTACGCCATGGTCGGCAAGGATCAGCCCGTGCAAGAGATTCGCTTCCAGGTCATCGCCAAGGGCACCAACGCCTATCACATCGTCGAGCGTTCCACCGGCAAGGTGAAGGGTTTCCGCTGGACATGGAAAGAAGCCATCAACCTGGCCCAGGTACTCGAAGCGCGCGCCGACGGTATCAAGCTCTCGTTGTCGGGTGAGCGGAAATGATCGGCGTACCAATGCCCAACCCGCGAGACTCGATCATCGAGGACCTCAACCGAAAGCTGGATCAGTTCTTCGGCTCAGGCAAAACAGCGCAGCAGATCGCCTCAGGCGTCAGCGCTGAAGCGCCCCACTTCGGCAGCACGCCGCACAGCAACAAGCTGCGCGCCGAGCGGGACAAGATCGCGCCCAGGCTTAAGGAGTTAGCCGAGGCCGGCACCCCCGTCGCCAAGGCCGCCAGAGAGTGCGGCATGGAAGCCAAGCGCGCCCGCCTGATCGCCCGTGAAAACGGCTTCAAGTTCACATCGTGAAGCGCCTCAGCAACCAGGTGCGCCAGCGCCGACGACAGACATGGCTGGATCTACCGGCCCACGGAATTGAAGAGACAGGTCATGGCCAAAGACAATGCGCAGATTCAGCGGGACAAGCGCGCCAAGGAGAAAGCTTTGCTGGACCGAATCGGCGCCGAAAAGCGGTCGCTGATTGTGTCGAAAGCGCTCGCTGACGCGCTTCAGGTGCTGGGCGAGCGCCACGACTTCGAGGAATGGCAGGAGACGGTGTCGACGTTCCTGATCAACCTGGCCGCATCGCCGGCCGAAGAGTCGGCCCGCTTCGCAAGCATGTCGCGACCTGAAATTGTAGTTTCTGAAAAGTGGTCGCGACAGCTTGAAGAGTTCCGTAAGACGGGCGTTGAACAATAGCCATACGACTAAAACGACTATAGCTGGTAGTCAATACTCAACTAAGGAATAAGCTCCCGCGATGTCTCGCAGCATTGCCAAACCAGAAGGTTGCAACCGACCTTCAGTATCAGCAAGACCTCTAGAGGCCAAGCGAGCAACACCGCTAATTTCTCCGGCCCTGACCCTAGCAAGGAAAAGACCTATAAGTTCATTATCATTTGAACTCAGGATTGAGTCATGAGAAAGCAACCTGACTGAATTCTTAAAAGTATTAACCCGCGCTTGCGAGGCATTGTATTTAGCGATAATTTCACTAACAAATTTAACTTCATCCACTCCGACATTTGCGACTAGTTTGTAATGTTTTATTCCGAATTCCTCGCCGTTGCACGGCGCCTCGACTACTGCCTTTTCTAAAACGTCGAGCCAGCCGTAATCTAAGACAATGCCTTTCTCAAAGGCCCTCAATCCAACACTCACACCATTATTTGAAAAACTCGACGCATCTGCTCTCTCTTTAACGAATTCTATTCCTTGAGGAAGCTTGGCCTCATGAACGAGTTCGCAGCGATAGTGGTGGTACAGTATCGATTCAATAGTTTTAGTTTCCGTTGGCCATACCACAGAAAAACCAGACTCACCGAACTCCGGATCCTTGTGCACATTATTAAGTATTCTGCGTATCCGCCCACCAAGAAAAAGTTTGAACGCTTCACCGTCACTCATTATTTTTTGGGGGTTCTCACGTGACTTTGTGCCTCGCGGAAAAACCTTTTTTGAACTCCCCGCGACTGCAACAGTGAGTACGGTTAAAGCTCCAAGAAAACGGCCGGATTCAATCAAGAACCTAGCATCAGAAACGTGTTGTTTAATACTCATAAGTATATTTCCCTGTCAATGTTGCAAGACCACAGAAATTTCGCTTGCAAATTTTAATCTGCGGATGATGCATCACTGATTTTTTCAAAGCACTTCTCCTAATTCAGGCTCCATCAGGGCCATCAACCAATAGCTCACTTCAACGAATCACGCCAGCCGGCGAGGCAGGCGTATGTCTGGAGGATTGCCGATGAGCATTCCAGCAAATGCTTTGAGCGACGAAGAGTGCCTGCACTACGCCGCGCTTGATCCGGCCGCCGCAGCCGAACTGACTCGGAAATTGGAAGCGGGGTGGCAATGGTGTAGTTGCTGATGTCTACAGTCATGGGTCGATTCCTTAATTCATTTGATGTCACCTTGCTCTGTTGAGCCTTTCGATTGATGCAGGCCTACATCCCGCTGCCCACTCAGTGAATGGGCAGAAGTGATGCTGTCCTTCCTATTGCCGCCGGAGGGGTGGGGCACATTGCTTGCCGGGTCATTCACACGGTTAAGGCGTTTCACCATCGAGCAGCCGTCCAGGTTGTTCCTGTCGTTGGCAGGCTTTCGGGCCTGTCTGCTCGCCGGTCGCCGGCACGGACGGTGAACGAGAGTGGGAGGAGGTGATGGGCCTGCTATCCGAAACGGACGGCATAGACATGACGTTCAACGACGACGAGTCGGTGACGCTGAGGTGGGAGGCAAGTGCCGAGGAGGATCGGCCGGTGGAAGTGCTGGAGCCAGTCGAGGAGGCCGCGCCTTTTTGACAGGCATAAAAAAGCCCGCGCTCGGCGGGCTTCGATTTCGATCGAGTGAATGGAGAGCCAAACAGCGACCAAAAAAATAGCCCGCATGCGGGCGGGCTAAGGAATGTAAGGAGTAGCAGACAATCTGCGCTCCATTCTGTGAGTGTTTCGTGAAAAGCATGTTGTTGAAATGGAAAAGCCCGGCGCTTGGCGGGCTTCGATTTCCGGTTTCCGGCCAAGTGGTCCTCGATGCGGTTGGATACTTCCGTGGAGCCGCGCAGATCGACCCAAATACCGATCTCTTTAACGGCACAACCCAGGGCCATGATGCTCTGGTTGAGGCGGTAGAGAAGGGTGGGGTTGGACCGTCTGGCATGACTGGCCTTCCTTTCTGCGAGGAAAGCGTAGTAGGGGAGTGGGAATGAAAGTGCGCAACTCCGAAACGGTCTAATGGGCCAAGACTTAAGGCGTACATTGGAAAGCTCGTCGCCCTGCCAAGTGGTTTGGGGTGGCGCGTTCAGGCGTTTTGTTCTTGAGCCTATCAGTAACAACAAACATGAGTGCCTTGGCTGACTCCTGTCCTGTAGGAGTCATCATGTTATCCACGCTCGAGTTACGTCACATCATCGAATCAGCATTCCTTCCCCTGTCCTGCGAGTGTCGAGTCAATCCAGGCGGATCGCTGCAGGCCCAGATCTTCGAGCCAGTTTCCGGAAGAGTGGAGTTGCTGGTGACAGGCATTTCTACTGCGAGACTCAATGGCAATCGAGAGATAAGCAAGCTCATAGGTGAGATTCGATGCGACCTCAAAGCTACTCATGTGCTGAGGCCAGCGTTCAGGATTGGGTAGGGGGAATGCAAAAGCCCGGCATCAGGCCGGGCTATCTGTAGATAGGCCAAATTCATTTGGCTGATTGCATTGTGCTGGGTAGGTGTGGCAACGCAGAAACAAAAAGCCCGGCGCTGGACAGCCTTAGTCATTCATCAGTTCGGCGACTCCGCGCGTGATGAACTCCAAATTATCATCGAGCTTGGTCAGAGAATTGCGGATTCTGACTGCATCCTCTGCCGGGCCATGCAGCTGCTCTATCCAAAAGGAGATGCTTTCAATTGCTTCAGCAATAGCGAGCTGGTTTTCGTTGAGCTTGTAGATCAGGGAAGGGATGAGGTCGTTGGTCGGCATGGCTTGGTCCTCCTTTGCGTGAGGAAAAGCGTAGCAGGCAGCAAAAAGCCCGCTCAGTGGCGGGCTTTCTGTACGGGGTCAAATCCTTTTGTCCGTTCAATCTGCGCTCCATTCTGTGAGCGTTTCGTGAAAAGCATGTCGCAGATACGAAAAAGCCCGGCACATTGGCCGGGCTCTCTGTAGATGAGCCAAATCCCTTTGGCTGACTGCATTGTGCTGGGTAGGTGTGACGAAGGCGTGACAGGGCGGATACGAAAAGCCCCGCGTGGGTGTGTTCAGGCGCAAATTGCACCCCTGATGATTCTGTCTAGTCGATTGCAGGCTGCTGCCAAACGATCTAACGGTCGGTGCCGGATAAAGCATAGACTGAAAAGTAACCTTCTCCGCCAAGGTTAAGGATAAGGTGATCTAGCGTGCAATCGTTACACGCTCTTGATTTTACGCGCTATAGCATGAGTCTCTTGGTTGGCTCCTGTTGAGGGTAGCCGCCATGCTTTCCAGTCTAGAGCTTCGATACCTGGTCGAGAGAAGTTTTCTCCCGATGTATTGCGCATGCTCAGTTTCATCTGACAACAGTCTGACTGTCCGTATCTACAGTCCGGAGACAGGCCGGCTAGATCTTTTCTCTACCGGCATCTCCTGTTCCGAGCTCAACAGCAATCGTGCAATAGAGAGTATGCTCGCCAACCTCCGCAATGATCTCAACGCACATACCGAGCAACTTTCGCTCATGCATAATCATTGAGCCCCAGAACCCCGGCTTGATTGCGACCTGAGCACACCTGGGTTTTTGGAGAGCCTTCGAACAGAAACGAAAAGCCCGGCGCTAGGCCGGGCTCTCTGTAGATGGGCCAAATCCCTTTGGCTGACTGCATTGTGCTTGGTAGGTGTGACGAAGGCATGACAGGGGCAGATACGAGAAGCCCGGCTCTGAACCGGGCATTTGAGTTACATCGGTACGACCGCCAGGCCGCTACAACATCTCGCCGTCATACCACGCGCCTACTCCGCCTTCCCCCGCACAATCCTTCTCGCCTTCATAACCCGCCAGCTAATTTGTGCCGTTCAATGGAGAACCCTGCGACTCTCTCCAATCCTGATCCGATCAAGCGCCCGGTTTAACGCGTCCAAGGCATCGAGGAGAGCTTTCGCCTCGGCTTCCCGGCCATCCCCCCATAGGCGTTCAGCCATTTTGTTCAGGGCTTGGATAGAACGCTCAATTTCAGCAGCAGTCACTGCTGCTTTACTGTCCGTCAGCTTCTTCTTCATTGAGTAACCGTTTGCAGGGCATTGCTTGTATTTCAGGATCTAGCGCGAATACGCCCGCCAGAACGCATGGCTATTCAGCCTTCCGGACAATCCTTCCCGCCTTCACCTCATCTGTGTAAGCAGTCAGCCGATCAGCTTGCTCATGCAGCTTTTCGATCGTCTCCATTGCCTCCAGAAGCTCTGTATCCCCGCGCTGTTTTGCAAGCCTGAACATTTCCAGGGCAGCTTCTTCGAGGGAATATGCAGCGGCTTTCAAGTCGCGGCGTAACTCTTGATTGGGTTTGTTAAGTGCCATGACAACCTCCTGCCAATCCATTCCGCGATAATTGGCAGTGGTCTGCCTTCGCCGGCCGGACTACCTGACCTGCACCGATTTCTTTAATCCAGCCATCTAACCGATTCTCACCTTGCTGGAAGATTGTGATCATCCTTCGAAGCGCCTCAGCGTCTGGTCCATTACCTGCGTGGCTTAGCCGCTCGGCAATCCGAACTAACTCCACGGCCGACCACTTCAGATCAGAGGCGACACCCTGCAGATCGCGCTTCAGGTCCTGCACTGGTTTGTTGAGCCCCATCATCACCCCTTACAAGTCCCCACAACACTAATCCGGTATTCAGCCCGCCAGAGCGACTCTCAGTGCTACCGCAGCCCCCAGCAGCTTATTCGCCTGGGCCGAGACGGCTACAGCCAGGTCTTCCTCCCCTGCATCTCTAAGCGTTGCTGCCAAATCGAGCAGCTTCCCCACCTCGGCCTCGATGGTACGGACGGATTCCCCTATCTGGTAGTGAAGTGAGTGCGCCATTCCATCAACCCTCGATCTAGATCTAGTACAAATCCACGCCGCGCCAAATTACTCCGGCTTCGCTCGCACAATCCTTCCACCCTTCACTGCTCTTGGTTGGGATTGGTGTGAGGCATCGAGCCTCCTGAAATTCTTTGGGGTGTCAGATATTAGCTGCGGGAAAACCATTTCTTGATCGTCAGCAGCACTGAGGATCGGGATGGCTTGTGATCGCTCACCAATCTATCAAGCGCAACAGTAGCTTTCAGGGTTCGCTCCCTTAGCGTGCTCAGTCGAGTATGCAGCTCTTTCTTCAGGCGCTTTCGTTCGTCGGGCGGGGACAGCTCTATCAGCTTGTGAGCCATGAAAAAATTCAGCTCCATCTGCTGGTCTAGAGCATCGGTGATTTCCTTGATCGCATCTTTCATCCAAAGTCCACTCAGTCGCTACATTACTCACGCTTTGGGGCGCTACACCAGGTGAGCGTTCCACACCAACAGCACTCTCGCCTGGATGAACGTCATATCTCGACTAATCATCCGGTCTTTGTGCCGGGTGTTGTCGGAAATCATCTCGAAGTGATCTTCATCGGCCACTTGCAGACGCTTGATGTAGATGTGGTCGTCCCACGAAAACAGGTAGATCCCGTCACCGACGAACTCCCGAATGTGCACGTCGACGATCAGCGGGTCGCGATGCTTGATCGTCGGCTCCATCGACTGGCCCCAGCCGGTGACTATCTTCAAGTGGTAGTGCTCTTCGAAGTCCACGCCCAGCTCGCGCAGATGCTTCGGGCTTACCCGGACGTCCTGAAACATTTCTGGGTAATCGGCAGCGATCTGCCCGCCACCCATTGCAGCGCGGATGTCGTAGTGAGCGATCCAAACTTCATCGCCGACAAGGCCAGGGCGAGAGAAGTCGCCAACAACAACGTTTCCACCGCTAACCTCGACTGCTGTCTCCTGAACCGCATCAGCAATTTTCTGGCGGGCGTCTGCTGAGAGGCTCTTACCGTGCTTCGAAAGCATCCGCTGGACGATATCCGCTGCTGAGGCTTTTGGCGGGACGTCTGGACGTGCTACCTCAGGCTGCATATCTAAAAGCAGTTCAGACTTGTCGACCCGCAGCGTCTTTGCCATAGATTCGATATCTGCCAGAGACGGCTCTCTCGTGCCTGCTTCGTAATTGCCGACGCGGGATTGAGACCAGCCACAAGCCTCTGCCAGCTGCGCCTGGGACATTCCTGCTTTCTTTCTCGCGCGTTTAATGCGCTCAGCCAATTCGTTCATGCGCGGGATTCAATCACGTATTGAAATAACCGGCTTTCACTTATTGTGTTTGTGTTTAACACGATACGTGTTTATCCTTTGATCACGTTTGAGAGGAATCAATCCATGAACCACGTTCGCATGATTCGAGAAAGAGCAAGCATCACCCAGGCAGACCTGAGGCGGTCGCTCGGCTGGAATCAGTCGCGTCTGGCCAACTATGAATCTGGACGGCGTTGCCCGGGGCTCAGTGAGGCGCGCCAGATCGTTGCAGCGCTGAATAACCTCGGCGCGCAGTGTGCATTGGACGACGCTTTCCCTCCGGAAATAATTTCAGAACCTTCAGCCGCTTAAACCGCTTACCAAATAATCGCTCAGGCACCAGCAGGGCGCCACGGAAACAAATTTGAGGTTTTACGAATGGAAGATTTCTTGAGGGCTTGCCACACCACCGTCAAGGAAAGCGGGGCGGAGGAATTGGCCGGGAAAATGTGCATGGCACATGTGAGCCTGCTTCAACGCTCGAATCCGGACAACGCGGGGCATCGAGCATCTGTTCGGGATCTTGTTGCACACCGGTGACATGCGCCCTTTGTCACGGTTCCGCAATCTCTCCCTGAAGCCCTTAGGCTCGCGGCCGACCAGGCAGAGCAAAACCTTCAACTTCAGGCTGTCATCCAGAAGCAGGCACCGAAGGTCGAAGCGTTGAATCGCCTCGCCAACACCCATGCCCGGGTGATCCTGCAGCCGAAGTTGGCCAAATGAGCAGCGTCACCCGGCTACATCACGCATTGCCACTGAGCCCTGCCATCAACAAGGCCATCACTGATCTGGATAGCGCCATTGTCAAAGCGATCGATGCTGCAAAGGCTGCTGGTCTGCCTCAGGGCCTGGCCGTATCTCTCTTGCACGGGCACGCCCAGGTACAGATCAACATCATGGAGAGCTGAACTGTTCAATGCTCTGGATTGATCTGTCAGTACCAGATACTTTGAGGTTTCACGCAAGGAGTTCGGACATGGCAGATAAATATGTTGGAAAAATAGTTGGGGTTGGCACGGATAACTTGCACTACGTGATTAACATCTATCAGGACGAGACCATTGAGCGCTCGCCAAACGGCATGGTTCGACATGAAGGCCTGAAGCATTTCGAAATGCAATCTGGTGGTGACGTGAAAAAGATTTCTGAGACTGAGTACGAGATTGTGGCTACGGGAGTGAGGGTGACCGTGCATGATGCTCAAAGCTAAGAAAGTCGGTTTGTCATGTGAGCACTTGAATGAGAGTGCCGCATGGTAGGTCGAAGCAATCTTCCGTTCGCCACCATATGAAAACAAGTGTGGCCAAGGGGGATCGGCTCTGAGGATTCGCCTAAACCTTTGCCTCAAACCACTGCGTTAATCCTTAACCTGCGGGGAATGAATCAGTTTTCCTTCATAGCTCTGACTCCTTCGTTGAATTAATCCCCGCCAGTATCCGTAGCCACGCCACCATTTCAAACATCTGAGTACACCCATGACAACCAAGCAACCCGACTGGGAGGCAATGAACGAGCCTACCGGGCCGGTCAAGCTGACGGTCACCTTCACGGTCGTGATGATTGCTCGGGTGATCCTTCAGCCGAAGCTGAACAAGTAGGGCGCGACACGTACCCCGAATGGCAAAGAGGATGTATGGAACATGTCGCGACTCAAAACTCTTCCGCCTCGCATGAAGCAACTCGAACAGCCGCATGATCAGGTCAGGCAACGCCTGACATCTCGATTGCCAATGTCGCGTTGACCCACAACCTCAATGCCAACCTCGTCCATAAATGGATTCGGGTGCATGCGCAGAAAACTCTGACCCTGCAAACCGCCTTCATCCCGATCAAGGCATCGCCACCGATATCGAAGCCGAACTTGAGGTGCTGCAACCGGCAGCAGTCGAAGCCAAAGTTCGCCAGCAGCCCAAGCGCGCTGCGCTGCCATCGCAGTTCCCTCGCACGTTGATCCATCACGAACCGGAAAACAGCCACTGCCAGTGCGGCTGCGCCTTAAAACGCATCGGCGAAGATGCCAGCGAAAAGCTCGACTACACGCCCGGCGTGTTCACGGTCGAGCGCCACATTCGTGGGAAATGGGCCTGCGAACAATGCGAAACGCTGATCCAGGCGCCGGTACCGGCGCATGTTATCGACAAAGGCATACCGACAACGGGCCTGCTCACCCACTTCATGGTGGCCAAGTTCGCCGACCATCTGCCGCTGTATCGCCAAGAGAAAATCTTCGGACGTGCCGGGTTGCCCATCGCCCGTTCGACCCTAGCGCAGTGGGTGGGCAAGTGCGGCGTGCAATTACAGCCGCTAGTCGATGCGCTACGCGAAGCCGTGCTGACGCACGGGGTCGTTCACGTTGACGAAACGCCGGTACAAATGCTGATGCCCGGCGCGAAGAAAACTCATCGCGCTTACGTCTGGGCCTACGCCACGAGTCAGTTCTCCGAGCTGGCGGCGGTTGTTTACGACTTCAGCCCGAGCCGTGCTGGCGAACATGCTCGAAACTTCCTCGGCCACTGGAACGGCAAGCTGGTCTGCGATGACTTCGCTGGTTATGTTGCGGCCTGAGTTATGTGATCCCGACCGAGCGAATAGGCAGTTTCTCTGTTGTCGATAGGCGATTGACGCAACATAAATTGCAGCGCCTTGGTAGACCTTCATCCCCTGGAGTGTCTGCCATGTTCGAGAATATCTATTCTTCAAACGCTGCCTGTAAACGCCATCGTGCGGGATCGCTGGCCGCTGAACGCGAGCGATATCTACAGCACTGTGCTGAGCAGGGCTGTACGCA
>NZ_JBFUHS010000048.1:0-33140 GCF_056402255.1 Pseudomonas sp. P4_B4
ACAAAAGCAGCACAAAACACCGAAAGCTGTCACATACCCAATTTGCTGAAGCGAGGCCAACCGGTCACGACTCAGTACCCGAATTTCTTGACGACCATAGAGCGTTGGAACCACCTGATCCCATCCCGAACTCAGCAGTGAAACGATGCATCGCCGATGGTAGTGTGGGGTTTCCCCATGTGAGAGTAGGTCATCGTCAAGATTAAATTCCGAAACCCCTATCTGCGTATGCAGGTAGGGGTTTTGTTTGTCCTCGAAAAAAGCATCCTGAGACTGGTACGGAGGTTGACCGTCAACCACGTTAGAGTAGGTCCATGGTGACCATGGAATCAGCCATACGGTAGCCCATCGCTTTGTAACCCGCCTGGCGCTTATCCCACATCCTCAGCAGTGCGACATTACCCCCGTCAACGAAGTCGATCACTCGCACGTCGACCTTATCGGCATGCGATCGATGCAACCGTCCCGCATATTGCTGAAGGATTCCCTTCCATGAGATGGGCATTGCCAGCACCAGCGTGTCCAACGGCGGATGATCGAAGCCTTCACCTACTAGTTTTCCTGTTGCCAACAGCACTCGTGGAGCATCAGGGGGAAGGGACTCAAGCTCATGCATACGGGAAATGCGCTGTTTCTTAGGCACTCGCCCATGAAGCGTGAACAGGTTATGCACGCGCTGCTTCAATTCTAATTCAAGGGCATCCACATGTTCCGTCCGCTCCGTTAGCACTAGAATTTTTCTACCCTCGTTGTACGCCAGCTCAATCTCCGAGACGATTTTGGCTGTCCGCTCAGAGTCGTCGGCTAGACGCCGAAAAATGTCCTGAATCCCAAAGCCGTCGGGGACCACTATTGGTTTGGGCAGCAATCGAGGCACGACAGATAGGTCATGGGGCGCACTCGCTGGTCGAGGCGCAGAATGTCGGATCGGTCCGCACTGCATGAAAATAATGGGCTGCTGCCCATCTCGGCGCACTGGGGTTGCTGTGAGTCCCAGTACGTACCGCGCGGTCGCGCTCCTCAGTAGTGCCTCGAATGACACTGCTGATAGGTGATGACACTCATCAACGATGATCTGGCCGTAGTTTTTTACCTGATCGCTGATCTCGCCTTTTCGCGATAACGACTGCATTACGGCAATGTCGATGATGCCTGTAAGCTTCGCTTTTCCGCCCCCAAGAGTACCAACGACACCATTCCCGACTCCCAAGAACGCCTGCAAGCGCTCTTGCCACTGCCTTAACAGCTCCGTCCGATGCACAAGCACCAACGTGTTAATGCCACGTGCGGCAATCAACGCAGCAGCACTCACCGTTTTACCGAAAGCTGTCGGTGCGCAGAGGATACCGGTGTCATGACTTAGCATTGCGCTGACAGCAGCCTCTTGGTCAGAACGCAGGGTCCCGAGAAAGCTCACGTCGATGGGGTCGCCCGCGAAGCGTTCGTCTTTAAGAATAGGGGTAACCCCGTTTTCCTCTAAAAGCTCCAGCGCAGCATCCAAACAGCCACGTGGTAACGCAATATGTTTGGGGAAGTTCTGGGCACAGCCGATAATCCTTGGCTTGTTCCATACTGACATGCGCATGGCCTGAGCTTTGTAGAACTCGGGATTTTGAAAGGCAGCGAGCCGGACAAGCTGGTTTGCCAATGGCTGTGGCAATTCCGACTTTTCAAAGTAAATTAAGTTAGCCAGCGTGATGTTGACAGCAGCAGGCAACGGGCATGTCAATTTACGTGATCTCGATTCACGATCTTTCCAGGGTTCTGCATCACCTTCGTCATCGACATAGGCGACCCCTAGAGGGTCCCGATTACCCATCGCCTGGATAATAACGGGCTGGATATCTTCTGGACTCATGCGCTGAATCGATGCCAGGAAGGCCCATTGATCAGGATGAGGCTCAAGCGAGTCGTCTACAAAAACGCTATTGTTTTGGGCCCTGGCGCGCTTTTGTAAAGGGAGCGCGATGAGATTTCCAAAGCCGCCTTTGGGCATATAGTCCTGGTTTGGAAACAGTCGATCATAGGAGCTGAGCGCCAACTGCCGGGTGCGCTCACAGGCATGACTGATGATTGCGGCACCGAGGCGGCGCGCATCGCAGGCAGGAACATTACGCTCAAAGAAAATCCAGCCATGAGCCCCTTGGCCTGAGCGCGATATTTCCAGCGCCACCGGGACGTTCAGCTCATGGCATGACTGCACAAAAGCTTTGGAATCATCACGCCATTCGGCCTCATCGAAGTCGACCGCCAAAAAATAACAAGTGTCATCAGAGAGTAGGGGGTAGATACCAGCGACCACTTCGCCCGCCAGATGGCGATAGACCACCTCATCGGTCAGCGGAAGCAGCTGGCGGTTACCGCAGTCGCCACATTTAATTCGGGGCTTCTCACAAACGCCAGGCCTCCATTCGTTTGCGCAAGCGGGTGCGTATCCTGATTTGCCTGCCTTGCTTTCCCAGCGGATGGGATAAACGTCCGTCCTGCCACGAAACAAGCTTCGGAATAGGGCAAGCTTTCCTTCAGTATCGAGTTGCTGTGATTGCTCTGCTTGGACAATCGCTATTTTGACTGGCTCAGCAGGCGGGCGCCATTCGATGCCGTGAGCATCCAGCAAGGCAACCAATCTTGCATTCTCAGCCCTTAGCTTCGCCACCAGACTAGTGTCTATCACCGCCTTCAGCCTCTACGTCTCAGGTGAAGCCTGTAGCCTCGAGCTACAACCCTCAGTCCATCAGTAAAACATAGAGGTTATCAAACAACAGAGGTTCGGTTCAGGAGCTCAAGGGGTCCGCCCTAGTCCCAATCAAATCGTTGGCTGGCTCAATCTGCCGGTGAGGGATACAGAGCGCGCAGTTGCTGGCATTCGGCTAGCGTGGAAAGTTCCAGGATTTTCCTAGGCGCAGAGTGATCAGGTTTTTAGTCAGCAGGTAGTAGTAGCGCGTCGATTTCGAGTTTGAGTTCATGTGGTCGTTCAAAAACCAAACGAGATGTTTTCTTTGCCATGTCCATGGATTATCTCGGTTCCAGCGTTCAGAAATGGCTGCTTGAATAGTCTTGGCCTGGCGGATGTGACGTTCGCGTGTGGCATGTGCTCCAGTCAGCACCCCAGCCAAGAAGATCTCCATATCGAATGGTTTATTCATACCTGACCACCGATATACGCCGATACTACGTCGATTCGACCATGTCCCAGCTCATAGCTGATTTGTAAGCGTGCCTCTCGATCAAGGCGTGGATCGAGGCGCCTGCACCTGCCCCCGTTAATGGGTGCCAGGTGATGGGTGATCTGCTCATAGCGTTCGCACGCATAAGCCGCACGCAGTTCGTGGAAGCCTTTGAGGTCGTGCGTATGGAGGATATCTCGGGCGGGGCGGACGATTTCCCGTTGGAAATCGAGGTAGCTCTCGTTCGGTGCCAGCAGGTTGCGGCTACCGTCGGGTGAGACCTGTTCGGCGTACCTGAGCGCTTCGCGAATATGGTCATCCACCGTGATCCAACGAGGCGCGGTTGCGCCGCCGCGGCCACCTTTGTTGCCGTCCTGGATGTTGATTTTGTCGTAGTGTTCGGCTTCACGTTTTAGGCGGGGAAGGTCGGCCAAAATGGCCTCGCGCAAGCGCATGCCAGTGGCTCGCGCCAACTGCACGATGGCCGCGGCGCGCGGCTGCTGGTGTTCGCAAAGCACGTCGACGATCCGTTTCACGTGTTCGCGATCTTGGCCTTGCGGCACTGAGCAACGAACGCTGGTGCGCTGCATTCCTAGTGCCTTGCTCGGGCTCGGTACTTTCACATTCAGATCACCGCGAAGCGCGGCCATGGTTCGGTTCACGCTGGACAATCGGTTTTGCGCGGTGGCGATGGCGAGCTCACCTTGTTCAACTTGCTGCCGCAGATATCTGGCGTAATCGAGCAAAGTCCGCCGAGCAATCTGCCGAGCATCGTTAAACCCTGGCCCATCCTCCGACCGACACCAGCGCGCAAACGCCTGCCAGCGATCACTGTACGCTTTGACCGTCCCGTAATGCCCGCCGCCAAACAGATCACGTAGCGCCTGTGGCCCGGCATAACTCAGTTGCCGTCCATAGCCAAAGTTCCGCCCGTCCCGTCTACCGACCAATGCCATGATCAAACTCCTCTCGAAGCCAAACCTTTAAAACCTTCCCCACGTCATCCCGCCATGAATGCTGAGTGTTATCAGGGATCAAGGCCCCTGCGACCTGTGAGGGTTGTCCACTAACGCGGGACTGGCGACTCCTTACGACCGGGAGCTTGGGCATCTCATGATCTGGCCTCCTGAACACTTCCGAGGAAGTGGGCGGGTGGAGGCTGCGCTGGCTGACGAGACCGGCGCCGCGAGATCCTGAGTCGGGTGAAGGCAGTGATTCGATGACCGGGGCATGCCTGACTGTCAGTCAGGTGCAGTCCATTCCCTGGGCTGCGGCACCTTCATCTGCATCGCTATTGCTGGTGACTTCGGTGTTTGTCACGCCAATTGTCACGAAGGGGAATGCCGCAAAGCCCTGTACGAGTTGGGCTGCAGCAGCGGTTGGAGCGCCCGTCTCTTTCTGGGGGAAAGAGACGGGCGCAGGTTGGCGCACGGGAGTGGCCAAGCGGATTGGTTGCTGCAGGGCAGCTATGAAGGGGGATGAGTTGCCGCAGTGGGCACACTGGTAAAAGTAGGCATCCATCACATCGCTGTGACCGTGCGAGCCGCCGGACGCTAATCACACTTTGGGAGAACCACCACGGTGTGGCGTAGCCTTAAAGGTTCTGGCTACCTGGGTTGCTGTCAACGACAGCACTTGCACGATCTTTTCTACGCTCGCCGATAGACAGGGTCAAGGCTCGACTTTTCGAGAATTCTGCGGCTGCGAATGGCATAAGCCGTCTATGGAAATCCGTGGTTTCTAGAAGACGGTTACACTGATTTTTAGGTTTTTCAAGTGAGGCCCTTCCAAGCAGGGCGGCTTTGCCGCCCTGCTTGGAAGGGGCCGCGTGGAAGGCAACGCTGTGGAGATTTCACTGGCGTGTTAGCGCTGGAATGCGCCACGCTCATCTTCCAAGGCGCTGATGCCGCCATCGACCGCGTTGACCCCGAGAAGCTCTGAAGACTTGCGCGACAGAAACTGATTAACCCGCGTATCAAACTGATCCCGCAGGCTCGCCGTAATCCCAACCCTGAGCGCATCGAGATAATCGGCATACCACTGCATCATGATCCGCCGTTGTGTCAGGTACAGCGCTTGGTTGTACTCCCCAGCAATGCCACCCTCGACATGCGCCAGTTGGCTTTCAACATGATCCTTCAGCCACCCATGTTCGCGCAGCAGCGTGCTCGCGGTGTGGCGAACGCCATGGCTCACCATCCGCCCTTTGTAGCCAATCTTGGCAAACACCAGATTGATCGTGTTCTCGCTGATGACGGGTTGCTTCTCACCACTCCCCGGAAACAGATAACGGCTGCGCCCAGTGCATTGGTGCAGCTTGATCAGCATCGCGATCAGTTGATGGGGCAGTGGACTGACATAGTCCCGGCGCATCTTCATGCGTTCAGCTGGTATGGTCCACGTCCCTTCTTCAAAATCGATTTCATCCCACGTCGCATACCGAACCATGCCGGGTCGGCTCGCCGTCAGTATTGCCATCCACGAAGCAATCCTCGACGGCAATCGGCTGGTGGTCTTGCTCAGCGCCTGAAGAAATTCCGGCAGCTCGCTTTCACGCAAATGCGGATAGTGCTCAGGGGGAGGTGGCACCAACGCGATGGCATGAAGTTCTGAAGCCGGATTGTGTTCGCACAACCCCCGCGCAATCGCCTGACTGAAAATCTGCTTGAGCCAGGTCCGAGCCTTGTCTGCCACATTGAACGACCCGCGCTTTTCGATGCTGGCCTGCAACTTCGCGCAGTCGGCGCGAGTGATGTGCTCCAGCTGCATCTCGCCGAGTGCCGGTAGCAGATCCTTGTCGAGGTAGTCGCGAATCTTCTTTAGCGTCGCATGGCTGCGGCCGGAGTCGGCCTTGAACTGATACCAGTACTCCGTCGCTCGCCTGAAGGTGTTGAGCCCAGCCTCCCGTTGCTGCTGCTTGTCATCCCGCCGCTTGGCGCCAGGGTTGATGTTGTCCTTCAGCAGCTTCCGGCATTCAGCAGCCCGTTCACGAGCCTCCTGCAAGGAGATGCTCGGATAGACACCAAGCGACACCCGCGACGGCCGACCAAGGTACGTATAGCGGAAATGCCAGTACTTGCGCCCGTTCGGCTGAACCAAAAGGGCAAGACCCGAACTATCACCCAATGTGTATTGCTTGTCGGTAGGCTTGGACGCTTTGACTTGCAAGGCGGTGAGGGGCATGGCTGTACACCTCCGGTTCTCGAACTGGAATCTGTACAGAAAATGTACCAAAAAGAGGCTGGCTTGCAAGGGACGGGGATGGAACCCCAGAGACCAAAAAGCCCGCAGTTAGCGGGCTCTAGAGGTGTTGCGTAGACGCTGGTAGTCGTCTATGTACTGCAAATGGTGCCCCGAGGGAGACTCGAACTCCCACTCCTTTCGAAAACGGATTTTGAATCCGCCGCGTCTACCAATTCCGCCATCAGGGCTCAATGGCGGCGAAGTATAGAGATGAGATAACCGCTGGTCAATCAGGTACATGGAGAATTTTTGATATTTCCGCTAGACTTCCCGGCCCTGCTAGACGAACCCCATCATGCGCGTTGCTGACTTTACCTTCGAGCTCCCTGATTCGCTGATCGCCCGCCATCCGCTGGCCGAGCGGCGCAATAGTCGCCTGTTGACCCTTGATGGGGTCAGCGGCGCCCTGGCACACCGTCAATTCACTGATTTGCTGGAGCATTTGCGCCCCGGCGACTTGATGGTGTTCAACAATACCCGGGTGATTCCGGCGCGGCTGTTTGGCCAGAAGGCTTCCGGCGGCAAGCTGGAAATCCTGGTGGAGCGGGTGCTCGACAGTCATCGTGTGCTGGCCCATGTGCGTTCCAGCAAGTCGCCGAAGCCTGGGTCGAAGATCTTGATCGACGGCGGTGGCGAGGCCGAGATGCTGGCGCGGCACGATGCGTTGTTCGAGCTGGGGTTCACTGAGGAAGTGTTGCCGCTGCTCGACCGCGTCGGGCACATGCCGCTGCCTCCTTATATAGACCGCCCGGATGAAGGTGCCGACCGCGAGCGTTACCAGACCGTCTACGCCGAGCGTTTGGGCGCGGTGGCGGCGCCGACGGCGGGGCTGCATTTCGATCAGGTGCTGATGGAGGCGATTGCCGCCAAGGGCGTCGAGACCGCGTTCGTGACCCTGCACGTTGGTGCCGGCACGTTCCAGCCGGTGCGCGTGGAGAAGCTCGAAGACCACCACATGCACAGCGAATGGCTGGAAGTCGGCCAGGACGTGGTCGATGCCGTTGCCGCCTGCCGCGCTCGCGGTGGTCGAGTGGTGGCGGTGGGGACTACTAGTGTGCGTTCCCTGGAAAGCGCCGCCCGCGATGGCGTGCTCAAGCCGTTCAGTGGCGACACCGACATTTTCATCTTCCCGGGCCGGCCGTTTCATGTGGTCGATGCCCTGGTCACCAACTTCCATTTGCCCGAATCCACGCTGTTGATGCTGGTTTCGGCGTTCGCCGGTTATCCCGAAACCATGGCTGCCTACAAGGCCGCCGTGGACAACGGTTACCGCTTTTTCAGCTACGGTG
Source organism: Pseudomonas sp. P4_B4 (assembly GCF_056402255.1). NCBI lineage: Bacteria > Pseudomonadati > Pseudomonadota > Gammaproteobacteria > Pseudomonadales > Pseudomonadaceae > Pseudomonas > Pseudomonas sp. P4_B4. The sequence goes on from NZ_JBFUHS010000048.1 coordinate 7,700, forward strand.
ATGCGATGTTCATCACGCGTAATCCTGCGCCGACTGCCCCTAAAGAATCGGGCCCAGAGGAAACAGTATGAGTCGCACCTGTCGTATGTCTTTCGAGCTGCTGGCCACTGATGGCAAGGCTCGTCGCGGTCGTTTGACCTTCCCGCGCGGTACCGTCGAGACCCCGGCCTTCATGCCGGTGGGCACCTACGGCACGGTCAAGGGCATGCTGCCACGGGATATCGAGGCGACTGGCGCTGAAATCATTCTGGGCAACACCTTCCACTTGTGGCTGCGCCCGGGCACGGAAGTGATCAAGAAGCACGGCGACCTGCACGATTTCATGCAGTGGAAAGGCCCGATCCTGACCGACTCCGGCGGTTTCCAGGTGTTCAGCCTGGGCGCCATGCGCAAGATCAAGGAGGAGGGCGTGACTTTCGCTTCCCCGGTCGACGGCGCCAAGGTGTTCATGGGCCCGGAAGAGTCGATGCAGGTCCAGCGTGACCTGGGCTCCGACATCGTGATGATTTTCGACGAATGCACGCCGTACCCGGCGGATGAAGACGTCGCCCGTATTTCCATGGAGTTGTCCCTGCGTTGGGCCAAGCGTTCGAAAGAAGCCCATGGCGACAACACGGCGGCGCTGTTCGGCATCGTTCAGGGCGGCATGCACCAGGACCTGCGCATGCGCTCCCTGGAAGGCCTCGACCAGATCGGCTTCGACGGCCTGGCCATCGGCGGCCTGTCGGTGGGCGAGCCCAAACATGAAATGATCAAGGTGCTGGATTATCTGCCGGGCATGATGCCGGCTGACAAACCTCGTTACCTTATGGGCGTTGGCAAACCGGAAGACTTGGTTGAGGGTGTGCGCCGCGGTGTGGACATGTTCGATTGCGTGATGCCAACCCGTAATGCCCGCAACGGGCATCTGTTCATCGATACCGGCGTGCTGAAGATCCGGAACGCGTTCCATCGCCATGATGATTCGCCGCTCGATCCGACCTGCGATTGCTATACCTGCCAGAACTTCTCCCGCGCTTATCTGCATCACCTGGACAAGTGCGGCGAAATGCTGGGGAGCATGCTCAATACCATCCATAACTTGCGTCATTATCAAGTGCTTATGGCTGGTTTGCGCGAGGCTATTCAACAGGGTACATTGGCCGCCTTTGTCGATGCCTTCTACGCCAAACGCGGGTTACCTGTTCCGCCTTTGGACTGAGTTTTCTGACCCCAAGATTCAACATTTGCAACTGGAGTGCTAAATGAGCTTTTTTATCTCTAATGCCATGGCTGACGCCGCTGCACCTGCTGCCGGCCCAATGGGTGGCGGTTTCGAGTGGATTTTCCTGGTCGGTTTCCTGGTCATCTTCTACCTGATGATCTGGCGTCCACAGGCCAAGCGCGCCAAAGAGCAGAAAAACCTGCTGAGCAGCCTGCAGAAAGGCGACGAAGTTGTGACCACCGGCGGCATCGCCGGCAAGATCACTAAAGTGGCCGACGATTTCGTCGTTCTGGAAGTTTCCGACACCGTCGAAATGAAGTTCCAGAAAGGCGCCATCGCCGCCACGCTGCCAAAAGGCACGCTCAAAGCGATCTGAGTTTCAACTTCATATTCAATCGACGGGGCGCGCAAGGCGCCCCGCGTCATAAACGGGCGGCGTGATGCTGAACAAATATCCTCTGTGGAAATACATTCTGATCCTGGCGGTGCTGGCGGTCGGTCTGATTTATTCCGCTCCCAATCTTTATCCTGATGACCCGGCCATTCAGGTCAGCGGTGCAAGCACTGCGCTGCTGGTCAATCAGGCTGATCTGGACCGTGTAAGCACGGCGCTCAGAGAGTCCGGGATCAACGTCAAGGCTGCCACCCTGGCCGCCAACGGCAAGGGCGGCCTGATTCGCCTGACCAAGGCTGAAGACCAGCTGCCGGCCAAGGACGTTGTACGCAAGGCGCTGGGTGATGACTACGTTGTTGCATTGAACTTGGCACAAACCACCCCGCAATGGCTGCGCAACCTCGCTGCGCACCCGATGAAGCTGGGCCTGGACTTGTCCGGTGGTGTGCACTTCCTGCTGGAAGTGGACATGGACAAAGCCCTCGACGCGCGCCTGAAAGTCTACGAAGGCGACGTCAAGAGCCTGCTGCGTAAAGAGAAACTGCGTTATCGCAGCCTGCCGCAACTGGGCGGTGCCATTCAGCTGGGCTTCGCTGATGAAGACAGCCGCGAACAGGCCCGTACGATCATCCGCAAGAACTTCAACGATTTCGACATTGTTCCGGCCGACCTTAATGGTCAACCGGTGCTGCGTCTGGCGATGACCCCGGCCAAGCTGGCGGAAATCCGTGAATACTCCATCAAGCAGAACTTGACCACGGTGCGTAACCGCGTCAACGAGCTGGGTGTTGCCGAACCGATCGTTCAGCGCCAGGGCGCCAACCGCATCGTGGTTGAGCTGCCGGGCGTGCAGGACACCGCTGAAGCCAAGCGTATCCTCGGCAAGACGGCCAACCTGGAGTTCCGTCTGGCTGCTGAGCCGGGTGCTTCGAAAGCCACTTCCGAGGAATTCGAGTTCCGTGAGGGCAAGCGTCCTCCTGCGCTGATCGAGCGTGGCCTGATCATCACCGGTGACCAAGTGACCGACGCCAAGGCTGGCTTCGGCGAGCACGGCACGCCGGAAGTGAACATCCGTCTGGACGGTCACGGCGGCGAGCTGATGAACCGTGCGACCCGTTCGAACGTCGGTCGCAGCATGGCGGTGATCTTCATCGAGCAGCGTCCGATCACCACTTACACCAAGCAGATGGTCAACGGCGTCGAAAAAGACGTGGCGGTCCAGACCTTCAAGGAAGAGAAGAAGATCATCAGCCTGGCGACCATTCAGTCGCCGTTGGGTGCGCAGTTCCGCATTACCGGCCTGAACGGCCAGGGCGAATCGTCCGAACTGGCGCTGCTGCTGCGTGCCGGTGGTCTGGCTGCACCGATGTACTTCGCTGAAGAACGCACCATCGGCCCAAGCCTGGGTGCCGACAACATCACCAAGGGTATCGATGCATCGCTGTGGGGCATGCTGTTTGTCTCGCTGTTCATCATGGCCATCTACCGCTTCTTCGGCCTGATCGCCACCGTCGCGCTGGCGGTGAACATGGTGATGCTGCTGGCCCTGATGTCGCTGCTGGGTGCAACGCTGACCCTGCCGGGTATCGCCGGTATCGTATTGACCATGGGCATGGCGGTCGACGCCAACGTGCTGATCTTCTCGCGGATTCGTGAAGAGATCGCCGCCGGCATGACCGTGCAGCGCGCAATCAACGAAGGCTTCGGCCGGGCATTCACCGCGATTCTCGACGCCAACCTGACCACCTTGCTGGTCGGCGGCATCCTCTTTGCCATGGGCACCGGCCCGGTCAAGGGCTTCGCAGTGACCATGTCCCTCGGGATCTTTACCTCGATGTTCACGGCCATCATGGTGACCCGCGCGATGGTCAACCTGATCTTCGGCGGTCGTGACTTCAAGAAGTTGTGGATTTAAGGGGCTGCCATGTTACGTACAATCAACTTCATGGGCGTTCGCAACTTTGCGTTCGGCGTCACATTGTTCCTTACCGCACTGGCAATATTCAGTGTCTTCCATAAGGGCATGAACTGGGGCCTGGACTTCACCGGCGGTACGCTCATCGAGCTGACCTATGAGCGTCCGGCCGACGTTACCAAGGTGCGTGAGCAGCTGGTGACCGCGGGTTATCACGAAGCCATCGTGCAGAACTTCGGTGCGACTACCGACCTGCTGGTGCGCATGCCTGGCGAAGACCCGCAGCTGGGTCACCAGGTCGCCGAAGCCTTGCAGAAGGTCGGCGGCGAGAACCCGGCGACGGTCAAGCGTGTCGAGTTCGTCGGCCCGCAGGTGGGTGAAGAGCTGCGCGACCAGGGCGGCCTCGGCATGCTGATGGCGCTGGGCGGCATCCTGATCTACCTGGCTTTCCGCTTTCAGTGGAAGTTTGCGGTCGGTGCGATCGTATCCTTGATCCACGACGTGATCGTGACTGTCGGTATCCTGTCGTTCTTCCAGATCACCTTCGACCTGACGGTGCTGGCGGCGGTACTGGCGATCATCGGTTACTCGCTCAACGACACCATCGTGGTATTCGACCGGGTTCGTGAAAACTTCCGTGTACTGCGCAAGGCCAGCCTGATCGAGAACATCAACATCTCGACCACGCAAACCCTGCTGCGGACCATGGCGACTTCGATCTCCACCTTGCTGGCGATCGCGGCCCTGCTGTTCTTCGGTGGCGACAACCTGTTCGGCTTCTCCATCGCCCTGTTCATCGGTGTTCTGGCGGGTACTTACTCGTCGATCTACATCGCGAACGTGGTGCTGATCTGGCTGAACCTGAGCACGGAAGACCTGATTCCTCCTGTCAATACCGAGAAGGAAGTCGACGACCGTCCTTGAAGGCAAAGTCTTTAAGCGATGTAGTCCAAAAAAGGCGCGAGTTGAACTCGCGCCTTTTTTTGTGCTCCAAGGCAGGGAGAAGCGCGGACAAGTTCCGCATGTGATGGTCCAGGAGGTTCATGTGAACAAGTCGATGCTGGTTGGTGCTGTACTGGGTGCTGTCGGTGTAACTGCCGGGGGTGCTGTGGCCACCTACAGCCTGGTTAAAAGCGGCCCAGAGTACGCACAAGTACTCGCCGTTGAGCCGGTCAAGACACAAATCAAGACTCCACGTGAAGTATGCAAGGATGTAGCGGTCACCCGGCAGGCGCCGGTGAAAGATCAACATCAGATCGCCGGTACGGTGGTTGGTGCATTGGCAGGTGGTTTGCTGGGTAACCAGATCGGTGGCGGCACCGGTAAGAAGATCGCCACGGTCGCGGGTGCTGTCGGTGGCGGTTACGCCGGCAACAAGGTGCAGGAAGGCATGCAAGAGCGTGACACTTACACCACGACCCAGACCCGCTGTAACACGGTTAACGACATCAGTGACAAGGTTGTAGGTTACGACGTGCGGTATTCGCTGGACGGCAAGGAAGGCAAGGTGCGCATGGATCGTGATCCAGGCAACCAGATTCCGGTGGATAAGGAAGGCAAGTTGATCTTGTCGGAGAATCAGGCGGCTCAGTAATTTGCTGACGCTGGATATAAAAGAAGCACCCTGCGGGGTGCTTTTTTTGTGCCCGCGATTTATGCGCCGCAGCGAGTCCCTTGTGGGAGCGAGCTTGCTCGCGAAGAACCCAAAGGCACCGAGTTAATCCTGAAAGCGCGCGTAATCGTTGGCGACCATCGCGAGCAAGCTCGCTCCTACAGTGGGTATGTGGTGTGTTTCAGATCGATTTCCAGGCATAAAAAAAGCACCCCGAAGGGTGCTTTTCTGTCGCCGGAAGCTTAGCGCTTCAGCGAGGCCGGCAGGTGCGGCTGGATCGCCGTCAGCACTGCCTTGAAGCACTTGGTGTTGCCGGCAACGACGTGGCCTTTTTCAAGGAAGTCGTGACCGCCGGTGAAGTCGCTTACCAAACCGCCGGCTTCCTGGATCAGCAGGGCGCCTGCAGCCATGTCCCACTCGGACAGGCCCGACTCCCAGAAGGCGTCGAAACGGCCGGCGGCCACGTAGGCCAGGTCCAGGCTCGCGGAACCTGCGCGGCGGATGCCGGCAGTCTGGCCAACCAGGGCGCGGAACATGCCCAGGTAGTTGTCGAGGTTGTCCATCTGGTCATCACGGAACGGGAAGCCGGTACCCAGCAGGGCGCCGTCCAGGCTGGTGCGACCGCTGACGCGCAGGCGACGACCGTTCAGTTGAGCGCCGCGACCACGGCTGGCGGTGAATTCTTCCTGGCGAACCGGGTCCAGAACAACGGCGTGCTCAAGACGACCGCGGTATTTGCAGGCGATGCTGACAGCGAAATGAGGAATGCCGCGCAGGAAGTTGGTGGTGCCGTCCAGTGGGTCGATGATCCACAGGTACTCTTCGCCTTCGATGCCGGTGCCGGCGTGCATGCCGGTCTCTTCACCCATGATCGAGTGATTCGGGTAGGCCTTGCGCAGGGCGTCGATGATTTTCTGTTCGGCGGCGCGATCCACCTCGGATACGTAATCCTTGGCGTCTTTTTCGTCGACCTTGATGGTATCCAGGCGCTCGATGGAGCGGAAGATCAATTCACTGGCGCTGCGGGCGGCGCGCAGCGCGATATTCAGCATGGGCTGCATGGATGTGTCACCTAAGGTTGTTAAAGAAAGCCGAGCATTCTATCAGAAAGTTTCTACAGGAGAAGGACGGCGTTCGCTTTCATGGCTTAACGGTAGGATGAGCTGTAAGATTCCGCTCCCGATTATTGTGTTCGAGAGCGCCTCCCTTGCTGCAAAACATTCGTGTCGTCCTGGTCAATACCAGCCATCCGGGCAATATCGGCGGGGCTGCGCGTGCCATGAAGAACATGGGGCTGTCGCGGCTGGTGCTGGTCGAGCCTCGTCTGTTCCCGCATCACGAGGCCGATGCCCGTGCCTCCGGTGCCGGTGACATCCTTGAAAACGCGCAAGTCGTCGCCACCTTGGAAGATGCCTTGGTCGGTTGCAATCTGGTGCTCGGCACCAGCGCCCGCGACCGGCGCATTCCCTGGCCGCTGCTCGATCCCCGCGAATGCGGAACGAAAGTGGTCGAGGAAGCCGGGCAAGGCGCGGAAATCGCCCTGGTGTTCGGTCGTGAAGACTCCGGCCTGACCAACGAAGAACTGCAGCGATGTCATTATCACGTGCACATCCCATCAGACCCTGAGTTCAGCTCGCTGAACCTTGGGGCGGCGGTGCAGGTGTTGGGTTATGAAGTGCGCATGTCCTGGCTGGCGGCCCAAGGTCAGCCGAGCAAGGTCGAGAAGGAAGAAGTGGCTTCGGTCAAAAGCGCTGAGCTTGCGACCATGGACGAGCTGGAACGATTCTATGAACACCTGGAGCAGACCCTGGTGGCCATCGAATTTCTCGATCCGGAAAAGCCACGGCACTTGATGGCGCGCCTGCGCCGGTTGTACGGACGTAGCTCGGTCAGCCGGGCGGAAATGAATATTTTGCGTGGCATCCTCACGGAAACCCAAAAAGCGGCCCGTGGTGAGCTCCTTAAACGGAAGGATTAATGATGTTCGAGCGTTTGCGTGAAGATATCCAGAGCGTATTCCACCGAGACCCGGCGGCGCGTAACGCTTTTGAAGTCCTGACTTGCTACCCGGGCATGCACGCCATCTGGATTCACCGTTTGTCGGCGATGCTGTGGCGTGCTGATCTGAAATGGCTGGCGCGGCTGGTGTCGAACTTCGGTCGCTGGTTGACCGGGATCGAGATCCATCCGGGTGCCAAGGTCGGTCGTCGCTTCTTCATTGACCATGGCATGGGCATCGTCATCGGTGAAACCGCCGAGATTGGCGATGACGTCACGATTTACCAGGGCGTGACCCTGGGCGGTACCAGCTGGAACAAGGGCAAGCGTCACCCGACCCTGGGTGATGGCGTCGTGGTCGGGGCGGGCGCGAAGGTGCTTGGCCCGTTCACGGTTGGTGCCGGGGCCAAAGTGGGTTCCAATGCGGTCGTGACCAAGGAAGTGCCGCCGGGTGCCACTGTGGTGGGGATTCCGGGGCGGATTATCGTCAAGCCCGACGAAGAGCAGGACGCCAAGCGCAAGGCCATGGCCGAGAAGATTGGTTTTGATGCTTACGGTCTGACTGAAGACATGCCCGACCCGGTGGCGCGTGCCATTGGTCAGTTGCTCGATCACCTGCAGGCGGTCGATGGGCGTCTGGAGGGGATGTGCGGGGCGTTGAAGGACCTGGGCAGCAATTATTGTGCAAAAGATCTGCCTGAACTGCGTGAAGAAGATTTCGCCTGCGTAAAAGACAAAGATCAGAGTCAGGCCGGTTGATACCTTTGTAGGAGCTGCCGCAGCCTGCGGCAGCTCCTACGGGCCGCAATCAGGTAATGGCAGAGCGCTGACCGGTGTGCCATTAGGCCGCAGACCCTGCTATGATGCGCCCGCTCTTTTGCGGGTAAACCTGACTAAAGTACTAGGTCTAATAGTTGACTTAAATACTCGGGAATTGCATACTCGCCTCATTCCGAACTCCGTGGTAATTGTCCATGCGACTGACTACAAAAGGCCGATACGCCGTGACCGCCATGCTCGATCTGGCGTTGCACGCGCAGCACGGGCCCGTGTCCCTGGCCGATATCTCCGAGCGCCAAGGCATCTCCCTGTCCTACCTCGAACAGCTTTTCGCCAAGCTGCGCCGCAGCAACTTGGTGTCCAGCGTGCGTGGTCCGGGCGGTGGCTACCAATTGTCCCGCGACATGCAGGGCATCCAGGTCGCCCAGGTGATCGATGCGGTGAACGAATCGGTCGATGCAACCAAATGCCAAGGGCAGGGTGATTGCCATTCCGGTGACACTTGCCTGACTCACCACTTGTGGTGCGATCTGAGCCTGCAGATTCACGAATTTCTGAGCGGTATCAGCTTGGCTGATCTTGTGACTCGCCGTGAGGTGCAAGAAGTAGCCCAGCGTCAGGACCAGCGCCGTTGCAACAGCAAGGCGCTGCGCCTGGACAAGATTGAAGCGTCCGCCGTCGAATGACAGCCGAAGAGCTAGCGGCACGCCAGCCAGCCTGATTTAGGAGATAGTCCATGAAATTGCCGATTTACCTTGATTACTCTGCGACCACCCCGGTTGATCCGCGTGTTGCGCAAAAAATGAGTGAATGCCTGCTGGTCGACGGAAACTTCGGTAACCCGGCGTCCCGTTCCCACGTGTTCGGCTGGAAAGCCGAAGAGTCCGTCGAAAACGCCCGTCGTCAGGTCGCTGACCTGGTCAACGCCGACCCGCGTGAAATCGTCTGGACCTCCGGTGCCACCGAATCCGACAACCTGGCAATCAAGGGTGCGGCGCATTTCTATGCCACCAAGGGCAAGCACCTGATCACCACCAAGATCGAGCACAAGGCAGTCCTCGACACCATGCGCCAACTGGAGCGTGAAGGTTTCGAAGTGACCTACATCGAGCCTCGCACCGATGGCCTGGTGACCCCAGAGATGATCGAAGCCGAACTGCGCGACGACACCATCCTGGTTTCGGTCATGCACGTGAACAACGAAATCGGCACCATCAACGACATCGCGGCGATCGGCGAACTGCTCCGTTCCAAGGGCATCCTGTTCCACGTCGACGCCGCTCAGTCCACTGGCAAGGTCGAGATTGACCTTTCGAAGCTGAAAGTCGACATGATGTCGTTCTCCGCCCACAAGACCTACGGTCCTAAAGGCATCGGCGCCCTGTACGTAAGCCGCAAACCGCGCGTACGTATCGAGGCGACCATGCACGGTGGCGGCCACGAGCGCGGCATGCGTTCCGGCACCCTGGCGACCCACCAGATCGTCGGCATGGGTGAAGCCTTCCGCGTGGCCAAGGAAGATATGGCTGCCGAGAACGCGCGCATCAAGGCCCTGAGCGACCGTTTCTTCAAGCAGGTCGAGCACCTGGAAGAGCTGTACGTCAACGGCAGCCTGACCGCCCGCGTTCCGCACAACCTGAACCTGAGCTTCAACTACGTTGAAGGCGAGTCGCTGATCATGGCGCTCAAGGATCTGGCAGTTTCGTCCGGTTCGGCCTGCACCTCGGCGTCACTTGAGCCTTCGTACGTGCTGCGCGCCCTGGGCCGCAACGACGAACTGGCCCACAGTTCGATCCGTTTCACCTTCGGCCGCTTCACCACCGAAGAAGAAATCGACTACGCCGCGCAGAAAGTCTGTGAGGCCGTTATCAAGCTGCGTGCTCTGTCGCCGCTGTGGGACATGTACAAAGACGGTGTCGATATCTCGAAGATCGAGTGGGCGGCACACTAACTATAGAAGCCGCCGGATACAGGTCCTGTAGCAACGCGGCAATAGACGCAGCGTAACTGCAGGGCCTCAAGAGCGGCCCTGATGAGTGAGGATTGAGAATCATGTCTTACAGCGAAAAGGTCATCGACCACTACGAAAACCCGCGCAACGTCGGCAAGATGGACGCGGAAGATCCTGATGTCGGCACCGGCATGGTCGGCGCTCCGGCGTGCGGCGACGTGATGCGCCTGCAGATCAAGGTCAACGACGCCGGCATCATCGAAGATGCCAAGTTCAAAACCTACGGCTGCGGTTCGGCTATCGCTTCCAGCTCCCTCGCCACCGAGTGGATGAAGGGCAAGACCCTGGACGAAGCAGAAACCATCAAGAACACTCAGCTGGCTGAAGAACTGGCCCTGCCGCCAGTGAAAATCCACTGCTCGGTACTTGCTGAAGACGCCATCAAGGCGGCTGTTCGCGATTACAAGCAGAAGAAAGGCTTGATCTGATTTTCGAGTTTTGGCGACGAGTAAGGAGTCACCGATGGCTATCAGCATGACAGAAGCGGCTGCTCGACACGTGCGGCGCTCCCTCGACGGGCGCGGCAAAGGTGAAGGGATTCGTCTGGGTGTTCGCACCACGGGCTGTTCCGGCCTTGCCTACGTGCTGGAGTTTGTCGACGAGGTGGTTGCAGAGGATCAGGTGTTCGAAAGTCACGGCGAAAAAGTGATCATCGACCCGAAGAGCCTGGCCTACCTGGACGGCACCGAGCTCGATTTCGTCAAGGAAGGGTTGAACGAAGGCTTCAAGTTCAACAACCCCAACGTACGCGGTGAATGTGGCTGCGGCGAAAGCTTCAACATCTGAGGCTTGTCGTGGGTACTCCTTGTCATTTCGCTTTATTCGAGCTGCAACCGAGTTTTAACCTGGACCTCGATCAGCTGGCTACGCGCTATCGCGAGCTGGCGCGCGGCGTTCATCCGGACCGCTTTGCCGACGCTTCCGAACGCGAACAACGGTTGGCCCTGGAGCAATCGGCGAGCCTCAACGAGGCCTACCAGACGCTCAAGAGTCCGCCCAAGCGCGCGCGCTACCTGCTCGCCTTGAATGGTGGCGAGCTGCCGCTGGAAGTCACGGTGCATGATCCGGAGTTCCTGCTGCAACAGATGGAGTTGCGCGAAGAGCTCGAAGACCTGCAGGACAGCGCCGACCTCAATGGCGTTGCCGTCTTCAAGCGTCGCCTGAAGGCAGCCCAGGATGAACTGAACCAAAGCTTCGCAGCTTGCTGGAATGATGCCGCGCAACGTGAACGGGCCGAACGCCTGATGCGGCGCATGCAGTTCCTCGACAAGCTCACTTACGAAGTGCGCCAGTTAGAAGAGCGCCTCGACGATTAACCCAGTGCCGCTCCGGTCGCACGCCTGATATACAGATAAGTCCTGATAACGATGGCCCTACTGCAGATCGCCGAACCCGGCCAAAGTCCTCAACCGCACCAGCGTCGTCTGGCTGTGGGGATCGACTTGGGCACTACCAATTCGCTGGTCGCTGCATTGCGCAGTGGTCTTTCCGAGCCACTTGCCGACGCAGAAGGGCGGGTCATCCTGCCGTCTGCCGTGCGCTACCACGCCGATCGCGTCGAGGTGGGCGAATCCGCCAAACTGGCCGCCGCTACCGATCCGTTGAACACCGTGCTGTCGGTCAAGCGCTTGATGGGTCGTGGTCTGTCCGACGTCAAGCAATTAGGCGAGCAACTGCCGTACCGCTTTGTCGATGGCGAGTCGCACATGCCGTTCATCGAGACGATCCAGGGCCCGAAAAGCCCGGTCGAAGTCTCTGCTGATATCCTCAAGGTCCTGCGTCAACGCGCTGAAGCGACCTTGGGCGGTGAGCTGGTGGGCGCGGTGATCACCGTTCCGGCCTATTTCGACGACGCTCAGCGTCAAGCCACCAAGGATGCGGCCAAGCTGGCCGGCCTCAACGTGCTGCGTTTGCTCAATGAGCCGACCGCGGCGGCGGTGGCTTACGGTCTGGACCAGCACGCCGAAGGCCTGGTCGCCATTTATGACCTGGGCGGCGGCACCTTCGATATTTCGATTCTGCGCCTGACTGGCGGTGTTTTCGAAGTCCTAGCTACCGGCGGCGACAGCGCCCTGGGTGGCGATGACTTCGACCATGCGATCGCTGGCTGGATCATCGAGAGCGCTGGCCTGTCCGCCGATCTCGATCCGGGTGCGCAACGCAACTTGCTGCAAACCGCCTGTGTGGCCAAGGAAGCCCTGACCAATGCTGCGGCCGTTGAAGTGGCCCATGGCAACTGGAAAGCCGAGCTGACCCGCGAAGCCTTCAATGCGCTGATCGAGCCGATGGTCGCTCGCAGCCTGAAAGCCTGCCGCCGTGCGGTGCGTGATTCCGGTATCGAGCTGGAAGACGTGCATGCCGTGGTCATGGTTGGTGGTTCGACTCGCGTTCCTCGCGTTCGTGACGCCGTCGCCGAAGCCTTCGGTCGCCAGCCGCTGACTGAAATCGACCCGGATCAAGTGGTAGCCATCGGTGCCGCGATCCAGGCCGATACCCTGGCCGGTAACAAGCGTGATGGCGGCGAACTGTTGCTGCTGGACGTGATCCCGCTGTCCCTGGGGCTGGAAACCATGGGCGGCCTGATGGAGAAGGTGATTCCGCGTAACACCACCATCCCCGTCGCCCGCGCCCAGGACTTCACCACTTACAAAGACGGCCAGTCGGCCATGGCCATCCACGTATTGCAGGGCGAGCGCGAGCTGATCAGCGACTGCCGCTCCCTGGCGCGCTTCGAGCTGCGCGGCATTCCGGCGATGGTGGCTGGCGCGGCGAAGATTCGCGTGACCTTCCAGGTCGATGCCGACGGTCTGCTCAGCGTTTCCGCCCGGGAACTGGGTTCGGGCGTTGAGGCGAGCATTCAGGTCAAGCCGTCCTACGGCCTGACCGACGGCGAAATCGCCAGGATGCTCAAGGACTCGTTCCAGCACGCCAATGACGACAAGGTTGCTCGCGTACTGCGTGAGCAGCAGGTCGACGCTCAGCGCCTGATCGAAGCGGTGCAGGCTGCTCTGGAGGCTGATGGCGAGCGTTTGCTCGACGCCGAAGAGCGCCTGGTCATCGACATGCAGGTGCAGGAACTGACCGAACTGATGAAAGGTACCGATGGTTACGCCATCGAGCAGCAGACCAAGCGTCTGTCGCAAGTGACCGACGCCTTTGCTGCCCGCCGCCTGGACTCGACGGTGAAAGCCGCGCTGGCGGGGCGCAACCTGAATGAGATTGAGGAATAACGATGCCGCAGGTCATTTTTCTGCCACACGAGAAGTTTTGCCCCGAAGGCATGGTTGTGGAGGCTGAGACCGGTACGTCCATCCTCGAGCTGGCCCATGAGCACCATATCGAGATGGAAAGTGCCTGTGGCGGCGTCTGCGCCTGCACCACCTGCCACTGCATCATCCGCGAGGGTTTCGACTCGCTGGAAGAGGCTGACGAGCTGGAAGAGGACTATCTTGACAAGGCTTGGGGGCTGGAAGCTCAATCGCGCCTGGGTTGTCAGGCCAAGGTCGGTACCGAAGACCTGACCGTCGAAATTCCGAAGTACTCGCTCAACCACGCAGCCGAAGCAGCGCACTGATTCAAGGAATTGTCATGAAACTCAAGTGGACTGATGTGCTGGAGATCGCGATCCAGCTGGCTGAAAGCAAGCCCGAAGTGGACCCTATGTCGGTCAATTTCGTCGATCTGCGTAAATGGGTGATGGAACTGCCCGATTTCGACGATATGCCTGAGCATTGTGGCGAAAAGATCCTGGAGGCCATTCAGGCCCACTGGATCGAAGAACGCCACTGAGCCACGCCGCAGGTTAGGCAATACCCGAGAACCCGCGTATAATTCGCGGGTTTAATTTTTCGTAAATTACCGTTTCTGGAGTTACACCATGGCTGTTCAACGTACTTTCTCCATCATCAAGCCTGACGCCGTTGCAAAAAACGTTATCGGCGAGATCACCACTCGTTTCGAAAAAGCTGGCCTGCGCGTTGTAGCTTCGAAACTGAAGCAACTGTCCAAAGCCGAAGCTGAAGGCTTCTACGCTGAGCACAGCGCTCGTGGTTTCTTCAACGACCTGGTTGCTTTCATGATCTCCGGTCCGGTTGTCGTTCAGGTTCTGGAAGGCGAAAACGCTATCGCTTTGAACCGTGAGCTGATGGGCGCTACCAACCCTAAAGAAGCTGCTGCCGGCACCATCCGTGCTGACTTCGCTGACTCCATCGACGCCAACGCCGTACACGGTTCGGACTCCGAAGCCGCTGCCGCTCGCGAAATCTCGTACTTCTTCGCAGCTACTGAAGTAACCACTCGCTAAGCATTGGCTTAAGAGTGAAGGTGAATCCATGACTACATCGACTGTAAAAACTAACCTGCTGGGTCTGACTCAGCTGGAAATGGAAAAATTCTTCGACTCAATCGGGGAGAAGCGTTTCCGTGCCGGTCAGGTAATGAAATGGATTCACCACTTTGGTGTCGATGATTTCGATGCCATGACGAACGTCAGCAAGGCCTTGCGCGAAAAGCTCAAGGCTGTTGCTGAGGTCCGTGGTCCGGAAGTGGTCAGCGAGGACATCTCCAGCGACGGCACCCGCAAGTGGGTGGTGCGCGTGGCGTCCGGCAGCTGCGTCGAGACCGTGTACATTCCCCAGGGCAAGCGCGGCACCTTGTGCGTTTCGTCCCAGGCAGGCTGTGCCCTGGATTGCAGTTTCTGCTCCACCGGCAAGCAAGGCTTCAATAGCAACCTCACCGCCGCCGAAGTCATCGGCCAGGTGTGGATTGCCAACAAATCCTTTGGCAGCGTCCCGGCAACCGTCGACCGTGCCATCACCAACGTGGTGATGATGGGCATGGGTGAGCCGCTGCTGAACTTCGACAACGTCGTCGCGGCCATGCATTTGATGATGGACGACCTGGGCTACGGCATTTCCAAGCGCCGTGTGACCCTGTCGACCTCCGGTGTGGTGCCGATGATCGATGAGCTCTCCAAGCACATCGACGTCTCCCTGGCGTTGTCCCTGCACGCACCGAATGACGCATTGCGTAACCAATTGGTGCCGATCAACAAGAAGTATCCGCTTAAGATGCTGCTCGAGTCGTGCCAGCGCTATATGTCGAATCTCGGCGAAAAGCGCGTGCTGACCATCGAGTACACCTTGCTCAAAGACATCAATGACAAGGTCGAGCACGCGGTGGAAATGATCGAGCTGCTCAAGAACATCCCGTGCAAGATCAACCTGATCCCGTTCAACCCGTTCCCGCATTCCGGTTACGAGCGTCCGAGCAATAATGCGATTCGTCGTTTTCAGGATCAGCTCCACCATGCAGGTTTCAATGTCACCGTCCGCACCACCCGTGGTGAAGACATCGACGCCGCATGTGGTCAATTGGTAGGGCAGGTGCTGGATCGCACCCGTCGCAGCGAACGTTATATCGCCGTGCGTGAACTGAACGCCGACAACGATGTAGCGCAAGACGCCGCGAAATAACCAAGAGAGGAACTCTATGTCCCTGCGCTTTGCGCTGCTTTTGCTGTTGGCCAGCCTGTGTGCTGGCTGCGTGCTTTCGGGCGATTACAACCCGATGAAGACCAGCAAGGGCCGTGATGAAGCGCGTGAGGCCTATGTGCAACTCGGTATCGGGTATTTGCAACAAGGCATGACCGAGCGCGCCAAGGTTCCGTTGAAGAAAGCGTTGGATCTGGATGGCTCCGACCCTGATGCCAACGCGGCGCTGGGGCTGGTGTTCCAGGCCGAGATGGAACCTACACTTGCCGACGAGCATTTTCTCAAGGCGCTGGCTTCGCGTCCCGCCGATGCACGAATCCTCAATAACTACGGCAGTTTTCTGTTCGAGCAGAAACGTTACAAGGAAGCCTACGAGCGCTTTGAACAAGCCGCTGCCGATACCCTGTATCCTGAGCGTTCGCGGGTGTTCGAGAACCTGGGCATGACCGCTGCAATGCTCGGCCAACGCGATCTGGCCCTGCAGCAACTGGAAAAAGCCCTGCGCCTGAACCGCCAACAACCTCGTGCATTGCTGGAAATGGCTGAGTTGTCTTACGAAGACAGGCATTATGTGCCCGCGCGTGACTATTACGACCGTTTTAGCCAGCTCTCCGAACAAAATGCACGTAGTCTGTTGCTCGGCGTTCGGTTGGCAAAAGTGTTTGACGACCGCGACAAGGCCGCAAGTGCCGGCCTGCAACTAAAAAGACTCTATCCCGGTACGCCGGAATATCAGCAATACCTGTCGGAGCAATGATGAAAGCGGCGCATCCCGAAGTTGTAGCAGCGAATCGCGTAAACCCCGGTGAGACTTTGCGCCAGGCCCGCGAAAGCAATGGCTGGTCGCTGGCCGAAGTGGCCCTCAAGCTCAACCTCACCACCACTTCCTTGAGCAATCTGGAAGCCGGCGCTTTCGACAAGCTGCCCGGGCATACTTTTGCCCGCGGTTACATTCGTGCCTATGCCAAGTTGCTCGGCATGGACCAGGCCGTCCTGGTCCAGCAATTCGATCAATCCACCGGTACCGACTCCCAGGGCAGCAATGTTCACAGCCTGGGCCGTATTGAAGAGCCGGTTCGGGTTTCCCACACCATTTTGCGAATCGTCAGCCTGCTGTTGCTGGTCGCGGTGATCGGTGGCGGTTTCGTCTGGTGGCAGGATCAGACCTCGATGCGCACCAAGGACCTGATCGGTCTGGCACCAGAGCACGTAGAAGTCGAAGGCGCCGACGGTACGACACAGATTCACCCGCTGGACGAGCCGGAAGACCAGGCCGTCGTGGAAGGTCAGACCGAAGGCGGAACCGCCCTCGCGCTGCCACAGGCCGACGCTCCGGCTGAAGCACCAGAGCAGGCTCAGGCGACTGCACCAGCCGCCCCGACATCGCCGACCACACCAGCCGCACCGGCCCGCACTATCGCGCCTGTTGTCGCAACGCCGGTGACCCCGACAGCTCCGGCCGTCCCGGCCCCGGTGGTGACTGCACCGGTAGCCCCGAGCGCTCCGGCTCCTGCGCCAGCGGTAACCGCGCCAGTGGCCGGTCAAGGCCAGGTCAAGGTGCAGTTCACCTCCGATTGCTGGACACAAGTGACCGACGGTAGCGGCAAGGTGCTGTTCAGCGGTCTCAAACGCAAAGGCGACAGCCTGGCAGTCAATGGCAAACCACCGTTTACCGTGCGCCTGGGCTTTGCCCGCGGCGCTCAGGTCAGCTACAACGGCCAGCCGGTTGATGTCGCTCCGTTCACCAGTGGCGAGACTGCTCGCCTGAAATTGGGTCAATAAGTCATGCACGGCGAATCTCCAATCAAACGTCGCGAATCTCGCAAGATCTGGGTCGGTAACGTGCCTGTTGGCGGCGATGCGCCTATCGCTGTGCAGAGCATGACCAACAGCGACACCAACGATGTCGCGGCCACTGTCGCGCAAATCAATCGCCTGGAGGCGGCCGGCGTCGATATCGTGCGGGTCTCCGTACCGGACATGGACGCTGCCGAAGCCTTCGGCAAGATCAAGCAGCTGGTCAAGGTGCCCCTGGTTGCCGACATTCACTTCGACTACCGGATCGCTTTGCGTGTAGCCGAACTGGGTGTCGATTGCCTGCGGATCAACCCGGGCAACATCGGCCGCGAAGACCGCGTGCGTGCGGTGGTGGATGCCGCCCGTGACCGCGGGATCCCGATCCGTATCGGCGTGAACGCCGGTTCCCTGGAAAAAGACCTGCAAAAGAAATATGGCGAGCCGACCCCGGCTGCGCTGGTCGAGTCTGCCTTGCGCCACGTCGAGCACCTTGAGCGCCTGAACTTCCAGGACTTCAAGGTCAGCGTGAAAGCGTCCGATGTGTTCATGGCCGTCGAAGCCTACCGCTTGCTGGCCAAGGAAATCGTCCAGCCGCTGCACCTGGGCATCACTGAAGCCGGTGGTTTGCGTTCCGGCACGGTGAAATCTGCCGTGGGCCTCGGTATGCTGCTCGCCGAAGGGATTGGCGATACTATCCGCATCTCGTTGGCGGCCGACCCGGTCGAGGAAGTGAAAGTCGGCTACGACATTCTCAAATCCCTGCACCTGCGTTCCCGTGGCATCAACTTCATCGCCTGCCCGAGTTGCTCGCGGCAGAACTTCGATGTGGTCAAGACCATGAACGAGCTGGAAGGGCGCCTCGAAGATTTGCTGGTGCCGCTGGATGTCGCGGTGATCGGTTGCGTGGTCAACGGTCCGGGCGAAGCCAAGGAAGCCCATATCGGCTTGACCGGCGGCACGCCGAACCTGATTTACATCGACGGCAAGCCGTCGCAGAAGCTGACGAATGACAATCTGGTGGATGAGCTTGAACGCTTGATCCGCCAGAAAGCGGCCGAAAAGGTCGAAGCTGATGCTGCCGTTATTGCGCGCGGCTAAGCCTGGCTAAAAAGAGCCGAACGAATTAAGGAATTTAAGTGAGCAAGTCTCTGCAAGCCATTCGTGGCATGAACGACATCCTGCCCGAGCAGACCCCTCTGTGGCGTCATTTCGAAGGCACTGTTTCGCGCCTGCTGGATAACTACGGTTACAAGCAGATCCGCATGCCGATCGTCGAGTTCACCGAACTGTTCAAGCGTTCCATCGGTGAAGTGACCGACATCGTCGAAAAAGAGATGTACACCTTCGACGATCGTAACGGCGACTCCCTGACCCTACGCCCTGAAGGCACGGCGGCCTGTGTGCGCGCGGTGCTGGAACACGGCATCACCGGCGGCGGCCAGGTTCAGAAACTCTGGTACATCGGGCCGATGTTCCGTCACGAGCGTCCGCAGAAAGGCCGTTATCGCCAGTTCCACCAGATCGGTGTGGAAGTGTTCAACCTCGACGGTCCGGACATCGACGCCGAGCTGATCGTGCTGACCTGGCGCCTGTGGGGCGAACTGGGCATCCGCGATGCGGTCAAACTCGAGCTCAACAGCCTGGGCACCAGCGAATCCCGTGGGCGTTATCGCGAAGCACTGGTCGAGTTCTTGTCGCAACACCTGGACAAGCTGGACGAAGACAGCCAGCGCCGCCTGAAGACCAACCCGTTGCGCGTCCTGGACACCAAGAACGCCGAGACACAGGCGATTCTGGTTGATGCGCCGAAAATGGCCGACTACCTCGACGAAGAATCCCGCGTGCACTTCGAGGGCCTCAAGGCTCGCCTGGACGCTGCCGGCATTCCTTACGTGATCAACCCGAAGCTGGTTCGCGGGCTGGATTACTACAGCAAGACCGTTTTCGAATGGGTCACCGACAAACTCGGCGCCCAGGGCACCGTGTGTGCCGGTGGCCGTTACGACGGTCTGGTGGAGCAGATGGGCGGTAAGTCGACCGCCGGCGTTGGTTTTGCCATGGGCATCGAACGCCTGGTCCTGCTGCTGGAAACCCTGGAGCAGATCCCGCAAGAGATCTCCCGTCAGGTCGATGTCTACCTCTGCGCCTTCGGTGAAGCCGCCGAGCTGGCTGGCCTGACCCTGGCGGAGCGTGTTCGTGATCAGTTGCCCAACCTGCGCCTGCAAGTGAATGCCGGCGCCGGC
The DNA here is from genome assembly GCF_056402255.1 of Pseudomonas sp. P4_B4. NCBI lineage: Bacteria > Pseudomonadati > Pseudomonadota > Gammaproteobacteria > Pseudomonadales > Pseudomonadaceae > Pseudomonas > Pseudomonas sp. P4_B4. The sequence goes on from NZ_JBFUHS010000048.1 coordinate 27,146, forward strand.
AGTTTCAAAAGCCAGTTCAAGAAGGCCGACAAGAGCGGTGCACTGTATGCGCTGATCCTCGGTGACGACGAAATGGCCCAGCAAGTGGTAGGTTTCAAACCCCTGCGTGGCCAGGGCGAACAACAAAGCATTGCCTGGGATGCGCTTGCCGCTCACCTGGCCACCTGCGTCGTGCAGGGTTGAAGCTGTCTAAACAGCCGAATTAGCGATTAAGGAGTATTGGGGTGTCGAGTACCGAAGACGAACATGTGGCGGAATTGAAGGAATGGTGGTCACGCAACGGTAAGCCCCTGGTCACTGGTGGCCTGTTGGCGCTGGTCATCGTGTTCGGCTGGCAGGCGTTCCACAAATATCAGAGCAATCAGTCGCAAGGCGCCTCGATTCTCTATCAGCAATTGCTCGAAACCACGCTGACGCCTGACGGCAAGCCTGATGCGGCCCGTGTTTCGGACCTGGCCGGCAAGCTCAACAGCGAGTTCGGCGGCAGCGCCTACGCGCAGTACGGCAGCCTGTTCGTGGCCAAGGTTGCGGTCGACAGCGGCAAGCTGGACGACGCGGCCAGCGAGCTCAAAGCCATTGTCGGCAAACCGGCCAACCCGGCGCTGGGCGAAATCGCCCGTCAGCGTCTGGCCCAGGTACTCGGCGCGCAGAACAAGGCCGATGAAGCACTGAAGCTTCTCGACGGCGATGCCGACAAGGCATTCCTGGCCACTCGTGAAGAGCTCAAGGGCGACCTGCTGGTGCAGTTGGGTCGTACCGACGAGGCGAGCGCGGCGTATCAAAAAGCCAAGGCGGCACTGTCGGATGAAGCGGCGGTCGGTGGCCTGCAAATCAAGCTGGACGACCTGGCCAAAGGGGATGCGTGACGTGATTCGTTGGAAACATGCAGCATTGCTGGCTCTGGCCTTGTTGGCCGCGGGTTGCAGCAGCAACAGCAAAAAAGAACTGCCTCCGGCCGAACTGGTCGACTTCAAGGAAGAAGTGGTTCTGCACAAGCAGTGGAGTCGTTCGATCGGTGACGGTCAGGGCGAAACCTACAACATGCTGGTTCCGGCCATCGATGGCGATACCATCTATGCCGCCGACACTACTGGCGTGTTGATGGCGATGGACCGCAACACCGGCGACGTCAAATGGAAGAAAGATCTCGAACTGCCTGTCTCCGGCGCTGTTGGCGTAGGTTACGGTCTGGTCACCATCGGTACGCTCAAGGGTGAAATCGTTGCCCTGGACGCGATCAACGGTGAAGAGAAATGGCGCGCTCGCGTGTCCAGCGAAGTACTGGCACCGCCAGCCAACAACGGTGACGTTGTGGTGGTTCAGACCCAGGACGATCGTCTGATCGGCCTGGATGCCTCCACCGGTAACCGTCGCTGGATCTATGACAGCACGCCTGCGGTACTGACCCTGCGTGGCACCAGTGCGCCGATTGTGACCAACCGCCTCGCGGTGGCTGGCCTGTCGACCGGTAAAGTGGTTGCCGTGAACATCTCCAACGGCGTACCGGTGTGGGAACAGCGCGTAGCGATCCCGCAAGGTCGTTCGGAGCTGGAGCGCGTGGTCGATATCGACGGTGGCTTGCTGCTGTCGGGCGAGACGCTGTATGTCGCCAGCTATCAGGGGCGCGTTGCCGCTCTGGACCTGCAAAGCGGCCGTCAGCTCTGGCAGCGTGATGCTTCCAGCTATGCTGGTGTCGCCCAGGGTTTCGGTACCGTTTATGTGAGCCTGTCTTCGGGCACCGTTGAAGGCGTCGACGAGCGTTCCACCACAGCCCTGTGGAGCAACGACTCGCTGGCCCGCCGTCAACTGTCGGCTCCGGAAGTGTTCTCCAGCTACGTTGCAGTCGGTGACCTGGAAGGTTACCTGCACCTGCTGAGTCAGGTGGACGGTCGTTTCGTCGGCCGCGAGCGCATCGACAGCGACGGCCTGCGTGCCCGTCCGCTGGTGATGGGTGAGACGATTTATGTGTATGGCAACAGCGGCAAACTGGAAGCCCTGACCATCAAGTAAGAACTATGCTTGGGGTTAACACCCCAGGCGGCTCCGGATTTCCGGGGTTTGCAGCGCTTTCAGGCGTTGCCCCGAGCACCAGCCGCTGCCTCGCAGCGGCTTTTGTATTTTCTGAAATAACGAAGTGGAGAGCCGCATGGTTCCCGTAATCGCCCTGGTGGGCCGACCAAACGTCGGCAAGTCCACCTTGTTCAACCGCCTGACCAGGACTCGTGACGCCATCGTCGGCGACTTGTCCGGTCTGACCCGTGATCGCCAGTACGGTGAGGCCAAGTGGCAAGGGCGTTCCTACATTCTGATCGACACCGGCGGTATCTCCGGTGACGAGCACGGTATGGACGAAAAGATGGCCGAGCAGTCGCTGCTGGCCATCGAAGAAGCGGATGTCGTTCTGTTCCTGGTAGATGCCAAGGCCGGTTTCACCGCCGCCGACCAGATGATCGCCGAGCATTTGCGCAAACGTAACAAGCGTTCCTACGTGGTTGCCAACAAGGTCGACAACATCGACCCTGAAATGGCCCGCGCCGAATTCGCTCCGTTGGGCATGGGCCACGCGATCCCGATCGCCGGTGCCCACGGCCGTGGCATCACCCAGATGCTGGAAATCGCCCTGAGTGACTTCCCGAAAGACGACGACGAGCTGGAAGAAGGCGAGGAAGAAGACGTCGCCGAAGGCGAGGAAGCCAAGCGCATTCCAGGCCCAAGCGAAAAAGACGGGATCAAGATCGCGATCATCGGCCGTCCGAACGTCGGCAAGTCGACCCTGGTCAACCGCATGCTCGGGGAAGACCGGGTAATCGTCTATGATCAACCCGGCACCACCCGCGACAGTATCTACATCCCGTTCGAGCGTAACGACGAGAAGTACACGCTGATCGACACCGCCGGTGTGCGCAAGCGCGGCAAGATCCACGAAGAAGTCGAAAAGTTCTCGGTGGTCAAAACCCTGCAAGCGATCAAAGACGCCAACGTGGTGATCTTCGTGATGGACGCCCGCGAAGGCGTGGTGGACCACGACCTCAACCTGCTGGGCTTTGCCCTTGAGGCCGGTCGTGCATTGGTCATCGCGATCAACAAGTGGGACGGCATGACGCCGAGCGAGCGCGACTTCGTCAAGATCGAGTTGCAGCGTCGCCTGTTCTTCGTCGAGTTTGCCGATATTCACTTTATCTCGGCACTGCACGGTACCGGCGTGGGCAACCTCTACGCGTCGGTACAGAACTCGTTCAAGTCCGCGGTTACCCGCTGGCCGACCAGCCGCCTGACCCAGATCCTGGAAGACGCGGTCAGCGAGCACCAGCCGCCAATGGTCAACAGCCGCCGGATCAAGCTGCGTTATGCCCACCTTGGTGGCGCGAACCCGCCGATCATCGTGATCCACGGTAACCAGATCGAGAAGGTGCCGAAGTCCTACGTGCGTTACCTGGAAAACACGTACCGCCGTGTGCTGAAGCTGGTCGGTACGCCGATCCGCATCGAGTTCAAGGGTGGCGAGAACCCGTACGAAGGCAACAAGAACACGCTCACCGACCGTCAGGTCAACAAGAAGCGTCGCTTGATGTCGCACCACAAGAAGGCCGACAAGAAGCGTCGCGACAAGCGCTGATTGAGGTTTTTCCCGTGGGATGGAAGGGGCGCCAATGGCGCCCTTTTTCATGCCTGCCGTTTGGGCTATCCTCGGAATCCCCCGCGCCGCCGTAGAGCCGGGTGTAGAGCAGGGAACCACCGATGATCACCAGCAAGCTGCCGAATGTCGGCATCACTATCTTCACTCAGATGTCTCAGCTCGCGGCTCAGACCGGCGCGCTCAATCTGTCCCAGGGCTTCCCCGATTTCGATGCCCCGCAGGCCCTGTGCGATGCGGTCGGTCGGCACATCGCCAGTGGCCATAACCAATATTCGCCAATGACCGGTCTACCCGCCTTGCGTCAGCAGATTGCGGCAAAGATCGCCCGCAGTTACGGCGTCCATGTCGATGCCGACCATGAAGTAACCGTCACGCCGGGTGCAACCCAGGCGATTTTCTGTGCCATTCAGGCGGTTATCCACAGCGGTGACGAAGTCATCGTGTTTGACCCGGCGTACGACAGTTACGAACCTTCGGTGGAGCTGGCCGGCGGTCGTTGCGTGCATGTGCAACTGGGCCTCGACGATTTCAGCATCGACTTCCAGAAGCTCGCCGATGCGTTGAGCCCGCGCACGCGGATGATCATTCTCAACACCCCGCACAACCCCAGTGGCGCGTTGATCAGCCGTGCCGAACTGGATCAACTGGCAGCCTTGATCCGTGATCGCGATATCTATGTGATCAGCGACGAAGTCTATGAGCATCTGGTGTTTGACGGTGTGCCCCATGTCAGCGTGCTGGCCCATGAGGAGCTGTATCAGCGAGCCTTCGTGGTCAGTTCGTTCGGCAAGACCTACCACGTCACCGGCTGGAAAACCGGCTACGTGGTCGCGCCACCGGCCCTGACGGCGGAATTGCGCAAGGTGCACCAATACGTCAGCTTTTGCGGCGTGACACCGCTGCAATATGCCTTGGCCGATTACATGGCCGAGCATCCTGAGCACGTCGAGGAGCTGCCGGGTTTCTATCAGGCCAAGCGCGATCTGTTCTGCGATCTGCTGGCGCCGTCGCGTTTCAGTTTCACCCGGGTGACCGGTACCTATTTCCAGTTGGTCGATTACTCGCAGATCCGCCCGGACCTCAATGACGTCGAGATGGCCCTGTGGATGACTCGTGAGCATGGCGTGGCCAGTATCCCGATCTCGGTGTTCTACCAGACGCCACCGGTCGGTCAGCGTCTGGTGCGGCTGTGCTTTGCCAAGCGTGAGGAGACCCTGCGTGAAGCAGCGGAAAAACTATGCGTGATCTGAGTGCATTGCCGAAACTGACCGTTGCGCTGATCCAGACGTCCCTGGCCTGGCACGACCGCCAGGCCAACCTCGAGCATTTCGAGCCGTTGCTGGAACAGGCTCGCGGCGCCGACCTGATCATTCTGCCGGAGATGTTCACCACCGGGTTCTCCATGGAATCCGAGACCCTCGCCGAAGCGGAAAACGGCCCCACCAGCAAATGGTTGCGGGCTCAGGCTTTGAGGCTCGATGCGGTGATCACCGGCAGCGTCATCGTCCAGGCCGCCGACGGCAGTCATCGCAATCGCCTGCTGTGGGCACGCCCGGATGGCGAGGTGTTGCATTACGACAAACGTCACCTGTTCCGCATGGCCGGTGAGCATAACCACTACACCCCCGGCGAACGCCAGGTGCAGTTCGAGCTCAAAGGCTGGCGAGTGCGACCGCTGATTTGCTACGACCTGCGCTTCCCGGTGTGGAGTCGTGACGCCCAGGACACTGATCTGCTGCTGTACACCGCCAACTGGCCCGGTGCACGGCGCCAGCACTGGAACCGCTTGCTGCCGGCGCGGGCGATCGAGAACCTGTGCTATGTGGCGGCGGTCAATCGCATCGGGACTGATGGCAAGGGCTTTGCCTATACCGGTGACAGCCAGGTGCTGGATTTCCAGGGCGAGACACTGCTCAGTGCCGGAGAGGCTGACGGGGTGTTCAAGGTGGTGCTGGATGCGGCAGAGCTGGCGGCGTATCGCACGCGGTTTCCGGCGAATCTGGATGCGGATACTTTCGAATTCACCTGAGATTTTTGTTGCCTGACAGACCGCTTTCGCGAGCAGGCTCGCGAAGGGGTCATAACAGGCAACACAAAAACAGGCAGGCAAACAAAAAGGCCCCAAGGTGCGAACCTTGGGGCCTTTGCATGTGCGCCCAGCATGGGCGCAATCTTGTGGGTGAAAGTCCCGCCGTAAGCTGGCCACAGCGAACGAAGTGAAGCGCAACTGCATGAGGGCGACCGAGTGTGGGGAGGAAGCGTGGATCGAAACCGTGAGCCGATGGACAAGAACCGGATACAAGGCGATGCCGACCAGGGCGAGCGGGCATGTAACTGCGAAGCTCTTGTGGTCAAAGG
>NZ_JBFUHS010000049.1:0-30686 GCF_056402255.1 Pseudomonas sp. P4_B4
GGCGGTGCAGGCCTATAACTTGAAAAGAGCAATCAAGGTACTGGGAGCGCGTCAATTGATGGCATTGATGGACTGAAAAGTCCTTTTTTCCTGAGCTCCTCAGAAAAACAAATGCCCCGACAAGTCGGGGCATTTGTTTTTGCCTTGGCAGGCTGCGTTTTCACACAGTCTGCGAAGGTCGCCTTTTTCACTCAGCCAGCGTTGATCAGAATTCGTGATCAGCGTTGTCCGGGTTCAGGTCGTTGATGCCCAGTTTGCCAGCGGCGGCTTCGATCGAACCGGTCTGCTTGACCAGAGACGCGATGGCGTCACGGACGATCTGGTTGCCCGCGGTGTTGCCGGCAGCGATCAACTGGTCGTAGTGCTCACCCTTGTTGGCGTAGTCGACCATGACCTGAAGCTTGGCTTCGGTGGCGGCCAGGTCGGCTTTCAGCGCGGTGTCGGCAGCCGGGTCGGCTTTGGCCACCAGGGACGACAGGCTGGCGCCGGTCATTTTGGTGCCGTCGACGCGGGTGTATTCGCCCAGGTACACGTTACGAATGCCCTTGGCATCGTAGAAGTGCGAGTTGTGGGTGTTGTCGCTGAAGCAATCCTGTTCGTCTTCCGGGGAGTTGGCTTCCAGGGAAACCTTCATGCGCTCGCCCGCCAGTTCGCCCAGGGACAGGCTGCCCATGCCGAACAGCATTTTGCGCAGGCCGGTTTCAGCCGGTTCTGCTTCCAGGGTGGCGCGGTAGTTGTCAGCCACGTTCGGCTTCCAGTTACCGACCATTTCTTCCAGGTCGCTGACCAGCAGCTGAGTCACAGACTTCAGGTAAGCACGACGACGATCGTTGTGACCGCCGGTAGCGCCTTTGCCTTCCAGGTAGTCCGAAGCCGGACGGTTGCCGGCGCCAGGGCCGGTGCCGTTCAAGTCCTGGCCCCAGAGCAGGAATTCGATGGCGTGGTAGCCGGTGGCGACGTTGGCCTCGGAACCGCCCAGCTCGTTCAGGCTGGCGAGTTTTTCCGGGGTGATGTCTTTGACATCGACCTTGTCTTCGCCGATCTGCACTTCAGTGTTGGCGATGATGTTGGCAGTGGCACCCGGGTTGCCCAGTGCGTGTTCGTAGGATTTGTCGACGTAGTCGATCAGGCCTTCGTCCAGCGGCCAGGAGTTCAGCTGACCTTCCCAGTCGTCAACGATGGTGTTGCCGAAGCGGAACACTTCGCTCTGCAGGTAAGGCACGCGAGCGGCAACCCAGGCAGCCTTGGCGGCTTTCAGGGTGTCGGCGTTCGGCTTGGCGAGGAAGGCGTCTACGGCGGTTTGCAGGGTCTTCGCGGTGGATTCGGCATCGCTGTAAACGGCGAAAACGATGTCGGCGTAATGGGCGACAACGGCTTTGGCGGCGGCTTCGTCGACTTTACCGGCAGCGGCAGGCGCTGCGGCTGGAGCAGCCGGGGCAGCCGCAGTGCTGGCAGCTGGCGCAGGCGCGGCAGCTTTTTCTTGGTCTTTACCTTCGCCACAACCGGCGAGGGAAATAGCGATGGCCAACAGACTGGCGGTAGCCAGAGGCATACGAATCATGGCGAACATCCTGCTTCGATAGGGGTGGAGTCGTGCTATGCGCACGCAAAACTGCGACATAATGCAAATCTTTCGCATTATGTGTAAAGGGTTGTACCTGTAAATATTTCTTATTCAGCGGGTGGTTTGCTGCAAATCAAAAGATCGCCCGAGCGGGTAAGCGTCGCCGTGCGGTTTTTGACGATTCAGAGGATGACCGCATTACTGCGTTGGGCCTGCTTGAGGTAAACGCCCAGTTCCCGTGCCGGCAACGGCTTGCTGTAGTGATAGCCCTGACCTTCGTGGCAGCCTTCGGAGATGATGTAGGCCTCTTGCTCGGCGGTTTCCACGCCTTCGGCAATCACTTGCATGCCCAGGCTCTTGCCCAGCTGGATGATGGCGCGAACGATGGTCGCATCGTCGTCGTCATCGAGCAGGTCCTGAACGAAGCTCTTGTCGATCTTGATCTTGTCCAGCGGCAGGCTCTTGAGATAGCTCAAGGACGAATAGCCGGTTCCGAAGTCATCGATGGCGATCAGCGCGCCGGAGCGGCGCAGGCTGAGCAGGTGCTGGGCTGCGGTGCTGATGTCTTCCATCAGGCCGGTTTCGGTGACTTCCAGCTCCAGGCTGCGTGGCGGCAGGCGATACATCTGCAGCAGGTTGTTGACCACCCGTGGCAGTTCGGCGTGGTGCAATTGAACCGTGGACAGGTTCACCGCCATGCGCAGGTCGCTGAAGCCCTGGTCATGCCACTCGCGTAGTTGCTTGCAGGCCTGGTCCAGTACCCACTCGCCGATGGCAATGATGGTGCCATTCTGTTCGGCCAGGGGGATGAACAGGTCCGGCGGCACCATGCCGTGCTCGGGGTGTTGCCAGCGAATCAGGGCTTCGACGCCCACCACGCGGTTGTCGCGGTAGCTGATCTGCGGCTGGTAGACGAGGTAGAACTGATTGCGGATCAACGCATCGCGCAGGTCTTTTTCCAGCTCGCGGCGGCGGCGCATTTCGGTGTCGACGCTGGCGATATAGAACTGATAGCGGTTGCGCGAACGGGTCTTGGCCAGCGTCATGGTCTGCTCGGCCTTTTGCAGCAACTTTTCGGTGCTGTTGCCGTCCTCGGGGAACAGGGTGATGCCGATGGTGGCGCGCAGGCGGATCTCCTGATGGTCGAGGGCAAACGCCGCTTCCAGGTCATCAAGAATGCTTTGCGCCAGCTCGGCGGCTTCGTAGGGCTGCTCGATGTCGGCCTGGACCAGGGCGAACTGGTCGCCACCGAGACGGGCGAGGGCGCCCAGGCGACCGCTGTGACCGCGCAGGCGATCGGCCAGGGCCAGCAACAACTGGTCGCCGGTCTGATAGCTGAACTGCTCGTTGATGCCCTTGAAGTCATCCAGGCCGACACACAACACTGCGACCCGGCGCTGTAATTTGCCGGCGTCGACGAGGATCTTGTCCAGTTGCTGCTGCAACTGCTGCCGGTTCGGCAGCCCCGTCAGGAAATCGTACTGGGACATGCGCAACAGGCTGTTTTCCGCTTCGTGGCGCAGATGGGTATTGCGTTCGATGGATTCGAGCAACTGGTTGGCGGTGTTGATCCAGATGCCCAGTTCGTTATTCTCGTGCCCCTTGAGCAGCGGAATCTTGTGTTCGCTGGGACGATCCGGATTGATTTCCGTGAGGTGCTCGATGATCCGCGACAACGGCTTGGTCAGCAGCCAGTGGTAAACCAGATACAGCACCAGCCCCATGGCGAGCGCGCGCAGTACGCCGGAAATGAAGATGATCACCGAGCTGACAATGAACCCTTGGCCGTAGGTGGCGGTATCAAGGGTGATGCTCAGGTCGCCGTAATACTCGCTGTAAGGCCCGCGACCGACCAGCTGGGTGGTGAAGGTGCGTTCCTTGCCAAGAATCAGGTCGGTCAGCCAGCGACTGTGGGAGTGCTGCAACTCGCGGGTTTTTTGCGCGAGCATGGCTTCGTTGGGATGGCCGATGGAGGCCTGGCGCACGGCGGCGTCCTGAAACAGGCCTTCGATCACCTGCATGCCCATTTCCCGATCCAGGCTGTAGACGGCCTGGGTCGAGGGGTCGCGAAACATGTCGAGGATGCGCTCGGCATCGTTGGCGACGGCCTGGTGTGTTTTATAGGCATCGAACACAATCTGCGCGCAGCTCAAGACCACGCCGACGATCAATGCCGACAGGAGCACGACCCGGAGCAACTTCACCGACAAGCTGTTCTTGAGTTCCAGCTTCAAAGGGTTATTCCTTGTTCCGTGCGGGGGGCATCAAGTTGCCATGAGTATTGGCAATCCCTTAATGGCAGTCAAAGGGACAATCATCCTTGGGGGATTTTGCCTTCAGCCTGGCCGATTTGCAGTTGTCTTGACGAGTTAGCCTATTAGCACTGTGTCGGTTGTCGAGTCCTTCAACTTGAGGGGCGGGGGTGGAGATATTTTCCTTTTGTTGATGTTAGTCGCCCGCGGCGGGGGAGCAAGGCCCGGAAGTCTTGTTTCATCGTCGAAAAATGCCTTGGATTCTGTAGGTTGTTTTGGAACTTTAACGGAGTACATATCCATTTCTTCGGTAACGGCGGCTTATGGTTTCGCCCTTACGGCGAGTCACTTTTTTTACAAGCGCCTAAAAAAAGTAACCCAAAAAACGCTCGCCCCGAACGTACGGCCCCTCGCCTGGGCTCGGGGTTCCTTCGCTCCGGCATTCATCCGGGGGGCATCGCCTCCGGTCGGCTTCGCTCGACCTCCTCTCGATGTGTTCGGCTTCGCCGAACGGCGCTGCGCGCCCACCCCCGGATGAACACCTCCACTCAGCCTTCCGAGGGGGCGGGTGGATCAAGATCAAGAGCTGCAGGCGAGCTAACGCTCGGCCTGATGAGTGGTGAGGAGCGACTGTGTACACCGACCTGTCTTTGCTTTTCTGTGGGGGCGAGCTTGCTCGCGATGGCGGCCTGACAGCCGACCAATCTCCCACGCCTCTAAGCTGATCGTTCCCACGCTTCCCGCGTGGGAATGCTGCCAGAGACGCTCCGCGTTACGTTTTTGCGGGTTAACGCGGTGTAGGAAAGCGCCAGAAGTTTCCCACGCAGTTTTCAGGTTGCCCGTCGGAAGCGGGCTGAATAGCCTTTGGCTGTCGCTGAATACTCAGCGATCGGGTGTGAGAACCCGGCAAGTCATAGTCATCCAGTGCCAGTATCCGCATAATTGCCGCCAGCTTATCCGCTGTCTGTAAATGCGTTATGGCGGCTGTGTGCGGGCAGACTTTTGTCTGGCCGGGTGTCTATGACCGGTTTTCTCACCTCGCACATAGCTGCCACCTCTTTGCCGAGTGAGAACGGCAATGGGTGGCACCCACCGCATAGGAATATTTCAGTGGATAAGTTAATCCCCGATCCCCCTTACAACACCACCAAACCCTACAGCCCCCGCACCATGTTCACGATCGTCCCCGACATGGACACTGAAAGCCTGCTGGCCCACGCCTGTGAATCACTGGCTTCAGCCAACGTCATGGCGAGTGATTTCGCCACCTTCCTGACCGGCCCTCAGCGCAACACGGCGTTGGCCATTGCGCAGATCATCATGCTGGCGAAGGCGGCGGAACGATCGCCACCGTCCCGTTGCTCATATCCTTCCATAAAAAAACCCGGCATAAGCCGGGTTCTTTTGACTGGCGTCGAGCTTAAGCGGTGAAGGTTTTGCCTTCGAACTGCTCAGCCACGAATTTCCAGTTGACCAGGTTCCAGAACGCTTCGACATACTTTGGACGCAGGTTGCGGTAGTCGATGTAGTAAGCGTGCTCCCAGACGTCGCAGGTCAGCAGCGGGGTGTCGCCGTTGGTCAGCGGGTTGCCGGCGCCGATGGTGCTGGCCAGGGCCAGGGAACCGTCAGCCTTCTTCACCAGCCAGCCCCAACCGGAACCGAAGGTGCCGATGGAAGTCTTGCTGAACTCTTCCTTGAACTTGTCGAACGAACCGAAAGCCGCGTTGATGGCTTCAGCCAGAGCGCCGGTTGGTTGACCGCCGGCGTTTGGCGCCAGGCAGTTCCAGTAGAAAGTGTGGTTCCAGACCTGAGCGGCGTTGTTGAAGATACCGCCCGAGGAAGTCTTGACGATTTCTTCCAGGGTCTTGCCTTCGAACTCGGTGCCTGGCACCAGGTTGTTCAGGTTCACGACGTAGGTGTTGTGGTGCTTGTCGTGGTGGAACTCCAGGGTTTCCTTGGAGATGTGCGGCTGCAGGGCATCGTGTGCGTACGGCAGTGGCGGCAATTCGAAAGCCATGATGATTCTCCTAATCAGGTCAGTTGCGGTGAGCGCAAGGCCGATCACGGGCGGCCAGACAAGCGCCGGGGAGTTTGTACTCTTTGCGGCGCAGGGAGTCGGATCATAGCACCGGGGGGACGGCATAACCACGCAACAACTGTGTGGAATAGAGGTTCCGCGAATCAGCTGGCCGCGATCAACTGCAGTGCTACGGCAAACATCATCACCGCCACCAACAGATCGAGAATTCGCCAGGTGCTGGGGCGGGCGAGCCACGGTGCCAGCCATGCCGCACCGAGGGCCAAGGTGAAAAACCACAACAGCGAGGCACTGGCCGCGCCGACTACATAAGCGCCGGGCTCGGTTTGTTGAGCGCCCAGGGAGCCGATCAGCAAAACGGTGTCCAGATAGACGTGTGGGTTGAGCAAGGTCACTGCCAGCGCGCTGAGCATGACCGCCCGCAACGAGCGTACGGTCTGGCTTTCGCCCTGCTCAAGGCTCTGCTTCGAAAAGGCCCGGCGCAACGCCTGGCTGCCATACCACAACAGAAACGCTGCGCCGCCCCAACGGGCGATGGCCAGCAGTGTCGGATTTTGTGCCAGTACCGTCGCCAGGCCGAATACCCCGGCTGCTACCAACAGGGCGTCGCAAGTCACGCAGAGTGCTGCCACCGGCAGGTGATGTTCACGCCGCAGGCTTTGCGCCAGGACAAACGCATTCTGGGTGCCGATCGCCATGATCAGGCCGAAGGCCACCAACAGGCCGTTCACATAACTTTGCCACATGATTTTTTACTCCGCGTTGGCTGCCAGATCCCGCAACACTTGCAGGGCACGGTCGGCGTCGGCCTGGCCGACAAACAAATGGTCGTGGTAGTAGCCGGCAATCACGTTGCAGCTGATTCCTGCCTGGCCAAGCGCCGTGGCGAATGCGGCGGTCAGGCCGACCGCTTCGAGGGCCGAATGTACGTTCAAGGTGATCCAGGCGGCGATGTAGTCGAAGCTGAATCCGGCTTTTTCGGCGTGGGAACGTTCGAGGATCACGGTCAGGCCTTCCTGCTCGCGGAAGCTGCCGACAATTTCCAGATCCGTAGGCAACTTGCCGTTGCGCAAAGTGCAGAACACGTATTCGCCCGCGTTGAGTTGTGGGCTCATGCTGCGCAGCAGCGTTGCCAATGAAGTTTCGCCAGCCATGTGGGTGATCCTTGTTCAAGAGTTCTTGCTGGTCATTGTCCTTGTGAAGGCTGTATAAGAAAAACCAATCTTGCTGATCGCTCATTAGGAAAACTGATGTTCGACTATAAATTGCTTTCTGCCTTGGCCGCCGTGGTCGAACAGGCCGGTTTTGAACGGGCGGCCCAGGTGCTGGGCTTGTCGCAATCGGCGATCTCCCAGCGCATCAAGCTGCTGGAAGCGCGGGTTGGCCAGCCAGTGCTGGTGCGGGCCACGCCGCCAACGCCGACGGAAATCGGTCGACGGCTGCTCAACCACGTGCAGCAGGTGCGCTTGCTTGAACGGGATTTGCAAGGCCTGGTGCCGGCGCTGGATGAAGAGGGCCTGCCGGAACGCCTGCGGATCGCCCTGAACGCCGACAGCCTGGCCACTTGGTGGGCGCAGGCCGTGGGGGCGTTTTGCGCCGAACAGCATCTGCTGATGGATCTGGTGGTCGAAGACCAGACCGTCGGCCTCAAGCGCATGCGCGCCGGTGAAGTGGCGGCCTGCGTCTGCGCCAGCGAGCGTCCGGTGGCGGGTGCGCGCAGCGTGTTGCTGGGGGCCATGCGTTACCGTGCGCTGGCCAGCCCTGCGTTTATTGCCCGGCATTTTCCGCAGGGCGTACGCGCCGATCAGTTGGCCCGAACCCCGGCGCTGGTGTTTGGCCCGGACGATTTCCTGCAGCATCGGTACCTTGCGTCTCTGGGCGTCGAGGGCGGTTTCGAACACCATTTATGCCCGTCCTCCGAAGGTTTCATTCGTCTGACGGAAGCCGGGCTGGGCTGGGGGCTGGTTCCGGAACTGCAGGTACGCGAGCAACTGGAAAGGGGCGTATTGCAGGAGCTGCTGCCAGATAAGCCGATCGATGTGCCGCTGTACTGGCATCATTGGCGTAATGGCGGCCAGTTGCTGGGTTTACTCACCGATCAATTGGTACGCGCATCGAAGCAATGGCTGGTGCCCTTGGAGCAGCAGTAAGCGTCAAGCTGCAAGCTGCAAGTGAAGCGCTTGCGGACCGTTTTTAATTTGCAGGGTGCAGCTTGAAGCTCGCCACTGCATTGGTTGGAGCAATTCATGAAGATTCTGGTTACCGGCGCAAGCGGCTTCATTGGCGGACGCTTTGCGCGTTTTGCCCTGGAGCAGGGCCTGGACGTGCGGGTCAACGGTCGCCGGGCCGAGAGTGTGGAGCATCTGGTACGCCGCGGAGCCGAGTTCATTCAGGGCGACTTGAGCGACCCGGAACTGGCGCGCGAGCTGTGTTCGGACGTCGAGGCCGTGGTGCATTGCGCCGGGGCAGTCGGTTTGTGGGGACGTTATCAGGACTTCCATCAGGGCAACGTCCAGGTCACCGAGAACGTGGTCGAAGCCTGCCTGAAGCAACGGGTTCGGCGGTTGGTGCATTTGTCGTCGCCGTCTATCTACTTCGATGGTCGCGATCACCTGGGCCTGACCGAAGAACAGGTGCCCAAGCGCTTCAAGCACCCTTACGCCGCCACCAAGTACCTGGCCGAGCAAAAAGTCTTCGGCGCCCAGGAGTTCGGCCTCGAAACCCTGGCCCTGCGCCCGCGTTTCGTCACCGGGGCCGGCGACATGAGCATCTTCCCGCGCCTGTTGAACATGCAGCGCAAGGGGCGCCTGGCAATCATCGGCAACGGTCTGAACAAAGTTGATTTCACCAGCGTGCAAAACCTCAACGAAGCGTTGCTCAGCAGTTTGCTGGCCAGCGGTTCTGCGTTGGGCAAGGCTTACAACATCAGCAACGGCACGCCGATTCCCCTGTGGGACGTGGTCAATTACGTCATGCGCAACATGGAAGTCCCACAGGTAACCCGCTACCGTTCCTACGGCCTGGCCTACAGCGTGGCGGCGCTCAACGAGGGTGTGTGCAAGTTGTGGCCGGGGCGTCCCGAACCGACGCTGTCGCGTCTGGGCATGCAGGTCATGAACAAAAATTTCACCCTGGACATCAGTCGCGCCCGGCATTATCTGGATTACGATCCCAAGGTCAGCCTCTGGACGGCCCTCGATGAATTCTGTGGCTGGTGGAAGGCTCAGGCTATTCGATGATGTCAGGACAACGACCCTTTACTGAACCGGAAACGGGACTTCAGGGTCAATGGTTACGGCTGCGGGGTTTATACTGCGCGGCATAAAGCCATCATGTGTTTCACTAAGGTTTATTCAATGTCCATGCGTAACGATGCCAACGACGACTTCGACGATGTACCGAGCCTGCGTGCAGACGTTCTCGACGACGATTTTCCGCCTACTGCGCGCACGGTCGTGCATTCGCGCCCGGCGCCGGTGGTGAAGGTCAAGGCGGCGAGCACCGGCCCCCTGTGGGCGTTGGTCGGGGCGCTGATCTTTGCGTTCGCGGGCCTGGCCTGGTGGAGCTTTCAGCAGATCTCCCTGATGGAACAGCAACTGGTGGCGACCCAGGAAAGCTTCGCGCGAATCAGTGAGGAAGCGGCAGGGCGCCTGCAGGATATTTCCGGAAAGGTTGTCGCCAGCCAGACCAGTGTCAACACCGACAGCGAGGCCTTGAAGCTGCAAATCCGCCAGCTGGAAAGCAAGCTCCAGGACCAGAGCGCCCAGCAGCAAGGTGTTGCCGGCCAGGCCTCGGACCTGGACAAGCGACTGGCACAGATGACCGCGCAAACCACCGAACTGGACAAGCGCCTGGTGCAGTTGACTGCCCAGGACACCGAACATCAGACGGTCAACACGCAGTTGCAGGCCCAGGTCAAAGCCTTGAGCGCTGAATTGGCCGCCCTGAAAAGTGCCCCGTCCGACGCCGAAAAACTCGATGCACAGCTGAAAAGCCTGGGCGCCGATATTGTCTCGCTGAAAAAGCAAGGCAACCCGAGCGCCGCCATCGAACGTCTTGAGCAAGACATGATCGTGCTCAAGAGTGAGCAGGACAACCGTCCGGCCGCCGCGCAGGGTTCGACCAACACTGCCGAGTTCGATGCCTTCCGCAGTCAGGTCACCCGCAACATCAACACACTTCAAGCGCAGATCCAGAACCTTCAACAGCAACTGCGCGCGCGGCAGTAATCGTCAATGGTGTGAGTATTTGTGGCGAGGGAGCTTGTCGGATCGCCGCACCGTCCCGCTCGGCTGCGCAGCAGTCGTAAATCGGGCACCGCGGTTTACCTGTGCAATCGCGGTGAATGGATTTGGGGCGGCTGCGCCACCCAGCGGGAGCAAGCTCCCTCGCCACACAAGCCCATCGCACCACAGCACTCCGTGTTTTCCTGAATATCCATGCACCCCCATTGCCGTCTACGCTCTTCAAACACCACCAGGAACGAGGGATGCGCAATGGGGTTACTGCATAGGTTCGCCTTGTTGTGCGGCATTTTTTTGTTGTGCCTAGGCCAGACGCAAGCCGCCGGGACGGAAAAGGATGACAGCAAGGCGGCCATCGCCCTGCTGGAAAAAGCCCTGGCTTACTACCACGAGAATGGCGACAAGGCCTTTGCGGCGTTCAGCCGACAGGGAGAGTTTGTCGACAAGGACCGTTATGTTTTCGTGCTCGACACCAAGGGCGTGATGCTCGCCAGTGGCGGGCCGTCGTCGGCGCTGATTGGTCGGGACGTGTCGCAAGTGCTTGGGCCGGATTTGCAGAAAACCTTCAAGGACGCCCTGAAAGTGCCGGAAGGCAATGGCATTCAGCAGGCGGAATATCGCTGGCAGAACTGGAGCGACGGCAAGGTCGAGCGCAAGCATGTCTACTACCAGCGCATCGGCCAGCGGATTCTGGCGGTCGGTTATTACCTGCCACGAGCCTCCGCCGAACAGGCCATGGCCTTGCTGAACAAAGCGGCAACCGATCTGGCCAAAGACGAAAAAGGCACCCTGACGGCGATCAATTCCCTCAAGGGCGGCTACCTGCAGGATGACCTGTATGTGTTCGTCGTCGACCTGGACACCCAGTGTTACGTGGCCCATGGCACCAACCTGCGGCTGATCAATACCGACTTCAGCAAAATCCTGGACCCGGAAGGCAAGCCGGTGGGCGAGCCGATTCTGGCGTTGATGGCCCAGCAGGATGATGGCGAATACGAATACCGCTGGAAAAACCCGGTGACCGGCAAGGTCGAGAACAAACATGCCTACCTGAAGAAGGTCGGGCATTTTCTGGTGGCTGTCGGGTATTACAGCCCTTGAATGGTAGTGGCTGTTAGATCGCCTTCGCGAGCAAGCCCGCTCCCACAGTTGACCGAGTTCTTCATGAGCACGCGGTCAACTGTGGGAGCGGGCTTGCTCGCGAATACAGGCGACGCGGTCTATCTATCGAACCTTGTCCTCGCGCCCGCGCAACAACATGTTCGGCATTGCTATCGCCGCCGCCAACCCCAGCAACGACACCACCGCACTGACCGTCAACAAATGCCGGAACGCCAACAACAACTCGGCACGCAAAGCGTTCTGCGCGTCACCCGGTGCGGCGTTCAAACCGTCCAGCAACACATTCCCCGAGCTGCCTTCGGCAATCAGTGACGAACTGGTCAGGTGCGCAAAACTCGAATCCTGTAACAACGCCAACAGCAGCGCCGACATCAACGCCACACCCACGGCACCACCCAGCGAACGGAACAGATTGGTGGTGCTGGTGGCCACGCCGATGTCCCGCTGCTCCACCGAGTTCTGCGTGCCGACCAATGACGTCGGGAACTGCATACCGGAGGCAATCCCGCAGAGCAGCATAAACAGACTGCTGACGACGAACGCCTGCGGCGGGCTGAATGCCATGCCGATAATCGCGACGGGCATCAGCGCAGCACCGGTAAGGATCATCGGTTTGTAGCGCCCGGTCACCGAGGTGCGGCGGCCGGCGAAATACGCGCCAATCGGCAAGCCCATGGCCAGCGGTAGCAGATGCAGGGCGGCACTGTCGGCACCGGCACCGGTGACGCTCTGGAAGCGCAGCGGCATCAATACGATCAGCGAGATGGCCTGGAAACTGGTGAAGAAAATCGTGCACCAGCACAGGATCGCGTTGCGGTTGGCGAACAGATGCATGGGCAACAACGGCTCCCGTGCCCGCCGCTCGTGAACGACGAACAGCCCCAGCACCAGCACCGCACTAGCCAGCAGCGCCAGCACTTCGGCGCTGCGCCACGAATGGCCCTGACCGACCTGGGTGATGCCCAGCAACAATGCCGTGAGCCCGATGATCATCAGCACGGTGCCCAGGTAATCGATGATCGGTTTGCGTTGCGGAATCGGCAGGCCCACCAGCGTGCGATGGGCCACCAGCCAGGCACCCAGGCCCAGCGGCAGGTTGATCAGGAACACCCAGCGCCAGGACAGGTATTCGGTCATGTAGCCGCCGAGCACCGGGCCGGCCACGCTGGCCACGGCATACATGCTGCTGAAATAGCCCTGGTAACGACCGCGCTCCCGTGGCGGCACGATGTCACCGATGATCGCCTGGCTCACCGAGATCATTCCGCCGGCGCCGATGCCCTGGAGGATCCGCGCCAGCACCAGTTGCTCCATGCTCTGGGCCATGCCGCAGAACACCGACGCCAGGGTGAACAGGCCCATGCCGAACAGCATCAGCTTGCGCCGCCCGTACAGGTCGCCCAGTTTGCCGTAGATCGGCACCGCCACGGTCATGGCCACCATGTAGCCGGAAATCACCCAGGCCAGCAGGCTGACATCCTTGAATTGCGCGGAAATGGCCGGCATCGAAACGGCGACGATGGTCTGGTCCAGCGCGCCGAGAAAGATTGCCAGCATCAGGGCGATCAGCACGCTGCGAATGGCCGGTTTGGGCGTTTCAGGCTGGTGGAGATTGGTCACGGGAAAACCTGCGGGCAGTGATTGACCCGCAAGTAGCAAGGCGAGCGGGGATGCTCGCCAGTGTAAGTCGGTAGGAAGCTATTCGATAGCCTCATAAGGAAGCCCGACGTAGTTTTCTGCAATGGTTTTTCGACCCGCCTCGGAGCCGACAAAATACTCCAGCTCCGACTCAGCAATGCGCTGGCTAAAGGCATCGTGATCTTCGAAACGGTGCAGCATCGAGGTCATCCACCAGGAAAACCGCTCGGCCTTCCACACCCGGCGCAGGCAGATCTGCGAGTATTTCTCCAGCAGATCAAGGCGATCTTCGCGGTAAACCTTGAGCAGGATATTGAACAGCGTACTGACGTCACTGGCCGCCAGGTTCAGGCCCTTGGCGCCGGTGGGCGGGACGATGTGCGCGGCATCGCCGACCAGGAACATGCGCCCGTATTGCATGGGTTCGACCACGAAGCTGCGCAGTGGCGCGATGCTTTTTTCGATGGACGGCCCCGTTACCAGTTTGTCCGCCAACGCTTGTGGCAGTCGCGACTTGAGTTCGTCCCAGAAGCGTTGATCCGACCAGTTATCGACATGATCGCTGGTGGGCACCTGCAGGTAATAACGGGTGCGTGTCGGCGAGCGCATGCTGCACAGCGCGAAACCGCGCTCATGGCGGGCGTAGACCAGTTCTTCATGGACCGGTGGGGTATCGGCCAGGATCCCGAGCCAGCCAAAGGGATAGATCCGTTCGAAGACTTTCAGGCTGTCGACGGGAATCGATTGCCGCGCCACCCCATGGAAGCCGTCGCAACCGGCGATGTAGTCGCAATCGAGACGATACAGCTCGCCGTCTTTCTCAAAAGTGACAAACGCTTCGTCGGTTTTCATGCCGTGGGGAACGACGTTGTCGGCTTGATAAATCGTCTGCGCGCCAGCCTCCCGACGAGCGGCCATCAGGTCGCGGGTAACTTCGGTCTGGCCGTAGATCATCACCGTCTTGCCGCCGGTCAACGCTTGCAAATCGATGTGCACCTGACGTCCGTCGAGGGCCAGTTCAAAGCCGTCATGCACCAGTCCCTCGGCGTCCATGCGCTGACTCACGCCGGCCTGACGCAACAGCTCTACCATGCCTTGTTCAAGCACGCCGGCGCGGATTCGGCCGAGTACATAGTCTGGGGTCTGACGTTCGAGAATGAGGGTGTCGATTCCGGCGTTGTGCAGCAATTGGCCGAGCAACAAGCCAGAAGGGCCGGCGCCAATGATGGCGACTTGGGTTTTCAGCGTTTTCATTGTTTTTATGACTCGCAAGCTTCACGCGACCAGGGCCGGTGAATGATTTTTATGGATCGAGTGCTTGCATTTTTCCCTTGCGGGTCTGTCAATTGAAGGTGAAAACTGAGCCGATAGCTGTACATTCTGCCAATCGGTGCGATTATCGCCCGTCATCTACTCCGAGGCCTGGATTGAAGTGATGAACAAGCCTGACCTGCCTTCGATTCCGGTGTTCAAGCTCTACGGTGAAAGCCTGGATTGGCCGACCCCGGACTTGCTGCACTGTGAAACCATTTCCAAACGCAGTCGCGAACATCATTGGGAAATCAAACCGCACCGCCACGCTGATTTGTGCCAGTTGCTCTTCGTGTTCAAAGGTCAGGCAGAGCTTGAAATCGAAGGCAAGCGTACGCAACTGGTGGAGCCGGCGATCCAGATCCTGCCTCCGCTGTCGGTGCACGGCTTTCGCTTTTCCGAAGACGTGGAAGGGTTTGTCGTGACCCTGGCCGCGCCGCTGATTGCCCACCTGCAGATGCAGTTGGGGCACTCGGTCAATGCCCTGGCCCAGGCCGAAAGTTACCCGGCAGGCAAGGACGCCGAGTACCTCAGCAGCCTGTTCAGTGCCCTGCAGAATGAATACACCAGTCATCAACCGGCGCGGGAAATGCTCATGCATTCGCTGGTCAGTGTGATCGTGGTGTGGGTCAGCCGCCAGGTGATCCAGCGGCGCACCGCCATGGCGCGACCGCAGCGGGCCCGGGAATACCTCAACGGGTTTATTCAGCTGGTGGAAGAGACCTATCGCCAGCACGTCAAGGTCGAGGACCTGGCCCATCGGTTGGGGATTTCCGTGTCGCACCTCAACGGCACCTGCCGTGAGTTGGCGGGGCAACCGGCGTTGCAAATCATGCACGAACGGCAATTGCTGGAGGCCAAGCGTTTGCTGACCTACACCAGCATGACCATTTATGAAATGTCCGACGTGTTGGGGTTTTCCGATCCGACCAACTTCACGCGCCTGTTCCGGCGTCGTGTGGGGATTTCGCCTAAGGCGTTCCGCGACCGCTTGAAGGCCGATCAGGACAACGAAGCCTGACCCCCTTCGTTACCGGAGGGCGTTGAGGGTAGCGTTGTGGGGGATGCAGCGCTCGAAGTTGCAGCTCGCGTATTCACGGGGCAGGTTGCGCAGTTGCTCGACGCGCCAGGCGGCAGCGCCATACAGCCCGAGCGTGACCGCACAGGTGATGAAAATCGCGAGGTATCTTCTTGTTCTGATGTTCATGGCGTTGACCTCTGAACCAATACCTTTCGGTATTACTTTGAGCATAGGTCAGCGCGGGTGAGTTACCAGCAAAGCGGGTACGGCAATTGACGCGGTATTCAGAACATTGATGCCCCCTTGTGGGAGCGGGCTTGCTCGCGAAAGCGKTATTTCACGCGCAAAATCTACGTCGGATGTACCGACCTCTTCGCGAGCAAGCCCGCTCCCACATTTTCGATCCGGTCACAGGCCGATATCCCACTCCGGTTCTTCCGGAAATCTAAGCACCAGAAAATCCAGCAAGCTGCGCAACGCCGCCGGCATGTGCTTGCGCGAGGCATACACCGCATACACGTTCATTTGCCGGGGTTCGGCCGCCGGCAGCAGGCGAATCAACTCGCCGCTGTGAATGTGCACGCCGGCCTGGTACGTGGGCAGCATCGCCACCCCGGCACCGGCGATCGTTGCGCGCAGCAGCGTGCTGGCCTCGTTGGCGCTGATGTTGCCCTGCACCGGTACAGAAACCTGCTCGCCGTCCTGCTCGAAATGCCACAGGCTTTTGCCGAAGTAGGAGTGGGTCAGGCAATTGTGCAGGCTCAGTTCCTCGACCCGTTGTGGCGCCGGATGCTCGCGCAAGTAAGCGGGGGAAGCACAGATCACCGAGCGGCAAACCGTCAGGCGGCGGGCGATCAGGTTCGGGTCCAGATCGTTGCTGGTGCGGATCGCCAGGTCGATGCGCTCATCCACCAGGTTCACGGTGCGGTCGAGCATCTGCATGTCGATGCTGACGCCGGGGTAGCGTCGGACATAGGCGGCCATGGCATCGGCGAGTTGCGCCTGGCCGAATGAGGTGCTGACGCTGATCCGCAGCAGGCCGCGTGGTGCGTCATCCGGTTCGCTGACGGCGGCTTGCATGTCGGTGGACAAATCGAGCATCTGCCGACAGCGGGGCAGGATCTCGTTGCCGGCGGCGGTCAGGCTCAACTTGCGTGTGGTGCGATGCATCAGGCGCGCGCCGACCCAGTCTTCCAGTTCCGCCAGATACCGCGACACCACCGGCCGTGACAGCTCCAGATGATCGGCGGCGGCCGACTGGCTACCGAGGTCGACCACTGTGACGAACACGCGCATTGCTTGAAGACGATCCATGATTTGCCCGCTTTCAGAAACAAACTATGTTCAAGCATCGCATTTTTTGTACTGAGTCAGGCAACTAAGCTCTGTTCCATCGCCAAACAAGGCATTTGGACAACGGAGCAACAGATGATCGGTTTCACCACTTTAAAGCGGGTTTTGCTGGCAGGCGCCGCCCTCGGTTTCGCCGCCCATGCAGCCGCCTCGACCCTGACGCTGGATGTCTATAACCCCGGCGAAAAAGCCATCTTCCCGGTGACCTCGGTGCTGGTCAGTGGCGAGAAAGAAGCGATCCTGGTGGATGCGCAATTCGGCAAATCCCAGGCCGAACAGGTGGTGGAAAAAATCCGCGCCAGCGGCAAGCAGTTGACCACCATCTACATCAGCCACGGTGACCCGGACTACTACTTCGGCCTCGATACCCTGACGGCCGCGTTCCCCAAGGCCAAGGTCCTCGCCTCGCAACCGACCGTTGACCACATCAAGCGAACCGTCGACGGCAAACTGGCGTTCTGGGGCCCGAAAATGGGTGCCGATGTGCCGGCTAAAACCATCGTGCCACAGGTACTCAAGGGCGACAGCCTGATCCTCGAAGGGCAGAAGTTGCAGGTGATTGGTCTTGAGGGCCCGCAGCCGGATCGCAGCTTTGTGTGGATTCCGTCGATCAAGGCCGTGGTTGGTGGTGTCGTGGTGGCGCAAAACATCCACGTGTGGATGGCTGACACGCAAACGCTACAGTCCCATGCCGATTGGTTGGCTACGCTGCATTCCATTGAAACCCTGAAGCCGCAGACCGTGGTGCCGGGTCATTACCTTGGTGAGAGCGATCGCTCCCTGGCAGCCGTGCAGTCCACCGCCGCTTACATCAAAGCCTTCGACGAAGAAACCGCCAAGGCCAAGGATTCTGCCGCGCTGATCGCGGCGATGAAAAAACGCTTCCCGACCCTGGGTGATGAAAGCTCCCTGGAGCTGAGCGCCAAGGTCGCGAAGGGCGAGATGAAGTGGTAACCCGCCTCAACTGAAATCCAAGAAGCTCAACCCACTGGAGAACGTCATGAGCAAAATCGCAATCATCGGTGCCACCGGTCGTGCCGGTAGCCAACTGCTGGAAGAAGCCCTGCGTCGCGGTCACAGCGTTACCGCCATCGCCCGCGACACATCGAAAATCGACCCTCGTGAAGGTGTGGTCAGCAAGGCCGTCGATGCCCTTGATGCCGCTGCGTTGCAAGCTGCAATTGCGGGCCATGACGTGGTTATCAGCGCGGCGCATTTCGCCACGCTACCTGCCAGCGCAGTCGTTGGCCCGGTGAAAAAATCTGGGGTCAAACGTCTGCTGGTGGTGGGCGGGGCGGGTTCGCTGCTATTGCCCGATGGCACTCGAGTGATCGATAGCGAAGGTTTCCCTGAGGCTTACAAGGCAGAGGCCAGTGCCGGTGCCGAATTCCTCGCAAACTTGCGTGAAGAGCGGGATCTGGACTGGACCTTCCTGTCGCCATCGGCCGAATTTGTCGAGGGAGAGCGCACCGGGAAATTCCGCCTCGGTCAGGATGATTTGCTGGTGAGCAGTGAAGGGCGCAGCTGGATTACCTTTGCCGACTACGCGATTGCAATGCTCGACGAAGTGGAAGCGCCGAAGCATTCGCGACAGCGGTTTACAGTCGGTTATTGATGGCGTGGTTTAAACCATTCGGGAGCAAGCCCGCTCCCACACTTGATCACCGTCGTACACAAATAGTGTGTTCACGAGAGATCTACTGTGGGAGCGGGCTTGCTCGCGAAGCTTTTCAGCGGCTCTGCGCCTGCTCCACCAACCAGCCCATCAATTCCATCAACTTCGGCGAAGGCCCGGGTTTTTCGGGGAACACCAGGTAATACGCCAGTCCTGTTGTCACCTTCAATTCGAATGGCATGACCAACCTCCCGGCGTTCAGGTCATCGCCGATCAGCGACCAATCGCCAATCGCCACCCCCGTTCCCTGGGAAGCCATCGACATCGCCAGGTCCAATGTTTCGAAATGCTGGCCCTTGCCGACATTGGTCAAATGCACATCCGCCGCTTTCAACCAGGCCTTCCAGTCCCGTTCATCGCGGGTCGGGTGCAGCAGCAGGTGCTGTTGCAGATCGGTCGGTGTCTGCAGGGGCATGGGGCCTTCGAGTATCGGTCTGGAACACACAGGCGTGAGTTGTTCGTCGAAGAGTTTTTGCGACATCAATGAATCGTCCGGCGGTGCGCCATACATCACCGCCGCATCGAACTGCTCGCGATGAAAATCCACCCCGTGCTTGACCGTGGTGGTCAGTTCCACCGGCACGTCCGGGCGTTCCCGTTGCCATTGCAACAGACGCGGCAGCAACCAGCGCATGACGCAGGTCGGTGCCTTGAGTTGCAGGGTTTCGCGCTTCTCGCCGATCTGTTCAACGGCCTCGTCGATCAGGCCGAAAATCTGCTGGACCCGTGGCAGCCATTCCCGTCCCTCGGCTGTCAGGTCCAGGCCTCGGGCCAGGCGAATGAACAGCTCATAACCCAGATGATCTTCCAGCCCGGCGATCTGCCGACTCACCGCGCCCTGGGTGATGTGCAGCTGTTCGGCGGCCCGGGTGAAGTTGCAGCACTGCGCGGTAATCAGAAAGGTATGTAGCGCCGGCAGGGGAGGCAGTCGTTTCATTGGGATCCAAGGTATGACGTGAGGACATGGCTAGTATGACTTTTTATCCATTGTTGCGGCTACGTGTCGCCCGTTCCAATGAGGCCATTCCCGGGCCTGCGAATCCATCATAAACACAGCGCACGCCCGGCGTCTCAAACGAACAAAAAGGGCAAAGACATGGCGACGTGCGGCGAAGTATTGGTCAAGTTACTCGAAAACTACGGGGTCGAGCAGGTGTTCGGCATTCCGGGGGTGCATACCGTGGAGCTGTATCGCGGGCTGGCCCGTTCGAGCATCAACCACGTCACGCCGCGCCATGAACAGGGCGCCGGCTTCATGGCCGACGGCTACGCCCGCACCAGCGGCAAACCGGGTGTGTGCTTCATCATCACCGGCCCAGGCATGACCAACATCACCACCGCCATGGGCCAGGCCTATGCCGATTCGATCCCGATGCTGGTGATCTCCAGCGTGCAATCGCGCAGCCAGTTGGGCGGCGGTCGCGGCAAGCTGCATGAGCTGCCGAACCAAGGCGCACTGTGTGCCGGTGTGGCGGCGTTCTCCCACACCCTGATGTCGGCGTCGGAATTGCCGGGCGTGCTGGCTCGCGCCTTTGCACTGTTCCAGGCCGGCCGTCCGCGTCCGGTGCACATCGAAATTCCATTGGACGTATTGGTCGAAGAAGCCGATGACCTGCTCAGCAGCCTGCCGGTCAACATCGACCGCGCCGGTGCTTCGCCGAGTGCTGTGTCGCGCATGACCGATTTGCTGGCCGGCGCCAAGCGTCCGCTGATTCTCGCTGGTGGCGGTGCCATCGACGCGGCTGTCGAGCTGACTGAGCTGGCCGAACTGCTGGACGCGCCGGTCGCCCTGACCATCAATGCCAAGGGCATGCTCGCCTCCGGCCACCCGTTGCTGATCGGTTCGACCCAGAGCCTGGTCGCCACCCGTGCGCTGGTCGCCGAGGCCGACGTGGTACTGGCCATCGGCACCGAACTGGCCGAGACCGACTACGACGTGACCTTCGCCGGTGGCTTCGAAATTCCTGGCAAGTTGCTGCGCGTCGATATCGACCCGGACCAGACCGTGCGCAACTACCCGCCGCACGTGGCATTGGTGGCCGACTCGCGTAACGCCGCCCAGGCTTTGCTCAGTGCCCTGTCGCACAAATCCCTGGCCGAGCGTCGCAACGATTGGGGGCAAGTACGTGCTGCTCGTCTGCGCGAAGACCTGGCCGCGACCTGGGACGCACCGACCCTGGCCCAGACCCGCTTCCTCGAAACCGTTCTGCATGAATTGCCGAACGCCGTATTCGTCGGCGATTCGACCCAGCCGGTGTACACCGGCAACCTGACGTTCAATCCGGAGCGTCCGCGTCGCTGGTTCAACTCGTCCACCGGTTACGGCACCCTCGGCTACGCCTTGCCGGCGGCGATTGGCGCCTGGCTGGGTGGCAGCGTCGAAGGTGGCGCGCGTCCTCCGGTGGTGTGCCTAATCGGCGACGGTGGCCTGCAGTTCACCCTGCCGGAACTGGCCAGTGCCGTTGAAGCGCGCACCCCGGTGATCGTGCTGCTGTGGAATAACCAGGGCTACGAAGAGATCAAGAAATACATGGTCAACCGCGCCATCGAGCCGGTCGGCGTGGACATCTACACCCCGGACTTCATCGGTGTGGCCAAGGCATTGGGTTGCGCCGCCGAAGCGGTCAGCAGTGTCGAGCAACTGCGCGGCGCATTGCGTGTCGCCACCGATCGCCAGGGCCCGACCCTGATTGAAATCGACCAGACCCAGTGGATGCAGGCGGTGTCGAAATGAGCTTCCCTACGACCCTGGATGGCCTGTACATCAACGGCCAATGGTTGGCCGGCAACGAACACTTGCGCGTGATCAACCCGGCGACCGAAGCCCTGTTGACCACCGTCAATGGCGGCGATGAGCGTGCGGTTGATCAAGCCGTGAGCGCGGCGACCCAGGCGTTCGCCGACTGGTCGAAAACCACGGGTGCCGAACGCGGTGCGATCCTGCGCAAAATCGCGGCGGGCGTGCAGGCCAATCGTGAAAAGTTGATGCACTTGCAGTCGAGCAACAACGGCAAGCCGCAATTCGAAGCCGCGATCGACGTCGATGACGTGATCGCCACGTTCGAGTATTACGCCGGTCTGGCCGAAGGCCTGGACGCGAAACAGGACAGCGCCATTGAGCTGCCGACAGACGATTTCAGCGCTCGCCTGCGCCGTGAGCCGTGCGGTGTGGTCGGCCTGATCGTGCCGTGGAATTTCCCGATGGTCACCACCGCGTGGAAACTCGCGCCGGCCCTGGCCGCCGGTTGCTGCGTGGTGCTCAAGCCTTCGGAAGTGACGCCGCTGCCGGAACTGGAGCTGGCGGCAATCATCGCTGAAGCCAGGTTGCCTGCGGGCGTGTTCAACCTGGTGTGCGGCACTGGCCTCGCGGTTGGCGCGCCCCTGTCGGCTGACTCGCGCATTGCGAAAATTTCCTTCACCGGCAGCAACGCGGTCGGCGTGCAGGTCATGCAACGGGCGGCTGAAACCGTCAAGGGCGTGAGCCTGGAGCTGGGCGGCAAATCCTCGCTGCTGGTGCTGGCCGATGCCGATCTCGATCTGGCGGTGGAAGTGGCCTGTGGCGGTGGTTTCTTCAACGCCGGGCAGATGTGTTCCGCCACCAGCCGCGTGCTGGTCGCCGATGAACTGGCCGATGAATTCCTGATCCGTGTGAAGGCCCGTGCCGAAGCCATTCGCGTGGCCGACCCGTTCGATCCGAACGTGGAAATGGGCGCGCTGGTCAATCAGGCGCAATACCAGCGCGTGCTCGGTCACATCGATCGCGGTTTGAGTGCCGGCGCCAAACTGGTTTGCGGTGGCAATCGCCCGCCCGACCTGCCGCGCGGATATTTTTTGCAGCCGACGGTTTTCACCGAAGTGCCCCTCGACAGTGCGCTGTGGTGTGAAGAGATTTTCGGCCCGGTGATCTGCGTGCGCAGTTTTGCCTCTGAAGCCGAGGCGATTGCCCTGGCCAACGACAGTCAATTTGGATTGGTCGCCAGTGTGGTGACGCGCAATGCACAGACCGCTGACCGCGTCGCCAACGCTTTGCAGGCGGGGCTTGTGTGGATCAACGCGCCGCAGGTGATCTTCCCGCAGACCGCCTGGGGCGGCTACAAGCAGAGCAGCATCGGCCGCGAATTGGGCCCGTGGGGCTTGCAGGCTTTCCAGGAAATCAAACACGTGATTCGGGCTGTCTGACGCCGATCACTGTAGGAGCGAGCTTGCTCGCGAAGAACCTGAGAACGCTGCGGGGTATCAGGCTCACAGCGTTATCGTTGACGTCCATCGCGAGCAAGCTCGCTCCTACAGGAGGCATGCGCTGGCGTCATGGCTTCAATGAGTTTTTATCGATAGTCAGGTGTTTTACACGACCTCAGGATGAACTCGCTGGCTCAGCCAAGCCCCCGAAAATACGAGGGCTAACGCTGGTCCGGCCGCGCGGATGCAACAGTTTCGACCTGCCTCATACCTACAAAAACAAAGGGAGTCCGTAATGGGCGAGCATGATCTGAACAGACGTCAATTTATCAAGACCGTGGGCGTAGCCTCGGTTGCAGCGGCAGCCATGAGCATGCCGTTCATCAAGGCCAATGCCAGCGACACACGTTTTGCCGGCAAGACCCTGCGTTTGCTGACCTGGTCCGATGACACCGGCCTGGCCGCACTGCGCAACATCGCCGCGACGTTCGAAGACAAGTACAGCTGCAAGGTCATCGCTGACCGCACCGGCAGTACCTCGGAAATGGTCGCCAAGCTCAAGGCCGGCGGTGATCGTCCGCAGTACGACATCATCACCCTGGCAGGCGTCGGTGCCGAAGGTTTGGCCGCCGCCAACCTGCTGGAAAAACCCGACCTCAACCGCATTCCCAATCTCGTCGATGTACCGGAGAAATACCGCACCGGCGCCAATGGCCACGGTATCGGTTACCTGCTGTGGTGCAACAGCCTGGTCTACAGCACCCGCACCCAGAAACAAGCGCCGGACAGCTACGCGGCCCTGTGGGATCCAGAACTGGCCCCGAACATCTTCCTGCCACCGCCGAACTGGACCGAGGCCATGGACCTGATCATCATCGCCGCCAAACTGGCCGGTGGTGACGAACACAACATCGAGCCTGGTTTCAAGAAACTCGCCGAGCTGAAAGATCGCGTGGTGACCCTGGGCGAAAACCCGAACCAGATCGCCGAACTGTTCCGCACCGGTTCCCTGGACATGGGCGGCCTGTACGCACCGGCCTTCTTCCCGAAACAGATCCGCGATCCGAACTACGGCCTGGGCGCCACGTTCGGCATGAAGGAAGGTTTCTACACCGACCTGATGCTCTCGGTGATGCCGAAGAACCGTCCGGGCGATACCGACATGGCTTACGCCTTCATCAACCACTCCCTGGACCCGCTGGTGCAGGGCAAGATGGCTGAAGACATCTACAACGGCCCGGTCAACGCCAAGGCGATCATCTCCGCCGAAGCACGCAAGAGCCCGTACATCCTCACGCCGGAGCAGATTGCCGAGAAGGCGATCATGCACGACAACGCCTTCCTGGCGACTGTGCATGACCAATGGATTCGTCGTTACACGGAAATCTTTTCTTCCTGATCTGTAGGAGCGAGCTTGCTCGCGATGGACGTTAACGATGACGAGGGCTGCCTGAATGAACGCGGCGCCTTCACGTCCTTCGCGAGCAAGCTCGCTCCTACAGGGGCCGGGGTTGACACCCCGCTTCCGTGTGCCATTGATCCTCCATTGACGAGACCCTTTGCTATGGAACACCAACCTCTGACTCATCCGGTGAGTGCCGCCCCCGTGCGCGCCGCTCGGGGTGTTTCGCCAACGACGCGCGCCTGGCTTTTCCTCTCGCCGTCGATGCTGTTTCTTGGCGTACTGATTGCCGCGAGCCTCCTGGTACTGCGCATGAGCGTGGGCACCAAAGGCGCGGAATGGTCCGGGTTCAGCCTGGCCAGTTACGCCCAGTTGCTGGAACCCTATTACCTCAAGTCGCTGATGCTGACCCTGCGCCTGGCGCTGATCAGCGCGGTGATCGCAGTGATTCTGGCGATCCCGGTGGCCTACACCATGTCGCGCCTGACCTCGCCGTTCGTGCGCCGGATCTTCCTTGCGGCGGTGTTGCTGCCATTGCTGGTCAACCTGCTTCTGCAAAGCTACGGCTGGCTGGTGATCCTCGGCCCCGGTGGCATGCTCAACCAGACCCTGATGGGCCTGGGCCTGATCAAGCGCCCGATCATGCTGTTGTACAACCAGAACGGCGTGTTGATGGGCCTGGTGCAAACCGCCTTCCCGCTGGCCGTGTTGCCGATTGCCAGCGCCATGCGCGGCGTCGCCCGCAGTTACGAAGAAGCTGCTGCCACCCTCGGCGCCAGTCGCTTCCAGGTGTTCCGCCAAGTGGTATTGCCAATGAGTCTGCCGGGGATCATTACCGGTGCGACCCTGGTGTTCGCCTACAACGCCAGCAGTTTCGTGGTGCCCTTGCTGCTCGGTGGCCGGCGCGTGCCGATGCTGGCGGTGATGGTGCATGACCAGATCGCCCCGCTGATGAACTGGCCCGCCGCATCCGCTGCCGGTGTGGTGCTGATCGTCACCACCCTCGCGATCATGACCCTGTCCGAATACATCACTGGCCGCCGTCGCCGCATGCTGGAGGCTTCGCAATGAGTACCCTGATCAAGAAGCGCCAGTCGCTGTTGCCGGGTGATACCGGCAAGTTTGCCGGCATCCTCTCGGGCTTCATCCTGCTGTTGGCGGTGTTGCCGATCCTGACCATGATCGTGATGTCGTTCAGCGGCGCGTCGAACCTCGACTTCCCGCCGAGCAGCTACAGCCTGCAATGGTACAAGGCCGCCTGGCACACCTTCGTGTCGCCGGACGCCAGTGATGTACTGAGCCTCGGCCAGGCCATGAGCACCAGCCTGCTGGTGTCGTGCCTGACCATGATTTTCGCCACGATCATCGCGGTGCCGGCGGCCTACGCGCTGACTCGTTGCGAGTTCCGCGGCAAGGCCGTGGCGCTGCAACTGATGTCGTTGCCGCTGGTGTTCCCGATGGTGGTGTTGGGTCTGGCGTTGCTGCTGGTGTTCGACAGCCTGCCGTTCCACATGACCACCTCGCGCCTGGTGATTGCCCACGTGATCCTCGCGTTGCCGTTCGTGGTGAAGAACTGCACGGCGGCGATGCTCTCCATCGGCAGCGAAGTCGAAGAGGCCGCGCAAATGCTCGGTGCTTCACCGCTGCGGGCGATTGTCGATGTGGTGGTGCCGTTGATGAAGTCGGGGATCCTGGCGGGCATGCTGCTGGCGTTCATCGTCTCGTTCAACGAATTCACTGTGACCTATTTCCTCTACACCATCGACGTCATGACCGTGCCGATCTGGATGTACAGCCGCACCGTGTCTTCGCTCGACCCAACCGTATTTTCGTTTGCCGTGCTGATCGTGTTGATCGACTTTGTCCTGATTTGGGCACTCGAAAAACTGGTTGGTGAAGGTGGCGTTTCGTTCTGATTTCTTGAGGTGATTCACATGTCTGGTCTGATTCTGGAAAACGTCGAGAAACATTACGGCTCGGCCTGCGCGGTAACGGATGTGAACCTGCATTTGCCCGAGGGCAAACTGGTGTGTTTCCTCGGCCCTTCGGGCTGCGGCAAAACCACCTTGCTGCGTATGATTGCCGGCCTTGAAACCCTGACCGGCGGCGAGATCCGCCTGGATGGCGAAGACATCGGCAACACCCCGGCGCACCTGCGCAACTTCGGCATGGTGTTCCAGTCCCTGGCGTTGTTCCCACACATGACTGTCGGGGAGAACATCGCCTATCCGCTGAAACTGCGCGGGGTCAGCAAGGCCGATCAGCAGGCGCGGGTGGTGGAATTGCTGGAACTGATCCAGCTGCAAGCGATGATCAATCGTCCGGTGGCCAAGCTGTCCGGCGGCCAACGCCAGCGCGTGGCGATTGCCCGGGCGATTGCCTCGCACCCGAAAATCCTCCTGCTCGACGAACCGCTGTCGGCACTGGATGCCAAGCTGCGCGAGTCGATGCAGGTGGAAATCCGTCAGCTGCAACAGCGCCTGAACATCACCACCATCATGGTGACCCACGACCAGCGCGAGGCCATGACCATGGCCGATATCGTGGTCGTATTGGGTGAGCACAAGGTGCAGCAGGTGGGCACGCCGATCGAGATCTACCGCCATCCGGCCAACGAGTTCGTCGCGGACTTCATCGGCTCGGGCAACATCTTCCCGGCCACGGTGCTGGGTAACGGCAAGGTCAGCTTGCCGGGCGGCGATGCGCTGCAGGTGCCGATCTGCAGCAGCATTGTGGCCGGTGAAAAGGTGAAGATGCTGATTCGCCCGGAAGACCTGCAACTGTCGGCACCCCAGGCGACTGCGGGCAACCGCTTGCTGGGCAAGGTGACGTTCGTGCGCGATATCGGCGCGACCATCGAGACCACGGTGGAGTGTTCCGGGGTGTCGTTTACCGCGCTGAGCACGCCGTGCCAGGGCTTTGGCCTGAGCGTTGGTCATCCGGTGTCGGTGACCTTGCCGGTGGAGGCTTGCCGGGTACTTGGGGCCTGATCCAGATTTGATGCCAGCCTTGCTGGCCTCTTCGCGGGCAAGCCCGCTCCCACAAGGATTGTTGGTGTTCACACAATTTGGTGACCACCAATAATCCCCTGTGGGAGCGGGCTTGCCCGCGAAGGCGTCAGTAGCCGCACCACTGGACCCTGATCAAACCGTCAACCGCAACCGCGCCAGATCCCGCAATGGCGGAGCCCCGAACAACCGGCTGTACTCACGGCTGAACTGCGACGGGCTTTCATACCCGACCCGATACCCCGCCGCCGAAGCCTCCAGTCCTTCGGCCAGCATCAGCCGCCGTGCTTCCTGCAGGCGCAACTGCTTCTGATACTGCAACGGACTCATCGCCGTCATCGCCTTGAAGCGGTGATGCAGCGTCGACACGCTCAGGTTCACTTCCTTCGCCAGATCATCAATGCGCAACGGCTGTTCAAAATTGCCATTGAGCCATTTGATCGCCTGGCTGATGCGATGGCTCTGGCTGTTGGCAATGGCGATTTCGTACAACCGATGCCCCTGTTTGCTGCGCAACAGGCGATAGAGGATCTCCCGGCGAATCAGCGGCGCCAGCATGGCGATGTCTTTTGGCGTGTCCAGCAACCGTGCCAGGCGCAGTACGGCGTCGAGCATCGCGCTGTCGAGTTTTTCGACATACAGCCCGCGCCCGGTCGGCCGGGTGGGCACGCCGAGGGGGCCGGCGTCGGCGATCAGCGCAGTGATTTCCGCCGGGTCGATGTCCAGGCGCAAGGCCAGGATCGGTTCCTCGGCCGAGACATTCACCACCCGTCCACTCAGCGGCATCGAGACCGAGACCACCAGGTAATTCAGCGGGTCGTAATTGAAGTACTCGTTGGCCAACTGAACTTCCTTGCGCCCCTGGGCCATGATGCACAGCGCCGGTTGCGCGAGCACCGGGGCGAACTCGTGGGACTGGCTGTGGCGGGACATGAACAGTGAGCCTATGGCCGTGGCATAACTGCCATCTTCGGCGGTGTTGCGGCGAATGATCGCCGCCAGTTCCGCACGTTGCTTTTCCATGTCGGTGTCCAGCGGGGCTTGAAAGTGATCGAGCGACGACATGCGAGGCATCCTCGGCAAGGCATGGAAGGAATGGAGCAGAGCATAAGTTTGTGCAAGTGGCAGCGGTAGACACATCCTGTCAAATGCTTGCCTGATTCTGCTCGGGGTCGACCGGCGGTGTTGTCACTAGAGCCCTGTGCCTAAAAAACTTGCTTGAAACTCGTGTGGCAGAACCGTGACAGGGTTTTACCGCTTGTTACAGGCTGGCGATGCAGTTTCGCAGGATTGTGCAACGCGCCGGCAGGAATCGACTAACGAGACAGGCGTCGCGGCCCTTAACCTTTGATCCTGTCGCAGCCCGTCCCCCGGCTGCCACGCGACTCCCCGGGAGGGTTGAACATGTCCACGCAGATCCCCGTCAGTCATATGGCCTTCGTTCGAGCGCGCGCCGGGCGTTCGGCGGAACTCGGTGTGCGCCTCAGCGCCCTGATCGAGCCGTCCCGCGCAGCGCCAGGCTGCCTGAGCTTTGCCTTGCAGCATTCGCAGTGCGACCCGGAACTGTGGCTGGTGTCCGGTTTCTGGAGCAATCAACAGGCCATGACCGCGTACTTCAGCACGCCGGCGATGGAGATTTTTGCCGAGCTGGTGCAGGAGCTGGTGGTCAACAGCCTGGATTTCCACACCTTCAAGGATGTCTCGGTGGCGCAGGCCCTGGGTCAGTCCGCAGCGGCGGTACACAAAATGGCCGGTTGAGGGTTTAATGGCAGCATTCTCAACCAGCCAGGATTCGCGACATGGCAAGAAAAGCCTTTGATCACTTCGAAGCTGTTTCCGCTGTAGTACCGGGCGAGGGTGGTTACCACGCCGCTATCGCCGTCAAAGCGCTGGGTGGTGTGGGCGCCCCGCGTTTTCACAAAGTGCTGGAAGGCCAGATCTTCAAGACCGCTCACGAGGCCGATGATGCAGCCGCCAAGGAGCTGACCCGACTCAAGGACGTCAAGGAAAACACCGACCTGCTCTGGTGATTCTCACCGCCCCGGGCGGTACATCTTGAATAACGCCTCAGGCCCCAGCTGGAAATAATCCGCTGGCCCGCCGCCGCGCAGAATCGGTTCTGCCGCGGCGGTGTCGTATATCCCGTCCTTCAACAGCCATTTGGCGATATGCACGGCGACCACTTCGCCGAGAATCAGCCAAGTCGGCACCACATTGCCGTCCGCCCGTTGCAACTGGATGATCTGCGTGACCTTGCACTCGAAGGACACCGGGCTCTCGGCCACCCGCGGCACCTGAATGACCTTCGAGGCAGCGGTCGTCAGCCCGGCCAGTTCGAACTCGTTGACCTCAGGTTTGACCATGGCGCTGCTCTGGTTCATCCGCTCGGCCAGCGGCCGGGTGGCCAGGTTCCAGGCGAACTCGCCGGTTTGTTCGATGTTGTTCAGGCTGTCTTTGCGTCCGACGCTGGAAAAACCAACGATCGGCGGGATGTAGTTGAAGGCGTTGAAGAAGCTGTAGGGCGCCAGGTTCAAGCGGCCCTCGGCATCCTGTGAGGAGATCCAGCCGATGGGGCGCGGGCCGACGATGGCGTTGAACGGATCGTGGGGCAGGCCGTGGCCGTTGGCGGGTTCGTAGAAGTGGATGTCGTCGGGCATGGGGATTTCCAGAACTTGCGGGAGACGCTCATGGTGCAAGCACGCGCCGCAGATTTCCAGTCGGATTCGGTACTTGAGTTGATGAGATCCAATGTGGGAGCGGGCTTGCTCGCGAAAGCGATGTGCCAGTCACATTGATATTGGATGTGCCGCCGTCTTCGCGAGCAAGCCCGCTCCCACAGGTTTTGTGGTCTGCCGGAAGAATTGTATTACCCCAAAAACGACTAAGCCCGGCCGAAGCCGGGCTGTGAGTTTCCCTCCACGATCAGCCGATAGCTTCAGCGCTACCGGTTTTGTCGAAACCGTCGGCAGCGACAGCGCCCGCAGTGCCGGTTTTATCGAAGCCGTCAGAGGCATAGGTGCCCGAGTGGCTGCGTTCGATGGCGGCGCTGGCACCGGACTCAAAAGAGGCCGAGCCGGTTTTGTCGTAGCCATCGGCGGCGAACGTGTTGGCAGCCAGTACGGAAAGGGCCAGGGCAAGGATCAGTTTGGTTTTCATGGTGGTGACTCCCGTCTCGTTGGCGTTTTGTGAAAAAAAGCCAAGACGCCAGATTAATCGATTGAATTTCGCAATTAAATCTTGATAGTGATCGATTAATTAGATGTTAAGGCCGACAGGCTTTTCCGCTTTCAAGGACTGAGTGAGCGCATCGCAATGAATCGATCAGGCCGTTAAAGGTTGGGCGGCGAGTATTAACGCGTGATTAATCGGCTCTTTCGCCTGCGTGACAGATTTTTCATGAAGCTCTTGCCCATTTTTACTACGGCAGCACCAATCCGGGCGCGGGCCGAATCTGGATTTGGTTGTGGTGGTGATTGCGGGAGGGGGGCTTCGATCGCGCAGAACAAGCTTGGCAAACGAGAGGTTGGCGAACTGACTTGGTACCGAGTCGGCTCCATTCGCGAGCAAGCCCGCTCCCACATTTAACCGGGTTGTTCCAGAAGGAACGCGGTCGAATGTGGGAGCGGGCTTGCTCGCGAAGAGGCCAGTACAGCCAGCTTCGATCTATCTGTCAGTCAGTGACGATCCGCGAATGCTTGCGGGTGTCTTGCATGGTGACGTACACCAGCAACGACACGGCAATACACGCGGTCACGTACCAGTAGTAACCCGTCTCCATGCCGATGCTCTTGAACCACAGCGCGATGTATTCAGCGGTGCCGCCGAAGATCGAGACGGTCAGTGCGTACGGCAGGCCCACGCCCAGGGCGCGGATTTCGG
>NZ_JBFUHS010000050.1:0-26926 GCF_056402255.1 Pseudomonas sp. P4_B4
CCACAGGCTTCCATCACGAGGCTTCCATCACGATGGTGCAGGGCTCGAGATTTGCCAGGTGCTGCATGAGCGTTACCCGATTGAATTTTTTTCGGTACAGCTCGTGACCACGATCATCCTGTGCATGTAGATGAAAGGTGTGTTTTCCCAAGTCGATGGCGGCAATAGCTACTTTGTTCATGGCAACGATCTCCGATGAGCCCCCTGCGAAAGCTTAGTGGGCGATCACAGGGGGCAGCGGGGGTAGCCATTTCATTAGGGGATTTGTGTAAACCCGCATCAGGTAACCAACACAAGTCCAATGTGGGAGTGGGCTTGCTCGCGAAGGCGTCCTTAATGAAACAACCCCCTAGGCCTGGCCGCTCTGGCACGGGCCTTGCGTACCCGTTATTCAGGAACTGCACCCAACCCGTCGTACCCGAAAGTCCAAAAGATTGAACAATAAAAATTAGAGAGGACTTATGACTACTTCTTCCACACAGCTCAAACCTACACTCGGCACCCTGCATTTATGGGGCATTGCCGTCGGCCTGGTGATTTCCGGCGAGTACTTCGGCTGGAGTTACGGCTGGGGCACCGCAGGCACACTGGGTTTTCTCGTCACCGCGCTGATGGTGGCGACGATGTACACCTGCTTCATCTTCAGTTTCACCGAACTGACGACGGCGATTCCCCACGCTGGCGGGCCGTTTGCCTACAGCCGCCGGGCCTTCGGTGAGAAAGGCGGGTTGATCGCCGGCATCGCCACCCTGATCGAATTCGTCTTTGCACCACCGGCCATCGCCATGGCCATCGGCGCCTACCTCAACGTGCAATACCCGGAACTTGACCCGAAAATCGCTGCTGTTGGCGCCTATTTCGTGTTCATGGGCCTGAACATCCTCGGCGTCAGCATCGCGGCCACCTTCGAGTTGGTGGTCACTGTGCTGGCGGTCGCCGAATTGCTGGTGTTCATGGGCGTGGTCGCCCCGGGCTTCAGCTTCAGTAACTTCGTACTCAATGGCTGGTCGGGTTCGAACGAGTTCACGATGGGCTCGATTCCCGGTATTTTCGCCGCCATTCCCTTCGCGATCTGGTTCTTTCTCGCCATCGAAGGCGCGGCCATGGCTGCCGAAGAAGCCAAGGACCCGAAACGCACGATCCCCAAGGCCTACGTCAGCGGCATTCTGACCCTGGTGTTCCTGGCCATCGGCGTGATGGTGATGGCCGGCGGCGTCGGCGACTGGCGTCAACTGTCGAACATCAACGACCCGCTGCCCCAGGCGATGAAAGCCGTGGTCGGCAATAATTCGACCTGGATGCACATGCTGGTATGGATCGGCCTGTTCGGCTTGGTGGCGAGTTTCCACGGGATCATTCTTGGCTATTCCCGGCAGTTCTTCGCCCTGGCTCGCGCCGGTTACTTGCCCAAAGGCCTGGCCAAACTCTCGCGCTTCCAGACTCCGCACCGGGCGATTCTGGCCGGTGGCGTGATCGGCATCGCGGCGATCTACAGCGACGGCCTGGTCAACCTGCAAGGCATGACCCTGACGGCGGCGATGATCACCATGTCGGTATTCGGCGCCATCGTGATGTACATCATCAGTATGCTGAGCCTGTTCAAGCTGCGTAAGACCGAACCGAACCTGGAGCGCACCTTCCGCGCGCCGGGCTATCCGATCGTGCCGGGGATCGCGTTGTTCCTGGCGGTGGTGTGCCTGGTGGCGATGGCCTGGTTCAACACCCTGATCGGCCTGGTTTTCCTCGGCTTCATGGTTGCCGGTTACCTGTACTTCCAGTTGACCGCCAAGCAACGTTCCGAGGCACCGGCAGACGCTATGCTCGAAGGTATATGAATGCACCGGCGCCGGGCCCCGAGCCTGGCGCCTGCATTATTGAAGTGCATGCAATTCCCCACAGAAAAGCGGATCGAATTTTTGAATTGATCAGGAGGCCCCGCCCCATGGCCGTATATGCCCATTCCGTCGGCGCCCAGACCTATCGCTTCGACAGCCTCAAGGATGTGATGGCCAAGGCCAGTCCGGCGCGTTCCGGGGATTTTCTGGCCGGCGTCGCGGCCCTCAATGACGGCGAGCGCGTCGCGGCCCAGATGACTTTGGCCGACATCCCGCTATCCCACTTCCTGCAGGAAGTGTTGATTCCCTATGAGTCCGATGAAGTCACCCGACTGATCATCGACACCCACGACAAACAAGCCTTCGCGGTCGTCAGCCACCTCACCGTCGGCGGCTTTCGCGACTGGCTGCTCAGCGATGCCGCCGACGAGCCGGTCCTGCGCGCCCTCGCCCCCGGCCTGACTCCGGAAATGGCCGCCGCCGTGTCGAAGATCATGCGCGTGCAAGATCTGGTGCTGGTGGCGCAAAAAATCCGCGTGGTCACACAGTTTCGCGGCACCCTGGGTCTGCGCGGCCGACTGTCCACGCGCCTGCAACCGAATCACCCCACCGACGAACCGGCCGGCATCGCCGCGAGCATTCTCGACGGCCTGCTGCACGGTAACGGCGATGCCATGATCGGCATCAACCCGGCCACCGACAGCATCGCCTCGATCTGCGCCATGCTGGAGATGCTCGACGCGATCATCCAGCGCTACGAAATCCCGACCCAGGCTTGCGTGCTGACCCACGTCACCACCTCGATTGAAGCGGTCAATCGCGGCGTCCCGCTGGATCTGGTGTTCCAGTCTATTGCCGGCACTGAAGCAGCCAACGCCAGTTTCGGCATCAACCTCAACATATTACGGGAAGGTTACGACGCAGGATTAAGCCTCAATCGCGGCACGCTGGGCCAGAACCTGATGTACTTCGAAACCGGCCAGGGCAGCGCCCTGTCGGCCAACGCCCACCATGGCGTCGATCAACAAACCTGCGAAACCCGCGCCTACGCCGTGGCGCGGCATTTCAACCCGTTCCTGGTCAACACCGTTGTCGGCTTCATCGGCCCGGAATACCTGTACAACGGCAAACAGATCATCCGCGCCGGCCTCGAAGACCACTTCTGCGGCAAGCTTTTGGGCGTGCCCATGGGCTGCGACATCTGCTACACCAACCACGCTGAAGCCGACCAGGATGACATGGACACCCTGCTGACCCTGCTGGGCGTGGCCGGGATCAACTTCATCATGGGCATCCCCGGCTCCGACGACATCATGCTCAACTACCAGACCACCTCGTTCCACGATGCGCTCTACGCCCGGCAGACCCTGGGGTTGAAGCCCGCACCGGAATTCGAGCAGTGGCTGGCGAAAATGGGCATCTTCACTCAAGCCGATGGCAGGGTTCTCTTCGGCGACAGCCTGCCGTCGGCCTTCCGGCAGGCCTTGGCGCAACTGGGATGAGCATTGACATGGACAAACTACTCTTCGATCCACACAACCCTTGGCTGGAACTACGACGCCTGACACCCGCGCGAATCGCTCTGGGCCGCACCGGCACCAGCATTCCCACCCGCGCACAACTGGACTTCCAGTACGCCCACGCTCAGGCGCGGGATGCAGTGCACTTGCCGTTTGACCATGCCTCCCTCAGCGCGCAATTGGCCGAACGTGATCGCGAGTGTCTTTTGCTGCACAGTGCGGCGACGGATCGCAACACCTACCTGCAACGCCCCGACCTGGGGCGAAAACTCGGTGATGCATCAGCGCAGACCCTGCGTGATTACGCGACGGCCCATCCGGGTGGCGTGGATCTG
Source organism: Pseudomonas sp. P4_B4 (assembly GCF_056402255.1). NCBI lineage: Bacteria > Pseudomonadati > Pseudomonadota > Gammaproteobacteria > Pseudomonadales > Pseudomonadaceae > Pseudomonas > Pseudomonas sp. P4_B4. The sequence goes on from NZ_JBFUHS010000050.1 coordinate 3,691, forward strand.
GTGATCGTGGTCGCCGACGGCCTGTCGGCACTGGCCGTTCATCGCCATACCCTGCCGTTTCTGACGCGCTTCGAAGAACAAATGGCGGTCGACGACTGGACTATCGCGCCAGTCATACTCGTGGAACAGGGCCGGGTGGCCGTCGCCGATGAGATCGGTGAGTTGCTTGGCGCAAAAATGACCGTGATCCTCATCGGCGAACGCCCTGGTCTCAGCTCTCCGGACAGCCTGGGTTTATATTTCACCTACAATCCCAAGGTCGGCCTTACCGATGCCTACCGTAATTGCATCTCCAATGTCCGGCTTGAAGGGCTGAGTTACGGCATGGCGGCACACCGTTTGCTGTATTTGATGCGTGAAGCCTGCCGGCGGCAGTTGTCAGGGGTCAATCTGAAGGACGAAGCGCAGGTTCAGACACTGGAGTCGGACTCGGGAGGCGACATGAAAGATAATTTCCTGCTCGGCCCACCGAATACCTGAACCGCTCCGCATTGCACATTCGTACCAGTTTCAGGCAGGATCGTTGCGCGGCCGCCAAGGGTTTCCCATCGCCGTCAGAGACGTAAGACAGCCACTTGAAGACGAGACCTACCATGCGGATTATTCAAGCGACCCTCGAACACCTGGACCAGCTGACCCCGTTGTTCGTCAAATATCGCGAGTTTTATGGTTCCCTGCCGTATCCGGACTCGTCCCGGGCGTTCCTCGAAAAACGCCTGCGTCGCAAGGAGTCGGTGATCTACCTGGCGCTGTCCGATGACGACAGCAACAAACTGATGGGTTTCTGCCAGCTTTACCCGAGTTTCTCCTCGCTTTCGCTCAAACGTGTGTGGATCCTCAACGATATTTATGTCGCCGAGGACGCCCGCCGCCAGTTGGTGGCCGACAACCTGATCCGCACCGCAAAAAAAATGGCCAAGGAAACCAATGCCGTGCGCATGCGTGTTTCCACCAGCAGCAACAACGAAGTCGCGCAGAAAACCTACGAATCCATCGGATTCAAGGAAGACACCGAATTCAAGAACTATGTGCTGCCGATCAGCGACGAACTCTGAATCACCGGCACCTGCTCGCGATGGCATCGACTGGATAACACTGGTCCAACGAGGCGACGGCATCGCGAGCAGGCTCGCTCCCACCTGTTCGTTATCAAACATCAACCCTGTCATGACATTCCCCGCTACAATCTCGACGCGATTTTCACCACTCGCCTCGTATAATCCCGATATTCCCGGCTTGTAAGAAAAACTACCGTTATCCGTAGTCTTACGCGAAGTCATCCGCACAGGCCTGCTGAGTCGGGCCATTACCACAGGTGCTTTTCATGGATTTCAACCCGATCGACATCGTCCTGCATCTCGACGTCTACCTCGACATGCTTGTAACCAACTACGGGGCATGGATCTACGCCATTCTGTTCATGGTGATCTTCTGTGAAACCGGCCTGGTGGTCATGCCCTTCCTGCCGGGCGACTCCCTGCTGTTCATCGCTGGCGCCGTGGCGGCCGGTGGCGGCATGGACCCGGTACTGCTCGGCGGTCTGCTGATGCTCGCGGCGATTCTGGGCGACAGCACCAACTACATCATCGGACGAACGGCGGGTGAAAAACTGTTCAGCAATCCGAACTCGAAGATCTTCCGTCGTGACTACCTGCAACAAACCCACGACTTCTACGACAAGCATGGCGGCAAAACCGTGACCCTGGCGCGCTTCCTGCCGATCATCCGCACCTTTGCACCGTTCGTCGCCGGTGTTGGGAAAATGCCTTATCCGCGGTTCTTCGCCTTCAGCGTCTTTGGCACTGTCCTGTGGGTCGGCGGGCTGGTGACGCTCGGTTACTTCTTCGGCAACGTGCCGTTCATCAAGAAGAACCTGTCTCTGCTGGTAGTCGGCATCATCCTGTTGTCGTTGGTGCCAATGATCATTGGCATGGTGCGTAACCGCCTTGCAGGTTCGAACTCCAAAGCCGAATCGCGCTGACACGATGTGGTCCCTGAGCGCCTGGCGTCGCCGGCGCACCCTGGCAAAGCACCCGATTGCCGATGACATGTGGCAACGGGTGCGCCATCACCTGAGTTTTCTCGATGGCCTCAGCGCCGCCGAAGACCAATGGCTGCGCGAAGCCTGTGTGCTGTTTCTCGAAGACAAGCACCTGACGGCCCTGCCCGGTGTCGAACTGCATCAGGAACAACGCTTGCTGCTCGCAGCCCAGGCGCAACTGCCGCTGCTACACCTCGGCGACCTGAACTGGTATCAGGGCTTCCACGAAATCATTCTCTACCCCGACGACTTCCTCAGCCCCCAGCGCCATCGCGATGCCAGCGGCGTCGAGCACGAATGGGACGGTGAACACAGCGGTGAAGCCTGGCAGCAAGGCCCGATCATCCTCGCCTGGCCCGGCGTTATGGCCAGCGGAGGATGGGAAGGCTACAACCTGGTGATCCACGAACTGGCGCACAAACTCGACATGCTCAACGGCGTCGCCAACGGCCTGCCGCCGCTGCATGCCGACATGCGCGTCAGCGACTGGGCCAACGTCATGCAGGAGGCCTATGACGACCTTGACCGGCAACTGGAACGCAATCCCGATGCCGAAACTGCCATCGACCCGTATGCCGCCGAGAACCCTGCCGAGTTCTTCGCCGTCACCAGCGAATACTTCTTCAGCGCCCCGGATTTGCTGCACGAGGCTTATCCGCAGGTGTACCAGCAGTTGAAGCTGTTCTATCGCCAGGACCCGCTGACGAGGTTGAAGCAACTTCAGGCGCATGATCCTGTCTATCAGGCACACCAGTGAGCGCCATACGACTTCTGGTCCATGGCGTCGATACAGGAATATGCCTATAATCGCCGCCACTTTTTGGTCAATCCGGCCAAGTGTTTTTGGTCAACTAACGGGGGCAACGCCCAATGAGCTACAGCAAGATTCCGGCTGGCAAAGACCTGCCGAACGACATCTACGTCGCGATCGAGATTCCGGCCAACCACGCGCCGATCAAATACGAAATCGACAAAGACAGCGATTGCCTGTTCGTTGACCGTTTCATGGCCACCCCAATGTTCTACCCGGCCAACTACGGTTACATCCCGAACACCCTGGCTGACGACGGTGATCCCCTCGACGTGCTGGTCGTAACCCCTTACCCGGTTGCTCCAGGTTCGGTAATCCGCGCCCGTCCGGTCGGCATCCTGAACATGACCGACGACGGCGGCGGCGATGCCAAAGTCATCGCAGTCCCACACGACAAGCTGTCCCAGCTGTACGTCGACGTGAAGGAATACACCGACCTGCCAGCGCTGCTGATCCAGCAGATCGAGCACTTCTTCGCGAACTACAAAGATCTCGAAAAAGGCAAATGGGTGAAGATCGAAGGCTGGGCCGGCGCAGACGCCGCCCGCGACGCGATCACCAAGTCGGTTGCTGCCTATAAAGGTTAAGAGCAGCCGCGAACTTCAAGCGACAAGCTGCAAGAAAAACCCCGGTTGATCCGGGGTTTTTTGTGGGTGCTTGATAAGCACGCCAAACATGACGTTTAACACCGTTCTATCTTGGTTTTTACTTGTTTAAAATTCCTCAATAGCGTCTTACATCCAGTCGTAAATTTCCCGCGAAATTTGAACGAGGCGTTTATTCAAACCCTTACCAGCCGGCAGTAGACTCGCGTTCATGAAAAAGAACACTAGCGGCCCACGCTTCAAAGCGCTCCTCGAAGCAGCGAACATCACGACCACCGGATTTGCCGAATTCCTGGATACGGCTCCGCAAAATGTACATAACTGGTACACCCGCGGTGTGCCCGCCCATTGCATGGAAGAAGTCGCCAGAAAACTCTCCGTCAGCAGCGACTGGCTGAAAACCGGCGAAGGCTCGAAAGACGCCCAGCACCTGCGCCTGCTCGACGAATCCGGCAACACCTTCGATGCCCAGACCATCCGCGGTGTCTACACGGTCATCGAGCCTGTCGACGTCGAACTGCCTTTGTACAAAGAAGCTGTCATCGCCCCGGGCTCCAACGAGACCCACGTCATAGAAGACCCTGAGCAATCCATCCGCCTGCCCCGCAGCCACCTTGACTCCCTGGAAATCAACCACGCCGACGCCATCTGTGTCTTCATGAGCGGTAACAGTATGGGAGAGAAAATTGAAGACGGTTCGACCCTGGCGATTGACCGTGGCCTGACCCAGATAATCGATGGCGAGATCTACGCCATCGAACATGACGGCATGCTGCGCATCAAGTACCTGCACCGACTGCCGGGCAACTCCCTGCGACTGCGCAGCCACAACCGCGCCGAGTACCCGGATGAAATCTTCAGGGCCGCACAAATCGAAGAGCAGAACATCAGGGTGCTGGGTTGGGTGTTCTGGTGGTCGACCCTGAACAAACGGAGGCCGGCGGTGCCGTTTCTTTAAGCGCTCCAGAACGCCCATCGGCCACCCATCCGGGTGGCCGAACGGCTCTGCCCGGCACTTCCCGCTGGGAATTTGCGTCAAACCTGCGTATGCTGCGCCCCACATTTGCGCATCGACCCGCCTTGCGGCTCAGATGCACTGACCTGGCAGATGACTTTCTCACCAGGTCCCACAGCCGGACGCAAGATCCGGGTGTACGTTTTGAAGGCTGGCGCGGTTTACCAAAAATGATCCAAGCCAGTCCCCGAGAAGCCGGCCACAAGCCGGCTTTTTAATTGTCCAAAATAATCCTATCCCATCCTAGAATCCACCTGATAGCCTAGCTATTCCGGGGGTTTCAGGCGCTCTCCTGTCCGATGGCGTTCTACGCCATTTGACCTCATCCGACGATGAAGTGGGGGGACAGGTGGGGGGACAAGGGGACGACAGGGGAAATCAAATGGGTAAACTGAATCCGAAACAAGTCGAAAACCTGACCGAGCCCGGCACCTACGAAGATGGTGATGGGCTTCGCTTGGTCGTCAAACCTACCGGGCGTAAATCCTGGCTACTTCGCTTCCAACTGGCAGGCCGTCGCAGAGAGATGGGCTTAGGCTCCTTTCCTGAGGTCAGTCTCAAGAAAGCTAGACAAGACGCCAGCAATAAACGAAGCCAGTTGAGCGACGGCGTAGATCCTCTTGCCGCTCGCGACATCGAACGTGCTGCCCAACGCGAAGCACAGCGAACCAGCGAGGCAAAACAGCTGAAGTTCGAGACACTCGCGAAAGACTACTGCGAAGCCCACGGGGGCTCATGGTCAGAGAAGTGGCGGAAAGGCTGGCTGCGTAAGCTTGAGCTGTATGCGTTTGATCACATTGGCAAGCTGTCAGCCGATGAAATCGGTACTCCCCAAGTGCTCAAAGTGCTGCAACCGATCTGGGCAACAAAAACCAGAACCGCCGACGAGGTACGAGGGCAAATTGAACAAGTTCTGGACGCCGCAAAGGCACGAAATCTGCGCGAGGGAGAAAACCCTGCTCGCTGGCGTGGACACCTGGACAACCTGTTGAGTCGCGCTGAAAAAAAGAAAGCTCGGAAGCGCGAGCACTTTGAAGCTTTGCGGTGGCAAGACGTACCCACTCTGATGGCTAAACTCAGCGCAGACAACACGCCTGCCTCTCTTGCTGCCCAGTTGTTAATCCTGACCAGCGCACGCGCCCACATGGTGAGATTCGCTCGTTGGGATGAGTTTGATCTTGAAGCAGGCACCTGGTCTCTCCCTGATGAACGTATGAAAATGCGAGTGGCGTTTGTAGTGCCGCTTGCCGGTGAAGTAGTAAAGTTGGTGCAGAGCATTCCACGAAGTGAGGGAAGCACTTATCTATTTCCAGGCCAAGGTAAGACGGGAGTCATGCACGCAAACGCCATACGAACGCTCCTTCACGCTATGGAATACGAACACATCACGCGACACGGCTTTAGATCTTCCTTTCGGGACTGGGCAGGTGAATGCACTCACTACCCACGCGAAGTTTGCGAGATGGCACTTGCGCATGACGAGCGTGATCAAACTGAGGGCGCCTATTCTCGCTCCGATTTTCTCGACAAGCGCCGTGCCTTGATGGAGGACTGGAGTAGGTTTGCAATGACTCCAGCGACGGCAACGCGACGCTGACATTACGACAACTTCCGCCCTGCCGGGTGGGCGTTCGGTTAACTCACTGAGCTCGTAGGATAAACATGTCATATAGACCCGATGTTAAAAATGAGAATAGTGTAACGGAGAATACTCCATTGTTATTTACACCGGTTCAATATGTAGTGATGAGCAACGAAGAAATTGGCAGTTGTACGATTCATGAAGCCATCAGCAGGAACCTCCTGATACTCCGTAACTGCGCCTTCGAACCTCTATTTGAGAAAGACGACTATTCCACGCTACTGAGCAAAATTAGACATGCCATTGGCGACCCCACTCTGCAAGCTGAGCTAGTACAAAATTGGAATAGCGAAGACAATGCGCACGAGCCGAGCCAAGAAGCCGAAGCCTTTCTTAATCACTTTAAACATGCCTGTCTGTACATAGAACTGGCGAGAGCCGCCGAGGAGCAAAAAGAGCACACTAGGGCTTGGGCATTTAACAACTATGCTAGCCTAATGGTTGGTGAAACCTCAGAGAAATCAGAAACCATCCTCTACCACATTGAAATTCGCCACCATTCAAAACAGAACAGCAAAAACGCTCAGGGAGGAAGTAATAATCTTATCCCTGTCAAGGAGGAGGCGGCAAGACTGCTAGAGGAGATGAAGCCGGAAGGTGGCTGGCCCAGTTACAGAAGAGCAGCAATTGTTTTAGAGGCGCCAATGGCTGAGTATATCAGCCATAATCGTATACGCGGCTTGACCGCATCAAACATTCGAAACCTTCTAGAGAAAACTTGGATGCCTAAGGATAAAATTGTTAATGATGCCTGGTTAAAAAATAAGCGTGCCTAAAGTGTAGACGTTTAGATTGATCTGGCAGTTACCGGAAAACCGGTTGCAATTGCCAGATCAAATCTAAAGTTTCCGCACTGTCACCCTCCAGCAGAGAGCGTAGCCCTTGGCCTACCACGCGGATCTTTGGGGGTAGGCCGATTCATTTTCCCATACCGCGCCCTTCAGTCTGAAGCCTCATGTAAAGGTCTGTCTTGGTAAGGTAAACCACCGCCTTCTGTAAACCTTGGCGCATCTGGACATTTGCATGATCGACCATCCCAATCCCACAGCTCTTATAGGCGCGCTTAACCGCATTGCAGTTGTAATACAGGCCTCGACCTCTCGTGACCACATTCGTCCAATACCGGCCTATCTGGATGGCTTTCGTTATATCTTCCCGAACCTTGGCTCCGTCGAAGAAAAACATCACATGGTAATGAAACCCCTTCTCCGGCCCATGCTCCAGCTTCCAAATGTAGCCTACCATGTCATCAAACATTTTGTTTGATCTAGCGTTCTCAAATAAACGCTCTCTATCCCGTGCAGCATCTGCTTGTGTAATTGTTGAGCTCTCTTTTGAATAGGAAAGATCAACTCTCAACACCAGCAATCTAGAAAAGCGTTCAAACAACGCACCAACATACTCCATTAGCTCTTTGTAGTTTTTATTGCTAGACCGCTGATAGCTATTGAGTCGAGATAAAAATCGCTTGGACCTTACCTCTCGGCGCATCTTATCCACACATTCATTCAAGCGCCTCATAAGCGCAGTAGCGTCGTAAAGACTCGCCTCCATGTCCGGGCATGAAAAAACTCGGTAAAGATCATTTTCTTTGCAGCATTCCACTGCCATCTCGACATAAGGCTCAAACTTATAAAGTGCATTGAATCGAGGACCGGTAGGGATGGGCACCTTAACGAGCTTTCTTAGCAACACCCCTGGAGCATTATAAGTCACACAAGCACGATCATCACCAATGGCTTTTAACCCAAACGCATCTCCTTCCGATTGAATAAGCTTTTGCACCAGCAATGACCCACGCTTCAAGATGCAAATCGACCTAACATCCAAAGCACCTACTTCACCCACCCCACTTACTTGCATCAAACTCTTACTTACGAGCGCAGTAAGGCGCTCCTCGTGACCAACCATCACAATTACCCCTTTAATGATTTTAACCTGAGATAGCTACAGACTGACTTGACTGATGATCAAGTCAATCCTTTCCGCCTCGACATCTATTTGACACCCCCTCTCGCTACTAGACTAGTAATAGCAAGTACTAATAATACTAATAACATATAAACCAGAATTATTCGGGCAAGCCAATCTCAACCAAAGCACTGACAGCAGTGGACCTCGCAATAAAAGCACGCATTAAAAAGTTATACGGAGTTAATGTTCGAATCCAGCACAGAACAACAAAGTATTTTCAGACCTTTCACCGATGAAGAGGCAATTCAACAATTAGCGCACCCCCTTGGCAGAGATGCGCTGCTCAATCCAGGTCGTGATTTCGGAGTCAATCCAGCCAATGGCCACAGCCCCCAGCTTGATCGGTTTTGGAAACGAGGCGTCGTACCTTGGCGACTGGGTATCCATGCGGTCGTAGATCGTTGACCGCCCAAGACCGATACGCTCGGTCAATTGCTTGAGGCGCAAAATCCTCGGGTAGAAAACAGTCTGTGTGCTCATCACTTGCCTTCTCGTTGTTTAGCGGTGGTGAGACTTTAGATCTCCCTCGCTCCAACAGATAGGCTGACAGCGACCAGTATTTTTTTCCGAGATTCGGGAATGCTGACTCGAACCTGACGAACACGGTATCTGCCTGAAAGAATCGCTTGAACTCTTGGCTGTCAACAGCAAACCATCGGTGTCGCCTTCCGCCCCTATGCCGGAAAAACGGAGTGAATCCAGGTGGCTTTGTTGGAAGCCTACCGACTGGCATCTGACTGAGCTCCATGGTCGCGCCCCATTTGAGCTAGGGTACTGATCAAGCAGGAGGCTCGAATTGGCGGGTTGGTCGCTGGCTATGTCATAGCGTATTCACGTAGTTTTTCACCAGCGATGCGTTCCATACCAAACCGTTGATCACAGGGCCTTCAATGGCGCGAAAACAACCATTTCTGCGCCATAGGAACTAACTCCATACTGAAAGAACTAACTTCGTATGATTTGGGCTGGCGAACGCAGGCTGATCAGGATGTCACGAACACTTGGCCTCGTTCCAAACGCCACATTGAAACGCAATTCACGCCTATATCACGACACTGAATATCCATCATGGAATCCAACACCATGTCATTTCAGCGTCCTCGCCGTAACTCCTCCAAGATTGCTTCGTTCAGTACAGCCATGAAGATCGGCGCCGTCGTTGGCTCAGTCGCTGGTGCTGCGCGGCTGCCCACATATAGCTTTGAGCGTTTGTTCTATTGGCGCCACTGTCGGGCTTCTTTCCGTACCGCTTGGCATTACCCTCGGCAGAGTCTCCAGCACTGTCCTCGGCGGACTCAGCGCTGGCGTGGGGAGTTGTCCCTTGGTGCTCATGGCGATTCCTTGGATCGCTACGTACTGACCAACAACCGCGGTCTGATATGCAGGCACAGCTTCAATCTGCCGATTTAATCCACCCCCTCTCTCCTCCCCTAACCCTTCCGGCACGTGCTGCGCTCTGCGCAGTGCTTATGCCGACCTGCATCCAAAGGAATCTTTCTCATAGCTCATCTCATTGAACAAATGGCTTACGTTGGCGCTACGCCCTGGCATGGCCTGGGCTCTGCCCTATCACCGAATCAACCGCTGGAAATCTGGCAGCGTGAAGCGGGCATGAACTGGCAGATTCAGGACAGCCCTGTTCATTTCAAGGCCGATGCCATCGGCCATCTGGGCAGCATTCATTCGTTCCCGGAACAAAAGGTGCTGTATCGCTCCGACACCAAAGCACCATTGTCGGTGGTCTCCCATCGTTATCAAGTGGTGCAGCCGCGCGAAGTTCTGGAGTTCTACCGAGACCTGACGGAAGTCTCGGGCTACGAGTTAGAAACCGCTGGAGTACTCAAAGGTGGGCGCAAATTCTGGGCGCTCGCCAGAACCGGACAAGCGATGGCTCTGAAGGGCAATGATCAGGTCAGCGGCTATCTGCTGCTCGCAACGTCCTGCGACGGGACATTGGCCACCACCGCGACGCCCACCACTGTTCGCGTGGTATGCAACAACACCCTTAGCATTTCCCTGAGTGGCGCCACGCATGCCATTAAGGTGCCGCACCGCACACGCTTTGATCCGCAAACTGTCAAAAAACAACTGGGTGTTGCCGTCTCGCAATGGGACGAGTTCATGTACCGGATGCGCACCCTCTCCGAACGCAAGGTTCAGTCGAAAGAGGCCCTTGGCTTTTTTATGAACGTGCTGTGCGACATCAACGCCCATACCCCCATTCCCAAGGTGCTACCAAACAAGCGGGCGATGGAGAATGTACAAAGCCTGTACGAAGGAAAAGGCCGAGGTGCTGATCTGGTGTCTGCTCGCGGCACCGCCTGGGGCTTGCTGAACGCTGTGACGCAGTACGTGGATCACGAACGTCGTGCCAGAAGCTCGGAGTATCGAATGGATTCCGCCTGGTTTGGCCAAGGTGCGGTGATTAAACAAAAAGCGCTGGATGCCGCCTTACAACTCGTGGCGTGAGCCAAGAACAACCACTCATGAAACTTCAAAAGCTAAAAGCCAGCGATACCGCTGGCTACTGCCCCACTCTTCTATACAGGAGTACTTTCCATGACGCTGCTACGATTCATTTTCTACGTGTTCATCTTCATCAGCATACTCGCCGGCAGCAGCACATTCGTGCTGGCTATCTGCTTGATGCTGCGCTTTCCGCCACTGTTGTTTGCCGTCCTATTGGGCTGCGGTCTTTTCGCTCACTTCCTAGGAAAAGCAGACACCTTCATTGCAAGCAGCGCCAAACAACGATGAGTCCGTCACTCCCCCCACATTCTTTCATTCACCTTCGCAGGAGATTCAGCATGACCATTCGATGCCTAATCTGCGACTCAAGAGTTGTCATATCCGAGAATACTGCCGAAGCCATCGCGCTGCTCATTGGAGCAACTAATGGTTTTTTGCGCGGTATTAGTAACGAACGCGCTCATGCGCCCCGCAGCTCGAAGGATTACCCAAAGAATCCGCTTATCTCAATCTTTTATCTGTTAGTACGTGGAGTTGTGGGGGCTACAACTGGCTGCACTGACAGCGCCGCATTTTCCCAAGCCGTGAAGAAATACCATTTCAGCGGTTATGACTACCTCTGCCTTCGCTGCGGTGCTCGGTACGATGAGCAGGCCCATACCTGAGCGCCCGTAAACTTTCCGAATCGCCTAGCTATTCGTCATGTTCGCGCCCCAGACGTGCAACCAAACGCTCGACAAAGTCTAAGACCAGTCGCCGGTCAGCCTGATCCAAGGGCGCCAGTAATAGACTTATCCGGCTAGCCTGGTCATCCGAACGCGGACTGGCTTCGGTCAACAACTCCGCTGCCTCGCACTCAAAGATCGCTGCAAACTCGAACAGTCGTGCGACGTTGGGAATCACAACGCCACGCTCAATGCGTGAGACCGCCTCGTTGCCAATGCCCAGTCGCTCGGCAACCTCCTCCTGAGTCAACCCCTTGCGGATTCGTTGCTTGGCAATGGCATGGCCAATCACGCCCCCTTGGTCATTCAGATTAATTCCCGTCACGACGCCCTCCCATTTCAACCTAGATGGTTGGGCATCACCCCATTGACATGAAGGACCTTAAAAGTTGAAATTCAACCTAAAAAGCAGAGTTGACTTTCTCGATGCTCGCCTGCCTCCAGGAAAATCTACTAGATAAGGAAATCCTCGCATGCACTTTCACTTTGATTTCGATATCGCTCCACAGCGGTATCTGCCGTAGATGCTCGACTCATCCCCTTGATTAGCCCTCCTGTAGCTCACTCATTCAATAAATCCCTAGCCCACAAGGAATGCCTCATGAAAAGAATCATGATTGCTGTAACTCTACTGCTGACAGCCACAGTACAAGCCGAAGAAAGGATGTTTTACGAACGCCCGATCTTCATGACCGACAAAGTTCCAGAAAGCATCTCCTGTGAACGCCGCACCGGATTGATCTCTGAATGCGCGGTGGCCATCCCCGCGAAATATCCAGCCAAGATGGTGAACGCCGATGGTTCGGGCTTGAAGATCGTACAGGTCGATACCTTTGCCCAAATCTTCTGCACGTTCGGCACATGCTTCGATGAAAAGACCCAAGCACCGGCTGGAGATGTTTCACGCCCGTATGGTGCTGAAGAAAACATGGCTAGTCGTTGGTATGTGAACGAAGGCATGTATCTGTACCAAGATGATTCGGGAAAAGTAACTGCTTGGAAACGTGGTTTCGGCCCGAAAGGCGATAAGTACCCGCCGTACGCGATTTACACCGAATCCAACTCGGCAAACATCACCGCAAGGGAAAGTGCATCTAATGAAGTCGTGAAGCTCAATCATCCGGAAAATCAGACATACAGCAACGCAGAAGTTTGGTCCGTATGGTGCGAAGCTGGAAAATCCACCTGTGATGTCGCAGGCAAAGCAAAGGACAAACAAAAGCTATTCAAGGAAATACCGATAGCTTCTTGGGGGTATTGCCAAGGTGACTTCTGCTACGGCGATGAATCGCTCACGGATGTAATCGGATTAAATCCAGCTCTGTACAACACATCCGGCAAAAAAATCTAATTACCCCAGAGAAGTCAGGAAATGGTGTCCACCTAAATGAGGTGATCACCATCTCCTGGACGCTTGGTATGCTCTCCCAACGCTTACGACCCTAAGCAGCCTGCACTTAGCCTTCTACTTCGATAGAGGCAGCTGGAATAACCAACAGCAGTTCAGACTCATCAACAAGTTGATAAATTGGACGAATACCGGATAATCGCTCGCTACTATCTAGAATAATCTGAACACCCTCACCACGTTTATCCATCATGGCACTGCGCCCTGAAAGATCCCGCTCTTGGTCTGGAACATTACACTTCGCGAGTAAGCTAGTAACTTCCTCGTTCCTTGCCGCCTGGCGATAGGGCAGACTATCCACCGTCATCGTGTTCGGAATCATGCCTGGTGAATAAAGCTCTAACCTGTCAGCAAACATGCGTAACCGAATCTTTGCGCCGTGGATGGCATAGTCACGGTGAGCGACAGCATTCACCACGGCCTCGAACACTGCCGTAAGGTCAAATTGCGGCACATCGTGACGACCCTCTTGTTTGCTGGCGACAACACGCATATTTTTTTTGACGAAGTGACAGGCCCCAAGTACCTGCTGATCGAGCGGACCAGTAATATCTTGTGCGTCGAGTTGATAGGCCTGATCACCTTGCGGCAATACTTCTTTGCCTCTATACGCGACAGCCTGGATGAAGGCATTGGGCAACCAGCGACGAGGATCTTGAGTCGCCATCAAGACGCCAGTAATTGTGGGGCGTAAGACTTCGTCAGTATCTAGACGTGCCATAGCAAGCTTGTCGAGAAGAACCTCTCGACTATCGTTCACGCGCGGGCTGGCGAAACGCTGCCATAGTTCAGGTTGCAAGTCGTCGAGCGTAGCCCCAGGGACTGGTTGCTCATCGAAGCGGATAATGCGCGCTTGACTACGTTGTTGGAACTGCCGTGCTAGATACTCTGGTGCCATCTCACGTTTGGCGCTACCAACCCGATGCATATAGCCTCCTGGGCTTCTATGCACAAAGAGGCTGCGAGGTATCTCTACCTTTATAACAGGTAGCTGCTCACCCGTAATTGATGGAAGAGTCAAGCGCTCAATTACCGGGTTGAGCGACGGAGTAACAGAGTTAATGCAAATCTCGCGAATAAAATCCTCGACAACGTCGAGCCTATCGAGAGCAATGCCTACGACTTCTCGCCGATCGTCCACTCCCATGACGCAGACACCACCGCGGCTGTTCGCAAACGCAGCCAACTCATCGGCCAACGAATCGCGGTGGGGGGCGGTAACCCTGTTACCGGCAAGACGAACCTCTTTCAATTCCAAAAAAGAATCTTCGCCCAACCGAATTTTCTCGATCAGATCAATGGGGTTGTCATACATCGTTAAACCTCTCTTCCCAAGCGCTGGTAACGTCGCTCAAAGGCGTCTTTACCTCCCTCCATCACCTTGCAGATTTCCTCTCGCATGGCCTTGTTCTGCAATGATCCTGACTGGCTGACGAAACACTGATGGTTGAAGTCGAGCACATGAATCATCTCAGCGTCGCCATTGACTACGATATTTGGATTGTGGGTAACAATGATGAGCTGTCGTCGCTGCTTGTTGGCGCGAATTTGCTGCACCACCAGATCATAAATTAAATGATTGTCCAGATCGTCTTCGGGCTGATCCAAAACTAGAGGCTCATCTCCGTGAGCAAGCAAGAAGGCCAACATAGCTGCGGCACGCTGACCAGCCGAAGCCTGCCCAATCGACTGAAAATCTTTTCCGTTGCCTTTACGACTGTACTCTACCTGCAAGCCATCCTCGGGAAACCAGCACTGAATGTGATTGATTAGCTCGGGGCGTTTTTCAGTTTCGCCTGTCAGGTATTTGTTGAACCAACCACCAAACTCAGCTGAACCGCGACATGACGACACCAAGCGATTTTGCAATTGCTTGATAGCCTCTTCAAGGTGCTGTGTGGTTGATTCGTCTGGCGTCTCAAGTAGATCAGCTGCTAGAAGCAAATTGGCAATTAGCCCCTTAGCCGGGGTATCACCTTGTGATTCGGTGTAAATATCATCCTTGAACTTGTCTGGAGCCCCTAGTAAATCTCGTAGCGAGCGATCCATAGCTTGAGCATCGCGACCATAAGGAATCAAATTCATCCGAACAAAATGGTTTTCTGCCAGAGTTTCTTCAAGAAATTGCATACGCGTCGCACTAATGGCTTGGCGTGCATGCCAAACGTGTTCGAGCTGCGATTTGGCATGCGCTCTCAAGTCGTCGAACTGTTTTTTCAGTGCATCCAGCCGTTTGACTTCTGTATCTAGACGTTGTCGCTCCTGCACCAGTCGTCCATATTCACTAGGGTCATTTACACCCTGAGTCTGCAAATCGGTTTTCAGGGCTTCATAATCGACTCTTGCCTTCTCAACCTGCGCTTGCCAGCGACTCTGCAACAATTGCTCTTTGAGCGCGCCGCTGTTGTCGACTAGTTGCTGTGCTATGGCCTCTACCTGAGCTTGGGCTTGTGCAATGGACGAGGCTAATTGCTGAACAATCGCCAGCGCGTCATTATCGGCGACGAGGTCGAATACGCTTTCGGGTAAATCTTCGGCCAGTAAGTCCCCCGCCAACTCACGCAGACGCGTTGCCGTTTCAATTACAGTATCAAACTGTCGGTCCATCTCTCGGGTTTGGCGGCTAGTTCGCTGATAAGCCTTCAGCACCTCAGCATGGTGAGCATCCTCAAAGCGCGCTAGCTTACGTTGCACATCCTGAAGGGTAAGATTCAGTGCCTCACGCCCTTTGAGCTTGCCGTTCAGCTCGCGCAATTTTGCGCAGGTACTGAAGAATCCATCTTTGGCCTCTTCGAATAGTTTTTTTGCAGTATCCGTCCCAGCGGCTTCGTCTATTACTTGTAATAGAGCCTGTTGGCTTTCACCCGCCAGAGCAGCGATTTGCCCCTGACTAAACAACCGTACGGGGAAGCGTTGCTCGGTTATGGCCTGGCTCTCGGATGCTTTCCATTGAGAGGTGATTTCATCCCACTCCTCAACGACTTGCCCTTGCCCATCTTGTTGCCATAACAAGCGATGCCGGACCCCATCGCGGCATAGCGTAAGCGTAATGCGCGTAGTGGCGAGCAGGCCGCCCAAATCATTCCGAGTTTTGGCAGTTTTGTTGAAGCGCACAAAGGTCTCGCTGGCCTCGCCGCTTGTGCCCAGCTCGCGCTCTCGTCGGTAAGCTAACCGAAGAGCGTGTACGATTGTGGACTTACCAGTGCCCCGACCGCCAACCAACGCATTCAAATAAGGGTTGAACTTCAGTCTGGTGGGTTTGTTACCACGCCCCATGAAGCGAGCATCGGCTATTTCGATAGCCTCGATAAAGTGTTCAGGTCTGTCGAATGGGGAAAAGGGTTCGACGTCGTCACTACGACGCACTGAAACACCTTGCCCATCTAATAGAGCCAAACGCAGGCCTTCCAAAGAAGGCTTGGCCATCTTGATCCAGGTATAGCGCGAACCAGGTACGGCTGGGCCTTGGAAGGTATGGCAGTCGGAACCAATTACTTCAGCCCAGTTCAATTTTGACTGGATGTAGGCTGATGGCTTAGGAGCTGCGGGGGTCAACACCTCCATGGCCAACACACCAGGATTGCTCAATAACAGCTCTACGGTTTGATGGTCAAGAACAGACTGGATGGAGCCTTCTGCTTTGAGTTGCAGCAAGCCCTTACTAGCGTCGGCATGGGCAGGAATAGGTAGCGCGCCAGCCTCAATTACGGCTTGCACCACATCTGCCGCACTTCGACGGGTGACACCGTCACTATCTCCCTTTGTACCGCTGTAATCGACTCTGCCTAACAGCGAATCAATGTCACTGGTTGTGGCATCGGTACCGAAAATCGCTAGTAGATGGAAGCCTCCATTGACGGAAAGCTCCACTCCAGGAAACAAATGTAGCTCGCGAAACCCTTCAGGCTGATCTTCCTGCATGGTCGCGTAAGCGGCCTTTAATTTGTCTACCCAAGCACCGCTGTTGTGGTCAGTGACCGCCACGCAGTCAATACCTGCCGCCATGTATTTCAGGAGCCATTGCTTAGCTGTTAGCTCGTCAAATGTCCCCATCGCCCTCTGCCAAGCGTCCGTATCCTTGGATGCGGGGGTATGCGTATGGAAGTCAAATTTCCACCAGCGAGCGCCGGGGTAGGTCCATTGAAAGCTCATTGAAACTCCTCAGCCAGAGCACAAAAGGTGATTCTGCATATTCCTTGAACGCTCTGTTCTGCTGGATTTTTGGCTCCCTTGGCCATCGGCATGTCCGTGCTTTCCCTTCGAATCATGTCTTTATCCAGCACTTTGTAGAGACGGTTTTCTGCGCATCAGCAAGGATCAGCAACTCCATCATCGAAGGAGTGAAACGACGCTAGCCCCAGGTGTGTTTCTCCCAAGTGCGAGCTTATCATCGATAAGCCAGTGAGCACCCTACAACCCTTATGAACGAGGTTTGCGTTGAGGCTGAGACTCAGGGTGTTGGCGCTGATTAATTCAAACTCAACCTATTGCCCCCCTTATAAATCAAGGCTTGCAGGGTGTCCGCTGTGGGAAAAACCGAATAAATCACCATCGCTCTAGCATGCTGTTTCAGAAATAATTTACCCACTATCCCGTGAGGCCATCACCACATCCAGACATAGCGAGCTGGCTGCGCATTTCGCAGTGCCAGGAACGTGGTAATCGAGCCCTCCAACTCGCGAACCGATCTGCGCGATAGCGTTGTTGAAGCGGCGAGGTTACGCCCAACGTTTAACATGAGCAGCATACAACAGCGGCACAGCGCCAGTCGGAGCGCGATTGTGTGTCCGTTCGATAGAGGGGTAGTTTTTTGCCCTTTACCACCAACTAGACCTTAGACGCCCGAATTAGGAACTACTAGAGCGGACCCGGATTGTGAGGCCATACGATCACCCCCGTTTCCCAATGCTTGATTGATTGGCGGTGGACTTCCCTGAGTACCCATTTTCAAGCAAGTTCAAGCCCTTCTCGAACTCGTTGTCAACATACGCCTTCTTGCGAATGACGACTCCGCCCTCATCGCGAGGTTTGTCGCGGGGATCACCTTTGAACGACAGCCAGTTAAAACTGGTGATAACAGCGAAAGCGTCGTCGGACACAAGTGTCTTCCGATGGGTATTACCAACGAAGACAAACCTGAAATTCTTGTATCGCTCGGCCAGTTGCTTGAGGTCTTTTTCGGCAGCTGGCGTGATTGGAATCTTGTTTCTCGCCGCATCCGTTCCCCTACCCCCGCCTTCACCGTCCTCGAGGCCATAGCCAATGTATACATCGACACCCTGGCGAAGCAGGGCCTCAAGAGATGCGACGAACTCCCAGTTCACTACCTGATGGCGTATCCAAGGCGAAATGATCAGCAGGCGCTTCTTAGAGGACAGCAAGGCCTTCTTGAGCAGTCCTGGATGCTCATGGCAAAGGATCGACTGAATCGTTTCCCCAGCAGCTTCTGCGAATGCATTGGAAGCTATTTTGGCACTTTCCGAAACATTGCCAGTAGAGACATCCTTTCGTACAGGGATAATGGGCAAAATAGACGAGTAATCGGCCATCTGCTCGATCACCTCAGGCGCCAACTCAGTTTGCACATTGCTTAGCAGTTTAGCGCCCACTAGCTCATGGCCGCCCAGCTCGCGAAACCGGGCTTCGTGCTCCAGCGAGGGTCCATCTTCGCGCCAGAACGCCACATCAACTTCACTCGGCTGAGCGAGGCTCCTGTAGAACAGCATCACGCATGGCAAATAGGTCAGCTCTCTGCGCTCAATGCGACGGACCGCTAGGAGATCACCCGTGTTCTCTCGTCCTGCGAGTTTGCGCGCCAGTACGCGATTGAAGTCTTCAAGCGGAATGTCTTCAACTTCTGGTCGTTTGGATACTCCAGTGGGAATCTCAAAGTAGCCAAACTCCCGCATATCGCGAGGCTTGAACAAAGCGATAGGGTTAATGAACAGCAGTCGCCGGTTAATGGCATCCAGGCAGATTTTGAGTGTCCTCTCCTGGGGTGTGATAGTTGCGGCTTCCGTCAGTGCGATTCTGCCCTTACTGGTAACCAACACTTTAGGCTTGCCCTCGTCTACAGCTCGTATATAGCTGATGAGTTCCAGTGTATTCAGACCTGCGAATACCGGGGTCAGCACGTTGCTGGAAAGGCCGAGAAATGCAGAGATGTCATCCGGGGTATCGAGCCCGGCCGTTACAGCCTTCAAGACACCTTCGTCGATTGGACTCAGCGGTTTGTGTTCAAGAGTAAGTACCCGAACAGTCAGCAGGTATACGGGCAGGCCGGCCTCCTTGAATGAGGCCAGCTCATAGCCCGCTCGCGCTGAGCCAGCTTCTTCAAGAACGTCTTCCAATTTCATCACTGCAGCTCCTCCATAATGCAGCCATTGGGGTTGCGTCGAATGTAGTCAACGACGTCCCTGAGCGGATTCACCGCGCCTTCCGAAGTTTGGCAATACAAATGGTCTCCGACGATAGCGAGTAGGTCCTTGGCACGCGACAGCGCGACGTTGATGCGCTCCATTTCCCGCAGGAAACCAAGTCCATGAGCCTCGGAGCGGGTCACCGAGAAAATCACCATGTCGGCTTCACGGCCCTGGGACGCATCCACCACATTGATGAAGATTTCCGAGAAGCTGCTCCACTCATGGCAGCGCGTCTGGATGGCCGTTCTGAGACGTTGCTTCTGTTCTCCGTAGCCGGTAAGCACAGCCACCGAAATTTTCTTATCTTTTCCCCGCCCATTCCTAATACAAAAATCGATACGCGAAAGCAGAGAAACTACCTGTTTAATTTCCAGCTCATTAAAGTGTGAGGTGCCGATTTTTTTCGATGCTCGACTCCCCATCTTGCTAGTGGAGTACCAAGTCACCGCGTGTACCTGTGCGCTTGCAAGATGGGGCACTTCGTCCCGCTCAATGCTCTTCAGGCGTCCACCGTAGAAGCATTCAGAGATCAAATTCCCGATTGCAGGAATCATGCGGTGCTGAGTTGTCAGTGTTCTGTGCAGTTCAGTTGGCAGGCTATCGCTTAGATGCCTGAACAGCGTTGCCTTCTGGTCCTCTGCAGACAAACTGTATTTAGCAAGCAAGCCGGAGGTCCGCAACTCCGGGTCCTGGAACGGAGACAACTGCTGGTTATCACCAACCAGCACGGTTCTTCTTACCCGCGACATCGGAACCAGCGCTTCCGTCGGCGTCGCGATGGAAGCCTCGTCCACGATGCACAGGTCGTAGGTAATATCGTTGCTTCCGGGCACCCCCATTACCCCTAAGCAGGTACCTGCGACGATCTGCGAGGACGCAATGACGGCCGCCCTGAATTCCCGGCTACGGCCAAACCGCGCTTCCCATTCTGCATGGGCAAGTAGGAGCTTCTTAAGCTGCTTGCCTTCATCAGTATTGTTCGAGTATACGTCCGCCCATTCGCGCAGATCCGTTGCAGAACAATGCGCAAACTCTTTCAGATCATCCTTGCTCTCAAACTGCTCAAAAAGCTCCTTCATGGACTCTTTCAGTTCCTTGGCAAGCTCATCCCGTTCGTGCGTGAGGCCTTGCAGCCGCTCATCAAGATCCGCCTGCTGCTCCGCATCCATTGTCTTCCGAACATCATCCGCCAGCTGAGGCCGTAGCTCCTCAATGCCGGCTGCCAGCTCCTCTAGACGGGCCTTGAGCCCCGCATGCCTCTCGAGTGCCATCGCCCGACGGATGTCGGTCAGGCTCAGTCCGTGCTCCAGCGCCCAGCGCTCGATAAAGTTGCGTCCTGAAGCCAATGCTTCCCTGCGCATTTCCGGCAACTTGGCATCCAGCAGCAGCCTTTTGCTGCCCGCCGAGATACGTGCGTCTGTTTCGTTTCCGATCCGCACTGCACGCACCTGGTCCTTGCTGTAGCCGACTATGCGCTCCAGCGAGTTGTCCAGTGCAACATGGGTTTGCGAGGTCAGCAAAATCCGCGCATTCGGGTTTGCCTTCAGGGTTTGCAGCACAAGCTCGGTGATAAAGGTAGTCTTGCCAGTCCCGGGCGGTCCTTCCACCAGCATCAGCGCGGGGCCGGAAAGCGCCATGAGAACGGCATCTTTCTTGTCCTCATCCATGTGCCCCTGGATAAAGTCCACTCCGGTTACGGCAGGTGCAGGAACGCTGCCAGGATTCAGAATGAAGCAGCCCAGCTCCGGATTCACTGCCCTCCCATAGCGAACCGCCTCAACCGCCGCCTTCTGCTTGTTGAGCGCGATATCCGACTTGCTTGTATCCACCTCCACGGTGCCGCTTTGAGGCAGTTCGGAGGCCTCAACCTTGCTGCGCTCGTTTGGCCTGATCAGGATGCTGTTGTCATCACATGAGATGACCGAACCACTGAATTTCTTTGAGCCGGTGCCGACGATAACGTCCTGATCCGCCAGCAAAGCCGTTTCGAAGCCCTGAGACAGAATCAGCCTTGCAAACTCTCCACTGCTCTCAACCTTATGGTAGCGAACACTAGCCTTGCGCTGCTTTTCGAGATCGGTTTTCGCGCTGAGTAGATCGAGCCATGATTTATAGAGCGCCTGCTCACGTTTCTCCATCACTCGCTGTTTCTGATCCGCCGAATAAGCGAGGACCTGCTCCAGAAAGCGATACAGGACTGTGGAGGCATACTGCCCCGCACCTCGCAGCGCGAACTTGAAGTCTACGGCACAGGCTCCAGCCCGTTTGTGCTCTAGCTCCGAAGACGAATAGTCGAGTGCCATTACAAGCAACAGTTTCGTGTTCGAGCTATCGAAAACTGCGGTGTAGCCATACTTCTGACCAAAAACTCGGAACCTACGGTTCGGCCGCTCAATTGTAGGAGGGATTTCCTCGCAGCATGCCGCCTCAAGATCGCGCTCCGCGAAGCGCTCAGCCTGATCTCCGCGCAATCCAAGATCGTACTCGATAACATCAAGGACTTTTTTTGTAAGCCCGAAGATGACCGTTCCAAGCATTTGCCGTTCTGCTTCGGGCTTCAAACGTAGCAGCTCACCCTGAAACACTACGACATTTTGCGGCCTTGCCGCAGGCTCATCGAGAGCCAGGCACCGGCGGAGCAATCGACGCACATCTTCTTCAACGAGAACATCCTCCAGCGCTTGAAGCAACTCGCTATGGTTGACAGGCACCTTTTCACTTAGCGCCGCAACGGCCAGAGCTGCATAACCAAAAACATCGCGGCTGTAACTGTAGTTGCCATCATCGAGTTCGGGGGGCGCGAAGGGTGCTGAGGCAAACTGTGCCAGCGTCACACCCGGAGCAAGAAAATCTCGGATCTTGGAGATGCCGAAATCACAGATCTTGGGTAGCCCTTCTTCGGTGACCAGAATGTTGGAGGGCTTGATATCTCGGTGAACAGTCGAGCGCGAATAGGCGAAGACCAGACCATCGAGCACGCCCTTGCCTATGGCAGTGAAGAACTCATCCCAGTTCGCAAACGAGCGCGCTTCACAGACTGATTTGAGGTCCTGCTCGACCCAGTCCATTACGATAAAATGAACAGCATGCTCATCATCCCGACCAGAGTCGCGGATCCGCACAATGTTGGGGTGGTTCAAGTCGGATAGCGCCTGCACTTCACGGCGGAAAGATTCTTCGATGACATCATCTGTGCCATCGCCAGTGCGGAAGACCTTCAAGGCAACAGTATCGCCGGTGTCGGTATCTGTTGATTGGTAGACCGAAGCCAAACCGCCGCTGCGTGGAGCTCCACGGGTGACATAGCGGCCATCTGCGAAAGTCAGGCGATTGGCTTCACGGCGTTGCTGAGTTTCCTTCAGGGTCAGTATTTTCTTGCTTCCGGTCATCGAAGTTCGCTTCCTTGTAACGGAACAAAAAAAATTGTTATCAATAGACCTGAGCAAAGAGGCGCATTGCTGCCATTGTGTCTTGCGCTGTAAATCGCTTTGCACATTACGTACTACTACGGCTATCAGCCCTCACGACGGTCAGAGTCCGTTTGGGGACGGCTTCAGCATCGCCATCTCTGCTTTCTTGGTGATGCCCTACGCGGTTGAAGCATAGAGGATCCATGCAGATATGCACTGCAGGCTGCACTTCACCGCGGATGCTCGATGCGCTGCGTGATGCTGTCCTCAAACATGGCTTGATCCACGCCGATGAAATGTAGGTGCATGTGCTCACTCCGGGCGCTAAAAAGACATACCGAGCCTATGTCTGGGCCGACGCCACCAGCCAGTTCTCGGACTTGGCGGCGGTCGTTTACGACTTCAGCCCGAGTCGTGCTGGCGAGCATGCCCGAAACTTCCTGGCAAACTGGAACGGCAAGCTGGTCTGCGACGACTTCGCCGGTTATGTTGCGGCCTGAGTTATGTTGCGGGGGTAAGGGGCGCCGCCTCCCAATCGGGAGTCCGGCGCAAAAAGTGGCACATAAATTCATGCTACAACCCCCGCATGAACGCCATGAGAGATGCTGAATTCGGTCGCAGGCGCACAGCCTTAGGCACATTTGTCACGTCCAAACATGCAAGCGCCTTGGCCTTCATTTCGAGATCGACTTCCGCGTAGATGTGGGTTGTGTC
>NZ_JBFUHS010000051.1:0-25686 GCF_056402255.1 Pseudomonas sp. P4_B4
CCCCGAGATATGGTTTTGAGCACTTGAAGGGCTCACCCAGAGGCGCAGGCTTGTTCCTATCGTCGGTCTAGCCAGATGCATTCTTTATCGGCGCTTGGGTGAAAGGAGGAGGGGCGAAATCTCCCACGGATCTGTACTGCGCTAACAGTCAGAATCGAGCCTTGTCCCTCCTCCTCCCTTCAAGTCCTAGCATACAAGCGAGCCTGCTCGCGATGGCGGTCTGTCAGTCACATTGATGGTGAATGTGCTGCCGCTTTCGCGAGCAGGCTCGCTCCCACAGGTTGTTTTGCGCTGATTCGGATAACTAAGGCGGATCAAGCCGATCCAGCGCCCGATTCACCGCCAGTTCCCCGAGCATGATCACCTGCGCAATCCCCAACAGCGCATGGCGACTTGTCCCCTGCAGATGATCCACCAGATCGTTGGCCATGACATTGGCCGAAGCCAGCGATTCGCACGCATGCACCAGCAGGGTTTCGGTACTGAGTTCGGGATTGACGATGAACATGGAGCTGGGTTTGCGCGGGGAGGCCATGATGTTGGCGCCCGGGTTGAGGTAGTGATTGAGCGCGCGTTCGGCGGCTTCGTGGAATTGTTTGGAGTCGGGGTTTTCGTACGGGGAGGCCGGATCGGATTCCGGCGGATTCGGAGTAACTTTGAACATGATTTGGGTCCTGTAAGTATGAGCTACCACCGCTTCTCTACTAATAAGAAGGGTGGTAGCTGTGCGCAGGTTAGTAGACCGGGGACCCAAGGAGCCGGCGCGCCCGAGGGCGCCCTGCACACAGCCACCATAAAGTGCAGGGATGGGATGCCTGACTGTTTGATGGGCTATGCGCCTTGAGTAACCACGGGCTACTAAACCCGATCACTGGAAATCAGTGACCCGAACCAAGTTACCGACACCCCCCAAGGCGCACAAGCCGGCGGATTCTGGCGTACCTGTAGGCAACGGCGCAAGGCGTTGTGGCTTTCATGAAGTAACCTGTAGGCTGCCTAAACAAGCACTGCCGGGAACATCTTCCGCATCCCGTATCGGCTATGTATGATCGGCTTCGGCCCGATGCTGCCCGCCGCTCGCTCCCGCTGGGAAAGGTGAAAGCATTTCCTTCTTCTACAAACCCTGTCACCTCTCTTGACGGTCGAGGTTTGGCAATGCGAGCACCAGAGCATCTCGGCTACAGGAGCAGTCATGTTTTCAATCGAGCAAGCCAAGCAAATGGCCAGGCAGTTGCGCGTCTCGCTGGAGGAGCGCAATCAAGTGGTGACCCATTCCACCGCGCTGGAACTGGTCGCGCAGCAACTGGGCTACAAGGACTGGAACACCGCGTCAGCGACGCTTGCCCAGGCAAGTACCCCGTCCACGCCGGCTGCGACTTTCGACAAACCGATTCCAATCCTGCGGATGTTCGACGAAGCCAAGGCGCGTGAGTTCTATCTGGATTTCCTGGGCTTCAGCGTCGAGTTCGAGCACCGCTTCGAGGCTGATCTGCCGCTGTACCTGGGCATCAGTCGCGATGGGCTGCAATTGCACCTTTCCGAGCATCACGGCGATGCCAGCCCTGGCTCGACGGTATTCGTGCCCATGCAAAACATCGAGCTGCTCAGGGATGAATTGCAGGGCAAGCGCTACGGCTACGGACGCCCTGATATTGTTCAGCAGGGCTGGGGCAAGGAGCTGCAAGTCTACGACCCGTTCGGTAATCGGATTCGCTTCTGCCAATATTGATCAGGCGGTGCGAACCGGGGTGACCCGGTTCGCTTTCAACCACGACGATTCGCCCCCTGTATTAAGGATGGACACGGTATGACCACGCAGGACACTTCGCTTCAAGACATCGCCGCACCTGAAGGCGTTTGTTATGGCTGCGGTAGC
The DNA here is from genome assembly GCF_056402255.1 of Pseudomonas sp. P4_B4. Classification (NCBI taxonomy): domain Bacteria; kingdom Pseudomonadati; phylum Pseudomonadota; class Gammaproteobacteria; order Pseudomonadales; family Pseudomonadaceae; genus Pseudomonas; species Pseudomonas sp. P4_B4. The sequence goes on from NZ_JBFUHS010000051.1 coordinate 1,877, forward strand.
CAGAACCCGCACGGGCTGCACATCAAGAGCTTCTGGCATGAAGACGGGGTGCATGTCGTGGCGCAGCATATGCCGGATGACAAGTTTTGCGGCTGGCCGGATCTGGTGTACGGCGGTTTGATCGCGATGCTGGTCGATTGCCACTCCAACTGGGCGGCGATGGCTTATCACTACCGGGCAGAACAGCGCGAAGTGGGCAGCTTGCCCCACATCACCTGCGTCACCGGTAACCTGGGCATCAAGTTCATCAAGCCCACCCCGATGGGGGTACCCCTGACACTGCGTGCCAGAGTCGAGGGCGATGTCGGGCGCAAAAGCCGGGTCATTTGCGAGGTCTTCGCCGGGGATGTCCTGACCGCTGTCGGGGACTCCACTTTTGTCCGCGTCGATACCGGGCAACTCAGAGCCGACGCGCACAGCCATACGTCGCAAGCAGAAAACGGAACCGGGCCGCTGTAGGAGCAAGCTCGCTCCTACAAGTGGCCCGGTCTGTGGTTGCGGATGAAGCACTCAGCCATCAGTACTGCGCGCGCAAGCTTAGGGTCAGGGTGCGCGGGTCGCCGTAGAAGTTGGTGCCCCAGGAGGCATCGACGCGGTCGTAGTACTTGCGGTCGAACAGGTTGTTGGCGGTCAGTGTCGACGACAGGTGTTCGTTGAACTTGTAGCCGACCTGCGCGGTAGCGATGGCAAAGCCGCCTTGCTGGAACTTCACGTCACGCTGGTAGTAGGTGTCGCTGACTACACGCACGCCACCGCCAACGCTGAAGTCCTTGAGCGGACCGTCGGTGAACTCGTATTTGTTCCACAGGTTGAAGTTGTGCTTGGGCGTAATGGTGCTGAAGGTCTTGCCTTTGTTGGCCTGATCGCCGTCCAGAAACTTGGTGGAGGTGTAGGCGTAACCGGTGACGATGCTCCAGTTCTCGGTCAGGTTGCCGCTCAACTCGGTTTCCCAACCCTGGCTGCGGGCCTTGCCTTCGGTCATGTAGGCACCGGAGGTGTTGTCGTATTCGGCGCGGTTTTCATCGTAGATGCGAAAGGCGGCGATGCTGGCATTCAGGCGTCCGTCGTAGAATTCGCGCTTGAGGCCGATCTCGTACTGCTTGCCTTCGCGCGGGCCGACCGGCTGGCCGTCCGTGCCGATTTCGCTCTGCGGTTTGAACACGCCGGTGTAGCTGAAGTAGGTCGACAGTTGCGGGGTGATCTTGCCGATGATGGCGCCGTACGGCACGACTTTGCGGTTGATGCTGGTGTGGGCTTCACCGAAGTTGTTGAAGAAGGCGTTGGCGTTCTTCGCATCGCTTTCGTACCAGGTTACGCGGCTGCCCCCGATGACATCGAGCCAGTCGGTGACATTGAACTTGGCACGGGTGTAGACACCGTACTGATCGGATTTTGACCAGTTGCCGTTGACGTGCGCATAGTCGTTGTGGGGAATGTCGATGCTGCCCGGATCGAACACGTTGATCGGGAAGTACTCGCCGCCGCCGTAGGTGAAGTCCTTGTCCAGGTGCTGGTACTCGGCACCCAGGGTGAACTCGTGCCGGCGATTGGCGAATTCGAACGGCGTGGTGACGAAGCTGTCGACACCGATGGTCTTTATGTGGGTGTAGTAGTCGTAGGCCACGGCCCAGCTGTCACCGGTGGCCGGGTCGACCGCGCCGTCGGCCCAGGTGAAGTTACGCTGCGGGGTTTCGGCGTCGCGGTAGGTCAGGGTGGTCTTGAACTGACCGCCGTTGTCCAGTTCGTGGTCGAGTTCGGCGAAGGTTTCCCAGACTTTTTCGTTGAGGGTGTTCCACTTGGCGTCGACGAAGGTCGAGCGCGGCACGTCGAGCAATGAGCCGTCGGCGTAGGCCGGCAAGCCGAAGGCCGGGGTGGAATGGTTCTGCTGGTAAGCGCCGCCGACCGACAGGGTGGTGGCCGGGTCGAGGTCGAATTCCAGGCGACCGTAGGCCATCGGACGTTCGTTCTGCGCGTAGTTGACGAAAGACTTGTTGTTTTCGTAAGCGGTGATGAAGCGACCGCGCACGGTGCCCTGATCGTTCAGCGGGCCGGTGACGTCGACCATGGAACGGTAGCGATCGTAAGAGCCCGCGGCCAGTTCGCCACCGAGGGCGAATTTGCTCAGGGCGCGCTTGCGCACCACGTTGATCGTACCGCCGGGTTCACCCGCGCCCTGGTACAGGCCGGACGGGCCACGCAGCACTTCGATGCGGTCGTACATCGCCAAGTCGAAACTGGTGGCCATGTCGCCCTGGCCGGTGGGTTGCGAGACGCCGTCGACCTGCACCTGGTCGACGAGGAAGCCACGCATGAAGATGTCATTGAGGCTGGAGCCGGAGTTGTAGGTCTTGATGGTCACGCCGGTGACCTGACGCAGGGCGTCCTGCAGGCTGTTCAGGTTCTGGTCGTCCATGCGCTGGCGCGTGACGACGGACACCGACTGCGGGATGTCCTTGACCTTGATGTTGCCTTTGCCGATGGTCACTTCATCGCTGGTATAGGAGTGCGTGCCTTCAGTGGTCGGCCCCAGCGCCACGCCGGTGATGGACGTCGCACCCAGTTGCAATGCACTGGAGTCACCGGCCGCTGGCACCAGCGACACGGTGTTGCCATTCAACTGAAAATTGATGCCGCTCCCCAGCAGCAAGGTTTTCAGTGCCTGTTCCGCTTCCATGTTGCCGGACACCGCCGTTGACTTGATGCCGTTGACCATGTCCTGGCTGTAGAGAATCTGCAGGTTGGTCTGCTGGCCCAGTTGGCGCAATGCACTGGCCAGCGACTGAGCCGGCACATTGACGTTCACCGGGGCGGCCTCGACCTGGGACGTACCCAGCAGCAACAGGGTCAGCAGCGCGCCCGGCACGACCGTTCGGAATTTCTTTTGCCGTTCGATGGCTAATGCCAACGGTGCGCGGGACAGAGTAAGGCTTTGCATTGCTCGAATCGCTCCACAATGGTGTGTGCAGTGTTTTAGTTAATGATAATTATTATTAGACGTACCACTTTGGCTAAACCGGAAAACAAACTTCAAAAAACAATGATTTGCGTGCGGCAACGGCGTTCAGGCGGTTGCGCGCTCGGTGACGACCCGGCCCGATTCCATGCGCACCAGTTGATCGGCCATGTCGAAGTAGCGGTCGTCGTGGGAGATGACGATGATGGTTTTGCCCAGGCGTTTGAGGTCTGGCAGCAGCTCGGTGTAGAAGATGCGGCGGAAGGTCGGTGGTGGTGAAGCTGCCGTCCCTGACGCTGACCTTGTGCGCAATTTCCAGGCGTTGCAGGTAGGTATTGGCATCTTCGGGGATGTGCTGGTCGCCCTGGACCACGTCATCGAACAGGTAGTAATCGGCAAAAATCGTGGTGAACAACTGGCGGTAGTCGTCGCGATTGTGCGCATCGATGCCCTGACCTTTGAGCCGGATTTCCCCCTGTTGTGGCGCGTAGAGCCCCAGCAGCAACTTGATCAGCGTGGTCTTGGCGCAGCCGTTTTCGCCAACGATGAAAATGATGTCGCCTTGCTCGATGGTCAGGTTCACCGGGCCCAGGCGAAACGCATCACTGCCCGGTGCGGCCGGGAAGGTGTAGCTGACGTTGTCCATTGCAGATGGTTGACCACGGTCGGCCGGGTACCGTTGTCGTTGAGCCGCAGGTGCGGCTCGGGCGAGGAAAACTGGCTGGACAGCTCCGCGATCGAAGGTGTTGATCGAGCGCACTTGGGTGTTACAGATGAAATCGGCGGAGCCCTGGATGCCGGTGTCGATGGCAATCGCCAGCACCATCATCAGCCGGTGGCTGCGGTAGCGCTCGATCTGTTCGATGGGCGCCGAGAGTACTTTTTCCCCCAGCGCTTTGCGCAGTTTGGCAATGACGTGCCGCCGCCTTCGCGAGCAAGCTCGCTCCTACAGGGCCCATGGCTAATTAGCGGGCAAGTTGAAGCAGTACTTTAAATCCATATGAGAATTACTATAAATTGCGCGTCTCGAACTGCCACTATCGTGCCACTGTGTCATTCAGCGGTTGCCGAAACGGCTCAAGGACAGAAACCGCACTCCTGTGCGGATGGGAGTCATGTTGGAAAACTACTATCGCGAGCTGGTGTGTTTCCTGAACGCCAGGCTGGGCAACCGCCAGGTGGCCGAAGATGTGGTGCATGACGCTTACCTGCGCGTGCTGGAACGCACCAGCGAAGCGCCGATCGAGCAGCCCCGGGCGTTTCTTTATCGCACTGCATTGAATCTGGTCATCGATGACCATCGACGCAACGCCTCACGTCGGGCCGAGCCGCTGGACGTACTCGACAGCGAAGAACGCTACTTCACGCCTTCGCCGCACAAGGTCCTCGATCACGGCCAGCGCCTGGATATGCTCCAGCGGGCCTTGGCGGAGCTGCCACGGTTGTGCCGCGAGAGCTTCCTGTTGCGCAAGATCGAGGGCCTGTCCCATCCGCAAATCGCCGAGCAACTGGGTATTTCCCGTGCGCTGGTCGAAAAGCACATCGTCAATGCCATGAAGCATTGCCGTGTGCGGATGCGCCAGTGGGACGCCCAGTGATCCTGCGCGGCTCGGCGCTCAAGCCGGCCGACGACAGCCCCTTCGTCAACGAAGTGTTCTCGCCGGAGTTCACCGACCTGGTGTTCCAGCAGCCAAAAAGCGAGCGCGAGCGACTGGTGAACGAGTACCACAACACCAACTATTCGGTGGTGGACATCGATCTGATCGAGCGCATCTACGGCATCTTCTATCGGCAGAAGGTCTCGGGCATCGCCCGTCATGGGTTCCACATCCTGACCACCCTCTCAAAGGCCACCGCCAACGAGCGGGGCATCGAACTGGTGTTGCACAACAACGCCACCGGCGAAGTCTCGGTGCGCCACTACGACGCCGTGGTGCTGGCCACCGGCTACGAGCGGCAGATGCACCGCAAACTGCTGGCGCCGCTGGAAGAGTACCTGGGTGATTTCGAGGTCGATCGCAACTACAAGCTGATTACCGATGAACGCTTCAAGGCCGGCCTCTACATGCAGGGCTTTTGCCAGGCCAGCCATGGGCTGAGCGACACCTTGTTGTCGATCCTGCCGATTCGTGCCGATGAGATCGCCGGCTCTTTGTATGAGCACGGCAAGCATCGCGGGCATGGACGGTCGGTGGTGGATCTGTTGTTGGCGACGGCCAGCTAGGATCTTCAGCGCCTGTCAGACCGCCTTCGCGAGCAAGCCCGCTCCCACATTTTGGCCTGTGTTCGCAGATCAAGTGTGGGAGCGGGCTTGCTCGCGAAGGGGCCAGAAAGAACACCGCAAATTTTGATTCCTGAACCCTTCCTGAAGAACCCCGCGATTCCCCCTGCAAGCTTTTGTATCGGGTTTACTCTCCAAACATCGGGGCGTAAGCTTCGCGCGTTTTCATCCATTACGGAGACCCACAGTGGGTACTTGTTCGAGTGACAGTTGTCGGCCGGTCTCGGTAACCGGCATTTTCTCGGCAAGATAACGCGCAGTCTCCTGTGTCGTTGTCTCGCCGAAAAGCGAGCAGCGGCATCCCGATCATGGCCAGTCCCGGCCGTGTCCCGACGTCCCTCTCATCGACGCTGAACAGTGCGTGGTTTCGACTTTTTGTCGTGGCCGCCGCTCTATCGACACGCCTGTCATTCGTGACCGGCGCGCCAGGCCTTGCTTTGCCGGTTGTTCCGGCGGCAGCGGCGTGGACCTGCCTGCTCGACGGTTTCCCGGCTGACCAAAGGGGCACCAGCCATGAAACTTACCCTCAAGGAATTCTTCGCAGGTTTCCTGCGAAACCGCCACATCGTCCGGCACTTCCGTCGCCTGGCGTTGCTGGAAACCTTCACCGACACCACGGTCAGCCGTGAAGTCCCGCCCACCCTGGCGCAAACCCTGGTGGCCGCTGCCGGCAGCGACACCGGTCAATTGCTCAACACCCTGGGCAGTCACACCGACGGCTTGAGCGAACTCGAAGCCGATGCCCTGCGCGAGCAATACGGCCTCAACGAAGTCGAGCACGAACAGCCGCTGCCGTGGTGGACGCACCTGTGGCACTGCTACAAGAATCCATTCAACCTGCTGCTGACGTTACTGGCGGTCATCTCCTGGCTGACCGAAGACATGAAAGCCGCCATCGTGATTTTCTCCATGGTGGTGCTCTCGACCTTGCTGCGTTTCTGGCAGGAAACCAAATCCAACCAGGCCGCCGATGCCCTCAAGGCCATGGTCAGCAACACCGCCACGGTGATGCGCCGTGACCTTGAGGACCGCGGCGCGCAGCGTATCGAATTGCCGATCAGGCAACTGGTGCCGGGCGACCTGATCGTGCTGTCGGCCGGTGACATGATTCCCGCCGATTGCCGGGTGCTCAGCGCCAAGGACCTGTTCGTCAGCCAGGCAGCGATGACCGGTGAATCGATGCCGGTGGAAAAGTTTCCCCGTCAGCAGGACTGCGACACGCTCAATCCGCTGGACCTGGACAACATCCTGTTCATGGGCACCAACGTGGTGTCCGGCACGGCCATGGCGGTGATTCTTACCACCGGCAACAGTACCTATTTCGGTGCCCTGGCCCAGCGGGTCGGCGCCACTGACCGGGCGCCGACTTCGTTCCAGACCGGGGTCAACAAAGTCAGCTGGCTGCTGATCCGCTTCATGTTCGTGATGGCGCCACTGGTGTTGTTCATCAACGGTTTCACCAAGGGCGACTGGACCGAAGCGCTGCTGTTCGCACTGTCGATTGCCGTGGGCCTGACCCCGGAAATGCTGCCGATGATCGTCACCTCGACCCTGGCCAAGGGCGCGGTGTTCCTGTCGCGCAAGAAAGTCATCGTCAAACGCCTCGACGCCATCCAGAACTTCGGCGCCATGGACGTGCTGTGCACCGACAAGACCGGCACCCTGACCCAGGACAAGATCTTCCTGGCGCGCAACGTCGACGTCTGGGGCAACGACTCGGATGACGTGCTGGAAATGGCCTACCTCAACAGCTACTACCAGACCGGCCTGAAAAACCTGCTGGATGTGGCGGTACTCGAACACGTCGAAATCCACCGTGAGCTGAAAGTCGGCACGGCGTTTCGCAAGGTCGACGAGATCCCGTTCGACTTCACCCGCCGGCGCATGTCGGTGGTGGTGGCCGAGCGCGATCAACCGCACCTGCTGATCTGCAAGGGCGCGGTGGAAGAGGTGCTGGCGGTGTGCTCGCGGGTGCGTCACGGCGAAGTCGATGAAGCTTTGACCGAGGAACTGCTGGCGCGAATCCGCCAGGTCACTGCCTCGTTCAACGCCGAAGGCTTGCGGGTGGTTGCGGTAGCGGCACGGCCAATGGTCAAAGGGCGCGACACCTACAGTCTGGCCGATGAACAGGCACTGACACTGATCGGTTACGTAGCCTTTCTCGATCCGCCGAAAGAAAGCACCGCACCGGCCATCAAGGCCCTGGCCGCCCATGGCGTGGCGGTGAAAGTGCTGACCGGTGACAACGAACTGGTGACCGCGAAAATCTGCCGCGAAGTCGGCCTGGAACAGCAAGGCCTGCTGATGGGCAACGACATCGAACGCATGAGCGATGCCGAGCTGACGAAGGCGGTGGAGACCACCAACGTCTTTGCCAGGCTGACGCCGTCGCACAAGGAGCGCATCGTCCGTCTGCTCAAGGGCAACGGCCATGTGGTCGGTTTCATGGGCGACGGCATCAACGACGCCCCGGCCCTGCGCACCGCCGACATCGGTATTTCGGTGGACAGCGCCGTGGACATCGCTAAGGAAGCGGCCGACATCATCCTGCTGGAAAAGAGCCTGATGGTGCTGGAGGAGGGCGTGCTGGAAGGGCGCCGGACCTTCGCCAACATGCTCAAGTACATCAAGATGACCGCCAGTTCGAACTTCGGCAATGTGTTCTCGGTGCTGGTGGCCAGTGCGTTCATCCCGTTCCTGCCGATGCTGCCGATGCACCTGCTGGTGCAGAACCTGCTCTATGACATTTCGCAGATCGCCATCCCGTTCGATAACGTCGATGACGAAATGCTCAAGCAACCGCAACGCTGGCAACCGGCGGATGTCGGGCGCTTCATGCTGTTTTTCGGGCCGATCAGCTCGATCTTCGACATCACCACGTTCGCCTTGATGTGGTACGTGTTCGATGCCAACACCCCGGATCACCAGACCCTGTTCCAGTCCGGCTGGTTCGTGGTCGGGCTGCTGACCCAGACACTGATCGTGCACATGATTCGCACGCCGAAGATCCCGTTCTTGCAAAGCCGCGCGGCCACGCCGTTGCTGGTGATGACCGGGTTGATCATGGCCGTGGGGATTTTCCTGCCAATGGGACCGCTGGCGCATTACTTCAAATTGCAGGCGTTGCCGTCACTGTACTTCGTGTTCCTGCCGGTGATCCTGCTGGCGTACATGGCGCTGACCCAGGCGGTGAAGGGGTTCTACATTCGCCGGTTTGGCTGGCAATAATGCTGCCAGCATGAGCTTTGTGGCGAGGGAGCTTGCTCCCGCTCGACTGCGTAGCAGTCGCAAAACCGGCGAGCGAGGTCTGCTGGAGGTACCGCATTGTCAGGTTTTGGGGCCGCTTCGCTGCCCAGCGGGAGCAAGCTCCCTCGCCACAAGGGTTGTGTGTTTCTCAAGGAGTTTTATATGCAAGCCGTCAACAACCTCAACCTGACCTCCCTGCTCGACACCCTGGTCAGCCTCAGCGCGGCCTTCATCCTCGGTGGCCTGATCGGTTTCGAGCGCCAGTACCGGCAGCGCACCGCCGGGCTGCGCACCAACGTGCTGGTGGCGGTGGGCGCGGCGATTTTCGTCGACATGGCCAACCGGCTCGCCGGTGCCGAAGGCGCCGTGCGGGTCGTAGCCTACGTGGTTTCCGGCATCGGCTTTCTCGGTGCCGGGGTGATCATGCGCGAAGAGGGCAATGTGCGCGGCCTCAATACGGCCGCCACGCTCTGGACCTCGGCGGCGGTCGGTGCCTGCGCCGGTGCCGACCTGCTGGCCGAGGCGCTGCTTGGCACCTTGTTTGTGCTCGCGGCAAACACGCTGCTGCGGCCGATCGTCAACAACATCAACCGTCAGCCGCTGGATGTGATTTCGGCGGAAGTCACCAACATCGTCTACGTCATTGCCCGGCGTACGCAGCAGAAAACCGTGCTGGCCTTGCTCGAAGCTGAGCTTGCGCGCTGCAACTATCCGGCCAGCGATGTCGATGTGCACGCCTTCGGCACGGATGAAATTGAAATCGAAGCCACCCTGGCGACCACCTCGGTCGATGGCGATGAACTGGATGCGCTGGTGGCACGGATTTCGACGTCGACCCTGGTGGTGCAGGCGTTCTGGAGTCCGAGTACCACGGAGTAAAGGCCAGGGTTTCCCTGGCACGAGTCAGACTAACCGGCATTTATTTAGGAATATTCCTACATAAACCTAGGGCGGTCTTCCGTAGGCTTTGCGACCTCTTGAAACCGACATCCTTTTGGAGGTCACCTTGCCGAACAAATCCTTGCGCATCCTGATCGCCGATGCGCAGCACTTCAACCGCCTGCGGATCGAGCGGCTGTTCAACCAGCTCGGCTACTTCCGGGTGGCACCGGTTCAGAGCCTCGACGAGCTCCTTCCACTGGTGGAGTACGGTTGCGAGCCTCTGGATCTGGTGCTCGTCAATGAGGCGATGGCCCGCGGAGCGCTGGACCTGTTCAATTACTTTGCCAATAACCCGCAGGTCCATCACGCGTTTATCTTCAATGAACAGCAGACGCAGTTGCAGCCAGTCGTGGGCAAAGTCCAGCTCAGCCAGGCCGCTCTGCCTGACCTTGCGTCAATTACGCAGTTGATGAGCGTCGTTGATCGTCGGTTGCCGTTTGTCGGAACTGTCATTTCTGTCAGGTAGTTCCTTCCAGCCCTCCATGCAAAAGTCTATGCGCAGCGTTGTGCCCAACCGCTGCGGTATCTGGAGGGCATTTTTTGCCCGATCGTGTTGTTTTGCACGGGAGTAGTCATGAAGTCAGCACTGATTGTGGAAGATCATCCGGTGGTTCGCTCCATGATCAAACTCGTACTCAAGGGTGAAGGGTTCGAGCAGATTTACGAGGCCTCCCGAGGCGATAAGGTCCTGGCGTTGATCCGGGAACATCAACCGGATGTCCTGTTGCTTGATCTGGGCCTTCCCGGTGTGGCGGGGCTTGAGGTGATGGACCGTATCAAGGCCGAAAACACGCGATGTCGAGTGGTGGTGTTCACCTCGCTGGAGGCCCAGTTCTATCAGGACCGCTGCATGCGTGCCGGGGCTGTTGCCTATGTTTCCAAGAGCAAGGACCTGGATGACTTGACGGCGGCGGTGAACTCCGTAATGGCCGGCTACACCTATTTCGCCCAGCTCCCCTCGAGTTCCGTGTCGATGGGGGATTTGCAACGCAGTGAAAAGCAGTTGATCGACAGTCTCTCCAATCGTGAGTTGACCATTCTGCAGTATCTGGCCCGGGGCTCGAAAAACCTGGAAATCGCCGAGATCATGCACCTGAGCTACAAGACCGTCAGTACCTACAAGACCCGACTCATCCTCAAGCTCAACGTGAGCTCATCGGTGCACTTGAGGGATTTCGCCCTGCGCAATCATTTGATCTGAATGAATGCTCTCCGACGACTGGCAGGTGGGGTGCTGATCGGCCTTCTTCTATGGGCATCGACGGTCTGTGCACAACAGTCGTTGACCCTTTTGGGACGCTCGAGTGCCGAAGGCATGAGCGTCAGGTTGTCGGAAACCGAGTTGCGCTGGCTGCAGCAAAAGGGCCGATTGGTACTGGCGGTCTCGGCGCCGGACTATCCCCCCTTCGAGTTCAACACGGCGGGCAGGGTGTTCGAAGGCGTGACAGCCGATTACGCCGGGTTGCTCGAACAATTGTTGAACGTCGTCATTGAGGTTCAACGTTATCCGTCGCGGGCCGCCGCGGTGCAGGCCATCAAGGAAGGGCAGGCAGACCTGCTGGGAACGGCCAATCGATTTGAAGCCGAAGATCCACAGCTGCAGATGTCCAGTGCCTACGCTGTCGATCAACCGGTGCTGGTCACGCGCACCGATTTCCCTCCGGTGCTCGACCCGACACTGGCGGGCAAGCGGCTGGTGATGCTGTATCACTACTTGCCCGAATACAGCGTGCAACAGTTCTATTCCAAAGCGCAGGTCCAGCTGTTTCCCTCGACACTGGCGGCGATGGGCGCCGTGGCGTTCGGCCAGGCCGATGTCTATCTGGGCGATGCGATCAATGCCCATTACCTGATCAGCAAGAATTACCTGAACAACGTGCAACTGACGGACTTCTCGCCCATGGAGTCCGGGCGTTTTGCCTTTGCGATGGCCCGCGACAACGTTGCGCTATTGCGTGTCGTCAACAAGGCGCTGGCGGTCATCACCACCAATAAACAAATGAACATCCTGCGTCGTTGGGGGGCAAACGGGGTGTCTATCCCCGGCACACAGTCATTGCAATTGAGCGTGGCCGAACAGCACTGGCTCGAACGCCACCCGCGGGTGAGGGTCGCGATCAACGAAAATATCCCGCCGATTTCATTTATCGACAGCGAAGGCAAGTTTCGCGGTATTGGCATCGACGTGCTGACGAAAATCAGTTTGCGCACCGGCTTGCAATTTGACATCCGCGGCATGAAGTCGGTGGCCGAGATGATGACCGGCATCAAGAGCGGGCAGATCGATGTACTGGCCGGTATCGGTCTCAGTTCCCAGCGTGAAGATGAATTGCTGTTCACTCGCGCGTTCCTGAGCAGCCCTTCGGTGCTGGTGACCCGCGTGGCCGCGGACAGCCCCAGGGCGCTGGATGACATGGTGGGGAGAACCCTGGCGCTGACCCAGGGCAACATTGCCGGCGAGTACATTCGCCAGCATTACCCGCTGATCCAGCGGGTTGATGCGCCACTGTCGACGGACGCCATGGAAATGGTTGCCCAGGGCAAGGCCCATGGCGGCATCAACTCGTTGATCAGCGCCCGTTACCTGATTTCCCGGCAGTATCGCGATCGTCTGCAAGTGACCAGTACCGTGGGCACCGATCCCGCCCGAAGCACCCTGGCAACCAGTCGCGAGGCGACTGAACTGCATTCGATTCTGGACAAGGCGCTGCTGAGCATCCCTCCCGAGGAAATTGACGAGCTGACCCAACCCTGGCGCTATGACGCGATGGTCGAGCAGAGTTACTGGCTGCGACACCGGCAGGCGATCGTGCAAGCGTTTGCGGTGGCGGGTGTCTTGCTGTTGCTCGCGTTGGCCGGGATCGTCTGGCAGCGGCGGCAGATTCGCCAGCGTCAGCAATTGCTCGGGCAATTGCAGGAAGCCAAGGACGCGGCGGACGACGCCAACCGGGCCAAGACTACGTTCCTGGCCACCATGAGCCATGAAATCCGCACGCCGATGAACGCATTGATCGGCATGCTGGAACTGGCGCTGAAACGGGCCGATGAGGGGGAGACCGACCGCGCCGCCATCGAGGTGGCGTCCAACGCCGGGCAGCAGTTGCTGGATTTGATCGGCGACATTCTGGATGTCGCCCGGATCGAATCCGGGCATTTGTCGCTGGCGCCGGAGCGGGTCAATCTGCACGAGCTGGTGACGTCGGTCTGCCGGGTTTTCGAAGGGTTGGCAATACAGAAGAATCTGCAGTGGCGGGTCGAGTTCGACGACTACAGTGACCGCGATGCGATGCTCGATCCCACGCGCTTCAAACAGGTGCTGTCCAATCTGCTGAGCAATGCGATCAAGTTCACCCGGGAAGGCCAGGTGAGCCTGACGCTGCGAGTGCGGCCTCAAGCCCCGGCGCAGCTCGCCGTCAGTGTACGGATCGAAGACAGCGGCATTGGCATCAGCGCTTTCGACCAGCAACGCCTGTTCAGCCCGTTCGTGCAGGCGGGCAACAGCCAGCAGAGCGCCCGGCAAGGTTCCGGCCTGGGCCTGATGATCAGTCGTACCTTGTGCGAAATGATGGGCGGCCGCCTGCAGCTCGACAGTGAGCCTGGGCGCGGGACGCGGGTCGACATCAGCCTGGTGCTGCCTGCCCTGCAAGCGTTACCCGCGGGGGGCAAGCCCCTGGATCCGGCGCAGCTCACGACCCGGGCGTTGTCGATTCTGGTGGTCGACGATTATCCGGCCAATCGTCTGTTGCTTTCGCGGCAGCTGAGCTACCTGGGCCATCGTGTGGTGCTGGCTGAAGACGGGGCGCAGGGGCTTGCGCAGTGGCGAGGGCACGGGTTCGATCTGGTCATTACCGACTGCAATATGCCGGTGCTCAGTGGTTACGAATTGGCGGGCGCGATACGTGAGCAAGAGCGGGTTCAGGGGCTGTCGCCGACGCTGATTCTGGGCTTTACCGCCAATGCGCAGGCCGAGGAGAAAGCCCGGTGTCAGGCCGCGGGCATGGACGATTGCCTGTTCAAGCCCATTCGCCTGGTGGATTTGCAGGCGTGGCTGGCCCATCGGTTTCCCGGCGCCCCCCCAGCGGCAATCGACGACCCTGGCTTCGCCGAATTCGATTTGAGCGGGCTGGAACGCTATGCGGATGCGGACCGTGAGCTGATCGATCAACTATTGCACGATCTGGCGCTGACCAACCGCGAGGATCGCGTGCATTTGCTGGCCTTGCATGCCGGCGGCAATCGCCCGGGTTTGCAGGAGTTGGCACACCGGATCAAGGGCGGGGCGCTGATGGTGCGAGCGCTTGGCCTGGTCGAGTGTTGCGAACAACTGGAGCGGGCGTGCAATGACGGCCGCGCGGCACTGATCGACGACGCCGTCGACCAGTTGCAGCAAGCCATGGCCCGCCTGGACCAGCGTCTGGAGCAGGATTGAGGCTCAATCCCAATTCGGTGCGATGCCTTTGGGGCTGGTCAACCGGTGGCCGCGATCCAGCGTTGCGATCAAGGCCATGTCGGCCTCGCTCAAGGTCAGCTCGCAAGCCTTCAAGTTGCTTTCGAGGTTGGCCCGGCGCGTGGAAGACGGGATCACGGCGTAACCCGATTGCATGGCCCAAGCCAGGGTGACCTGCGCCGGTGTCGCGTGCAGGCGCTCGGCGATCTGCTGGATGAGCGGGTCCTTGAGAGCTTCACCGTAAGCCAGGGTCATGTACGAGGTGATGCCGATGCCCTGGCTGCGTGCGAACTCGACGACCTCGCGGTTTTGCAGGTAGGGGTGTAGTTCGATCTGGTGGGTGGCGATGTGCTCGGCACCAATGGCCGCGATCGCCTGTTTCATCAGGTCGATGGTGAAGTTGGACACGCCGATCTGCCGGGTCAGGCCCAGGCGCCTGGCTTCGAGCAGGGCGCCCATGAACTCTTCGACCGGCACTTGATCGTCCGGCGACGGCCAGTGGATCAGGGTCAGGTCCAGGCAGTCGGTCTGCAGTTTGCGCAGGCTTTCTTTCAGGCTGTCGATCAGGCGATCACCGGCCAGGTTGGCGACCCAGATCTTGCTGGTGATGAACAACTCTTCCCGGGCGATGCCGCTGGCCGCGATAGCCTCGCCGACTTCGGCTTCGTTCTCGTAGATTTGTGCGGTATCGATCACCCGGTAGCCGAGCGCCAGGGCGGTGCTCACCGAATCGATGACCACCTGGCCTTGCAAGCGAAACGTACCCAGGCCGAAGGCGGGAATAGACATCAATGACTCCAGAGGTTGCAGTGGGAATGGGCGGCAGTATCCGCAACTGCATCCGTGAGAAAAACCGCTGGATCGGCAAAGCAATGTTTACTGAAAATCAAGAATCATCCAAGAGGTCGACCCGGCCGCATACATCCCCCCATCAACTTGCCGCTTGCCGCTAAAAGCTTGCAGCTGCTTTCAGTCAATATCACTACGGCTGAATTCCTCCCCAAGAAAATCGATCAACGTGCGCACCGAAGGCAGCAACCCCCGGCGCGAGGGGAAGATCGCATGGATGACACCGCTCTTCGGTGCCCAGCCCGGCACCAGTTCCACCAGTTGCCCGGCAGCGATTTCATCGCGCACCACCACGCTGGGCAGGTGCACGATGCCGATCCCGGCGAGCGCCGCATGGCGCAAGGCCAACAGGTCATCGGTGACCATGCGCGGTGCATGCCGGATCATCGCGGTGCTGCCGTCGGCACCGAACAGTTCCCACTGATATTCGCGCTGCGCCGCGCCCCAGTGCAGGCTCGGCAAGCCGCTGAGGTCGGCCGGGGAGGCCGGTGTCGACAGGCGCGATAAAAAGGCCGGGCTGCCGACCACGCTCTGGGTGCTGTTGCCCAGCACCTTCATCACCATGTCGGTGTTTTCCAGCGGCGGAAAGCGTACCCGCAGGGCAATGTCGAAGCCTTCGTGAATCAGGTCGACCCGGCGATTGGTGCTCTCGATGAACAACTCCACCAAGGGGTACTTGAGCATGTAGCGGGTCAGCATCGGCCCGACCCAGGAATTGAGCAGCGCCGTCGGGCAACTGACACGCACCAGGCCCTGAGGCTCGGAGCGGTTGCGCTCGATCAGTTCGGCGGCGCTTTCCGCCTCCACCCGCATGGCCAGGCAGCGCTGGTAATAGGCCTGGCCGATTTCCGTCAATGAACAATGCCGGCTGGTGCGGTGCAGCAGGCGCACACCAAGGCGTTCTTCGAGTTCGGCAATGCGTCGGCTGAGCTTGGACTTGGGCATGTCCAGTGCGCGACCGGCCGCGGCAAAACCGTGATGCTCCACCACCTGGGTGAAGTAGTAGAGGGTGTTGAGGTCTTCCACCATCGTTCTCCAAATAGAACGCTAAAGCTGATTTTTGCAGTCTAGCGCAGCAAAGGTCACGGTTTTAAGCTTTGTCCATGGCTTCACTCACCTCATCAGGAGACACCATGAAAAACATCATCGGTATCTACACCAGTCCACGGACCCATTGGGTTGGCGACGGTTTTCCGGTTCGCACGCTGTTTTCCTACGACAACCTGGGCAAGCACATCAGCCCGTTCCTGTTGCTGGATCACGCCGGCCCCGCTGAATTCACCCCGACCAGCGAGCGACGTGGCGTTGGTCAGCATCCGCATCGTGGCTTCGAAACCGTGACTATCGTTTACAAGGGCGAACTGGAGCACCGGGACTCCACCGGCAGCGGCGGCAAGATCGGCCCCGGCGATGTGCAATGGATGACCGCGGCCTCGGGGATCCTGCATGAAGAGTTTCACTCCGAAGGTTTCGCCAGGAGCGGTGGCACCCTGGAGATGGTGCAACTGTGGGTCAACCTGCCGGCCAGGGACAAAATGGCCGACCCCGGCTACCAAACGATTCTCGACCGTGACATCCCGAGCATCGCCTTGAAGGACAACGCCGGCAGCCTGCGCCTGATCGCCGGTGAGTTCGACGGCCACAAGGGCGCGGCGCGCACCTTCACCCCGGTCGACGTGTGGGACATTCGTTTGAATGCCGGCAAGTTGCTCACCCTGGATCTGCATGAAGGGCGCAACACCGCACTGGTGGTTCTGCGCGGCACGGTTCAGGTCAACGGCCTGGAATCGGTGCGCCAGGGGCAACTGGCCCTGTTCGACCGCAAGGGCGATCAGTTGACCCTCGAAGCCAGCGAAGACGCGGTGGTGCTGTTGCTCAGCGGCGAACCGATCGACGAGCCGATCGTCGGTCACGGGCCGTTCGTGATGAACACCGAGCAAGAAATCCACCAGGCCTTCGCCGACTTCCAGTCCGGTCGCTTCGGCCGGATGCACGGTTAATTCGCAGCGCTTTTACACCCGACTCTACCCAGGATGAGTAGGCCGGTTTTCAGGCCAGGGATGGCTGTTGCCCAAAAGAAAGAGGAAACGCACATGAACACTGTCTACGCGGCCAACTTCAACGGCCAGAAACCGACCATCGACCCCAATGACAGCGCGATGCTGCTGATCGATCACCAGAGCGGACTGTTCCAGATCGTCAAGGACATGGACGTACCCCAACTGCGCGCCAACGCCATTGCCCTGGCCAAGGCCGCGACCCTGTTGAAGATGCCGGTGATCACCACCGCTTCCGTTCCCCAGGGGCCGAACGGGCCGTTGATCCCGGAAATCCACGAGGCCGCACCCCATGCGCAATACGTGGCGCGCAAAGGTGAAATCAACGCCTGGGACAATCCGGAGTTTCACGCGGCGGTCAAAGCCACCGGCAAGAAAACCCTGGTGATCGCCGGCACCTTGACCAGCGTGTGCCTGGCGTTCCCGTCCATCGCGGCGGTGCATGAAGGCTACAAGGTGTTTGCCGTGGTCGACGCCTCCGGCAACCACTCGAAACTGGCCACTGATCTGACCGTTGCCCGTTTGGCCCAGGCCGGGGTGGTGCCGATCGACATCATGGCTACGCTTTCTGAGCTGCAAGGCTCGTGGAACCGTCCGGATGCCGAGCAGTGGGCCGCTGTCTACGCCCAGGCCATGCCGCATTATCAATTGCTGATCGAGAGTTACCTCAAGGCTCAGCAAGTGGCGAACGAACACGAGGCGCTGGACTCCCAGCGCTGACCGGTGACCCCACGCCGATTTCCAATCGGCATCGATAACACGCGAGGACTACTGCAATGACTACTTCCTACAAGCGTCTGGACAAGGACAATGCCGCGGTTTTGATGGTTGATCATCAGGCGGGCCTGCTGTCACTGGTACGCGACATCGACCCGGATCGATTCAAGAACAATGTGCTGGCCCTGGCTGACCTGGCCAAGTACTTCAAGCTGCCGACCATCCTCACCACCAGTTTCGAAACCGGCCCCAACGGCCCGCTGGTGCCCGAGCTCAAGGCACTTTTTCCGGACGCGCCGTACATCGCTCGCCCGGGTCAGATTAACGCCTGGGACAACGAAGATTTCGTCAAGGCGATCAAGGCCACCGGCAAGAAACAACTGATCATCGCCGGTGTGGTGACGGAAGTGTGCGTGGCATTCCCGGCTCTTTCGGCCCTGGCCGAAGGTTTTGAGGTGTTCGTGGTCACCGACGCGTCCGGCACTTTCAACGAACTGACCCGCGAATCGGCGTGGAACCGAATGACCGCTCAGGGCGCGCAACTGATGACCTGGTTCGGCCTGGCCTGTGAACTGCACCGCGACTGGCGCAACGACATCGAAGGGTTGGGCACGCTGTTCTCCAACCATATTCCGGATTACCGCAACCTGATGACCAGCTACAGCACGCTGGCCAATAGCAAGTAACTTCGGCATCACGCTTCCCCCCTGTGGGAGCGGGCTTGCTCGCGAAGACGGATTCACGTTCAGCATTTTTGTTGGCTGACACACCGCTTTCGTCGGATCGCCGCCCGGAGCAAGCCCGCTCCCACAGGTTTTTTTGGTGTCTAGCCAGACGTGTTCATCCTGCCAAATCAATTGCTCCTACACTATGGCCAATCTGTGCGATCTTCGCGTTATTAGCCCTGGCTGGAGTTGCTTGATGCTGTCTTTCCTCACCGAACACCCATTGATCTGCGCCATGGTGCTGATCCTGATTGACCTCGGGTTGTGGCGTTTAATCGGTGACAACCGCAACCCTTGGAAGCTTCTGTTGCGGGTCACGATTTTCGCGCTATACAGCCTTCTGCTGTTCAACGAAGGCCTGAACCCGATGGAGCCGCCGCCCTGGGCCGACAACGTACCGTTGCACCTGGCGGCCACCGGATTGCAGATCGGCTGGTGGTTGTTCGGCGCGCGGATGCTGACGGTGCTGATCGGCGCGGTGATGATGCAACGGGTGGGGCATACCGGGCGATTGCTTCAGGATTTGCTCGGTGCGGTGATTTTCCTGATCGCGATCATTGCCGCCCTGGCCTATGTGCTCGATCTACCGGTCAAGGGCGTGCTGGCGACGTCCGGTGCGTTGGCGATCATTGTCGGCCTGGCCTTGCAAAGTACCCTCAGTGACGTTTTCTCCGGGATCGTCCTGAACACCACCAAACCCTATCAACTGGATGACTACATCTCCATTGATGGCATGGAAGGCCGGGTCACCGACATCGACTGGCGTGCCACGCGCCTGCAGACCTCCCAGGGTTGCATGGCGGTGATTCCCAACTCCCTGGCCGCCAAGGCCAAGATCATCAATTTCAGTCGGCCGAGCGATATGTTCGGCATCTCCGTTTCGTTGGAAGTGAGCCCGCACGCGCGGCCGAACACGGTGATCGAAGCCCTGGAGCGGGCCATGCAAGGCTGCCGCTTTCTGCTGGAGACACCGTCGCCGAGTGTCGGCATGAAAAGTGCGAGCAACACCGGAGTGATCTATGAAATCAGCGGGTTTGTCGCGTCGATGGACGAGAAGCGTTCGGTGCGCAATCAACTGTTCGACCTGGCCTACCGGCACTTGCAGGCGTCCGGCGTCAACCTGCTGTCGAGCGTGGAGCCCAATCCGCCAGGCAACCTGTCGCGGGCCCGGGCGTTGCTCGACAGTTCGCCGATTTTCTCCACCCTGCGCCAGGAAGAGAAAGACACTTTCAGCCAGAACATGACCTTGCAATCATTCCGCGCCGGGGAAACGATCCTGGAGGCGGGGGAGGTCAGTGATCACTTGTTCATCATCGAGTCCGGGGTGGTGACGGTGACGCTGACCCGGCACGGCGAACCTTTCGAATCCGGGCGCATGGGGCCGGGTGAAGTGATCGGCGAGGCCGGGATACTGGCCGACAGTTCGGTGCCTGCGCGGTTCATCGCCAAGACATTCTGTGGCCTGTACCGCATCGAAAAGTCCTACCTCAAGCCGTGCCTGGATGCCCGTCATGACATCAGCGATGCAATGAAAACCTTGCTCGATTACCGGCTGCACAAGGCGAAAACCCTGACTCAGGACCTGCCGGTGGCGGTGGCGAAAAAGGGCTTTTTGCAGTGGTTGCGCAATCGGGCGTGAATGGCCGCTGCTCCGGGCGGCGATCTGGTGGTGCAGGCCAAGTGATGGGAACTCTCAAATAGCACTTTCTTTCAAGAAGGCACCGCAGTGGCCTCCTCGACTTCTGAAAGATTGGCTATTTGTGTAAACCGGCCAGGGGACTAACGTAGTGACACACCCACTTGCCCTGGAGCACGCCATGAAAACCCGTATCGATTTCTACACTGCGTCCCCTGATGCCCTCAAGGCGATGATCGCCCTGGAAACAGCGGTGTCGAAGCTGCCGCTGGAAAAAAACCTGATCGAACTGGTCAAGCTGCGCACCTCGCAAATCAACGGCTGCGCCTTCTGCCTGGACATGCACAGCGCCGATGCACGCAAGGGTGGTGAGTCCGAGCGTCGCCTGGCCACACTGTCGGCCTGGCGCGAAACACCGTTCTTCACCGAGCGTGAACGCGCCGCACTGGCCTGGACCGAATCCCTGACCCTGATCAGCCAGACCCATGCCCCGGACGAAGACTATGAACTGGCTACCGCCCAGTTCGATGCCAAGGAAATGGTCGACCTGACCGTCGCCATCACCACCATCAATGCCTGGAACCGCCTGGCCATCGGCTTCCGCAAAATGCCCCAGGCCTGACCCGCACAAGCATCAATGAGCATCGGCACTCGGCGCGGCCGGTGGTTGCACCTTGCGCATCAGGGGCACCATCGCCGTGGCAATAATGAAGCAGACCATGATCATCAGGAACGCGTCGCCATAGGTTTGCGTCTGGGCTTCGCGGTAGGTCAGCAACCATAGCTGATGCAGGCTGGCGGTGACCCCGGCGTCACCGCTCTGACCGAGGGCAGCGAAGTTGTTGCCGACCTGGGACAGCCATTGGTTGAGCGCCTCGTTGGTGCTGTTGAGATTCTCCGCCAACCGGGTGAAATGCAGGTTGGTGCGGTCGTTGAGGATGGTCGCGCAGGCGGCAATGCCGATAGCCCCGCCCAGGTTGCGCATCAGGTTGAACAACCCCGACGCATGCTTGAGCCGTGCCGGCGCCAGGCCGCCGAGGGTCAAGGTCACCGTCGGCGGCACCGCCAATTGCTGGGCAATCCCGCGCAGGGCTTGCGGCAGCATCAATTCCCTGGCCCCCCAGTCATGGGTGATCGGGCTGAAATCCCACATCGATAACGCGAGCAGCCCAAGGCCGGTCATCATGATCCAGCGCAGGTCGATGCGATTGGCCAGAAAGGCGTACAGCGGAATCGCCATGATCTGGAACACCCCGGTGGAGAAAACCGCCAGACCAATGTCCAGCGCTCCGTAGCCACGCACCCGGCCAAGGAACAGCGGCGTCAGGTAAATCGTGGCGAACAGGCCGATACCAGTGACGAACGAGAAGAAACAGCCAAGGGCGAAATTGCGGTCCTTCAAGGCGCGCAGATCGACAATCGGATTGGCCGCGTGCAAGGTCCGGCCGATGAAAGCCAGCCCGGCCAGGCCGCTGATCCACGCGGTGGTCAGGATCGTGCGGTCGCTGAACCAGTTCCAGCGCGGGCCTTCTTCGAGGGTGTATTCCAGGCAGCCGAGGAACAGCGCCAGAAACACCATGCTCAAGTAATCCGCGCCTTTGAGCAGCGACAGTTCCGGCTGGTCGATTTTTACCAGCATCGGCACGGCCACGGCGACAAAGATGCCGGGGACCAGGTTGATGTAGAACAGCCAGTGCCAGGACGATATGTCGGTGATCCAGCCACCGATCACCGGTCCCAGGGTCGGTGCCAATGAGGCCACCGCACCGATGGTCGCGGCGGCGATCACCCGTTGTTTGCCGGTGAAGAACACGAAGGCCGTGGTGAACACCAGCGGAATCATCGAGCCGCCCAGAAACCCTTGCAGGGCGCGGAAGGCAATCATGCTCTGGATGTTCCAGGCCACGCCGCACAGCAGGCTGGTCAGGGTGAAACCCACCGCCGATGCGCAGAACAGCCAGCGCGTGGAAAATACCCGGGACAGCCAGCCCGACAGCGGGATCACGATGATTTCGGCGATCAGGTAACTGGTTTGTACCCACGCGGTTTCGTCGGTGCCGGCGGAGAGCCCGCCGCCGATGTCACGCAACGAAGCCGAGACAATCTGGATATCCAGCAGCGCAATGAACATACCGATGCACATGCTGGCAAAGGCGAAAACCTTCGTCGCCGTCGCCATGTTCGCGGCATTGAACGGTTGCGCCGGGGCGGCGAGGGCGCGGCTCATGGCGCGCTGGCCACGGCTGGCGCTTCAGGCTCCTTGCGCGTGTCCACTTCAGCGGTCACCGACAACCCCGGACGCAGGTGGCCGAGCACACTGTCGGGCGGGTCGAGGTGAATCCGCACCGGCACCCGCTGCACGATCTTGGTGAAGTTGCCGGTAGCGTTTTCCGGCGGCAACACACTGAATTGCGAACCGCTGGCGGGGGCGAGGCTGTCCAGGTGACCGTGGAATTCCTGCCCCGACAGCACATCGGCACGGATCACCACCCGTTGCCCAGGCACCATGTGCGCCAGTTGGTCTTCCTTGAAGTTGGCATCGACCCACAGACCGCTGGTCGGTACCACCGAGAGCAATTGCGAGCCGGCCTGGGCATAGGCGCCGACCCGGGCCCGGCGATTGCCGATCACACCGTCGACCGGTGCCTTCAGTTCGGTGTAGCCGACATTCAATTGCGCCAGGTCGCGCTCGGCCTTGGCCTGGATCAGGGCGGCCCGGGCTTGTTGTTTCTGGGTGTCGATCACATTCAACTGGCGCTGCGCGGCCAGCAGTTCAGCCTGGGCGCGGTTGCTTTGGGCCTGGGCCGTCTTGAACGTGGTGTTGGCTCGCTGGGCGCTTTCCACCGAGACGGCGTTGGTGATCACCAGTTTTTTGTAGCGGGCATCGTCATCCCGCGAACGGGCGGTTTCGGCACCGGCGGCGTCGATGCCGGCGCGGGCCTGGCCGATGACGGCCTGTTGCAATTGTTCGGTGGCGTCGAGGTTGGCCAGCAAGGCCTCCTGGGCGGCCACTGCGCCTTCGGCCTTGGCCAGGTTGGCGCGGTAGTCGCGCGAATCGAGACGGATCAGCACGTCGCCGGCCTTGACCTGCTGGTTATCGGCCACCAGCACTTCGTCGATGTAACCCGCCACTTTCGGCCCGATCACCGTCACATCGCCGCCGATGTAGGCGTCGTCGGTTTCTTCGATGAAACGCCCGGCGGTCCACCAATGCGCGCCATACACACCAGCCAGCACCAGTGCTGCGATGCCCACGGTTGGCAACAGCAGGCGTTTGAGCAGGGGAGGTTTTGCCGGTTTCACCGGGGAGTCCAGATCGGGTTCTACGGTGGACATGCTGGTCATGGAGGGATACCTGTCAGGGTGTCGGTAATTATGATGGCTGTAATATGACGTATGTAATATTTTGTGGCAAATGGTTTTTGCTGCCGGTCGTCAGGTGGAGTCCTGGTCAGAAAGACTCATTCATGGTCGGTGTCGAGATGCCGAGGATTCTTTTGCTGTTGTAGGTAGATTCTTAGGGCGTCGTGGCCTGCTGCATTATTCGGAAGCACCCTACACGCTTATTAGAAACGTCCTATATCAACCTTTTTTGCCTTCCTGAAAGCTGCCCAGCGTTTGAACGAGGGTGGCAACGAAGCCTCCCCGTCCGCTTCAAAAGCCAAGGGAGGCCTGATTTTGTCCAACACACCGCGCACCTTCTTCGACCACAGCCGCCACAAACTACAGATCGATGGCCTCGACACCCACCTCGACGTCCTCACCTTCGAGGGCCATGAGCACCTTAGCCAACCCTACCTCTACCGCATCGAATTCACCGCCAGCGACCTCGACATCGGCGCGGAAAAATTCATCGGCCAGTACGCCGAATTCAGCCTGTTCGCCGACCCCTCGACCCTGCGCGTGGCCTCTTGGGAAGTACCCAGACCGCCCAAGCCCCTGCGCACCGTCTATGGC
>NZ_JBFUHS010000052.1:0-24063 GCF_056402255.1 Pseudomonas sp. P4_B4
CCCCGCACAACCGCCGGATTTACGCAGCCTGATCTTTGACCACAAGAGCTTCGCGATTTATGGCTCGCTCGCCCTGATCGGCTTCGCCTTGTATCCGGTTCTTGTTCATCGGCTCGCGGTTTCGCTCCACGCTTCCTCCCCACACTCGGTCGCCCTCATGCAGTTGCGCTTCGCTTCGTTCGCTGTGGTCAGCTTACGGCGGGACTTTCACCCACAAGATTGCGCCCATGCTGGGCGCACCATAAAAAAGCCTGTCCGGCACGAGGCGGGACAGGCTTCTGGAAAACGGCGTCGACCGTTACTCGTGATATTGCGCCGACAATTCATGCACGGCACGCAGGAATGCACCGGCGTGTTCCGGATCGACTTCCGGCGTGATGCCATGGCCGAGGTTGAACACGTGGCCGCTGCCCTTGCCGTAGCTGGCCAGAATACGCCCGACTTCTGCGCGGATGGCTTCCGGTTTGGCGTAGAGTACGGTCGGGTCCATGTTGCCTTGCAGTGCGACCTTGTCGCCGACACGGGCGCGGGCGTTGCCGATGTCGCAGGTCCAGTCCAGACCCAATGCATCAGCACCGGCGTCGGCGATGCTTTCCAGCCACAGGCCACCGTTCTTGGTGAACAGGATCACCGGCACCTTGCGGCCTTCGTGCTCGCGGATCAGGCCGCTGACGATTTTCTTCATGTAGGCCAGGGAAAACTCCTGGTACGCCGCCGCCGACAGGTTGCCGCCCCAGGTGTCGAAAATCTGCACCGCTTGCGCACCGGCCATGATCTGGCCATTGAGGTAGCTGGTGACCGACTGCGCGAGTTTATCCAGCAGCAGGTGCATGGCTTGCGGGTTGTCGTAAAGCATGGCCTTGGTCTTGCGGAAGTCTTTCGACGAGCCGCCTTCGACCATGTAGGTCGCCAGGGTCCACGGGCTGCCGGAGAAACCGATCAGCGGCACGCGGCCGTTCAGTTCGCGGCGGATGGTGCTGACCGCGTCCATCACGTAGCCCAGGTCTTTCTGCGGATCAGGAATCGGCAGGGCTTCGATGTCGGCCAGGGTGCTGACGACTTTCTTGAAGCGCGGACCTTCGCCGGTTTCGAAATACAGGCCCTGGCCCATAGCATCGGGGATGGTCAGGATGTCGGAGAAGAGGATCGCCGCATCCAGCTGTGGATAGCGGTCGAGAGGCTGCATCGTGACTTCGCAAGCGAACGCCGGGTTCATGCACAGGCTCATGAAATCGCCAGCCTTGGCACGGCTGGCGCGGTATTCAGGCAGGTAGCGACCGGCCTGACGCATCATCCACACAGGGGTGACGTCTACGGGTTGCTTGAGCAGGGCGCGCAGGAAACGGTCGTTCTTCAGGGCAGTCATGTCGGCATCCGGAAAAAAAGTACGGGCATTTTCTCAGAGCCGGGCGCAAAAGGCACGGCAAGAGCGGAGGCTTTTGTCTATCGGGTCAATTTGTCGCAATGAAATACGAAGTTTAGCAACACCGCGAAACAACTGTGGGAGCGGGCTTGCTCGCGAATGCGGTGTGTCAGGCAACAAAACTGTCGACTGATACTCCCTCTTCGCGAGCAAGCCCGCTCCCACATTTTTACTGCATTCGGCTCAGGATCAGGGTTTAGACCCCCAGATAATCCAGAATCCCTTCCGCCGCATTACGGCCTTCGAAGATCGCCGTCACCACCAGGTCCGAACCGCGCACCATGTCGCCACCGGCGAAGATTTTCGGGTTGCTGGTCTGGTGCTTGTACTGACCTTGTTCCGGCGCCACCACGCGGCCCTGGCTGTCGGTCTGGATCTCGAACTGTTCGAACCACGGCGCCGGGCTCGGGCGGAAACCGAAAGCGATGACCACGGCGTCGGCCGGGATGATCTCTTCGGAGCCCGGGATCGGCTCGGGGCTGCGACGGCCACGGGCGTCCGGCTCGCCGAGACGGGTCTCGACCACCTTCACGCCTTCGACCTTGTCTTCACCGACAATGGCGATCGGCTGGCGGTTGTAGAGGAATTTCACCCCTTCTTCCTTGGCGTTCTTCACCTCTTTGCGCGAGCCAGGCATGTTCGCTTCGTCACGACGATAGGCGCAGGTCACCGACTTGGCGCCCTGGCGGATCGAAGTACGGTTGCAGTCCATCGCCGTGTCGCCACCGCCGAGTACCACGACCTTCTTGCCTTTCATGTCGACGAAATCTGCCGGCGACTTTTCAAAGCCCAGGTTGCGGTTGACGTTGGCGATCAGGAAGTCCAGTGCGTCGTACACGCCCGGCAGGTCCTCACCGGCAAAACCGCCCTTCATGTAGGTGTAGGTGCCCATGCCCATGAATACCGCATCGTATTCTTCGAGCAGTTGCTCCATGGTCACGTCCTTGCCGACCTCGGCGTTGAGGCGGAACTCGATGCCCATGCCAGTGAAGACTTCGCGACGATTGCTCAGTACGGTCTTTTCCAGCTTGAACTCGGGGATGCCGAAGGTCAGCAGACCGCCGATTTCCGGGTTCTTGTCGAACACCACCGGGGTCACGCCGCCGCGCACCAGCACGTCGGCACAACCCAGGCCCGCAGGCCCGGCACCGATGATCGCGACGCGCTTGCCGGTCGGCTTGACCTTGGACATGTCCGGGCGCCAGCCCATGGCGAACGCGGTGTCAGTGATGTACTTCTCCACCGAACCGATGGTCACCGCGCCGAAGCCGTCGTTGAGGGTGCAGGCACCCTCGCACAGACGGTCCTGCGGGCACACCCGGCCGCAGACTTCCGGCAGGGTGTTGGTCTGGTGCGACAGCTCGGCGGCCTGGAGGATGTTGCCCTCGGCCACCAGCTTCAGCCAGTTGGGAATGAAGTTGTGCACCGGGCACTTCCATTCGCAATACGGGTTACCGCAACCCAGGCAGCGGTGGGCCTGGTCGGCCGACTGCTGGGGTTTGAACGGTTCGTAGATTTCCACGAACTCTTTCTTGCGTTGACGCAACAGTTTCTTCTTCGGATCCTTGCGCCCGACCTCGATGAACTGGAAGTCATTATTCAGACGTTCAGCCATTTTAAAACCTCATCAAACTCTTCAGGCGCATATCACTGCGGGTTGGCACGGGTGCTGGAAAGCAACGACTTCAGGTTGGCAGCCTTGGGCTTGACCAGCCAGAAACGACGCACGTAATCATCGAGGTTCTCGGCGAGTTCACGACCCCACTCGCTGTCGGTTTCCTCGACGTACTCGTTCAGCACGCGTTGCAGGTGGCTGCGGTAGGCTTCCATCGCCTCGCCGCTGATCCGCTGGATTTCCACCAGTTCGTGGTTGACCCGGTCAACGAAACTGTTGTCCTGGTCGAGCACGTAGGCGAAACCGCCAGTCATGCCAGAACCGAAGTTGTAACCGGTCTTGCCCAATACGCAGACGAAACCACCGGTCATGTACTCGCAGCAGTGATCGCCAGTGCCTTCCACGACGGTGTGGGCACCGGAGTTACGCACGGCGAAACGTTCGCCCGCGGTACCAGCGGCGAACAGCTTGCCGCCGGTGGCGCCGTACAGGCAGGTGTTGCCGATGATGGCACTGTCCTGAGTGCGGTAGACGCTGCCCTTCGGCGGAACGATCACCAGCTTGCCGCCGGTCATGCCCTTGCCGACGTAGTCGTTGGCGTCGCCTTCCAGGTACATGTTCAGGCCGCCGGCGTTCCACACGCCGAAGCTCTGCCCGGCCGTGCCTTTGAAGCGGAACGTGACCGGCGCGTTGGCCATGCCCTGGTTGCCATGCTTGCGCGCGATTTCGCCGGAGATCCGTGCGCCGATGGAACGGTCGCAGTTGCAGATATCCAGGGCGAATTCAGCGCCGCTCAGGTCGTTGATCGCCGAGGTGGCCATGTCGACCATTTTCTCGGCCAGCAGGCCCTTGTCGAACGGCGGGTTGCGCTCAACGCCACAGAACTGCGGCTTGTCCGCCGGCACGTGGTCGCTGCCCAGCAACGGGGTCAGGTCCAGGTGATGCTGCTTGGCGGTCTGGCCTTCGAGGACTTCCAGCAGATCGGTACGGCCGATCAGCTCTTCGAGGGAGCGCACGCCCAGCTTGGCCAGCCACTCACGGGTTTCCTCGGCGACGTAGGTGAAGAAGTTCACCACCATGTCGACGGTACCGATGTAGTGATCCTTGCGCAGCTTCTCGTTCTGAGTCGCGACGCCGGTGGCGCAGTTGTTCAGGTGGCAGATGCGCAGGTATTTGCAGCCCAGGGCGATCATTGGCGCGGTGCCGAAGCCGAAGCTTTCAGCGCCGAGGATGGCCGCCTTGATCACGTCGAGGCCGGTTTTCAGGCCGCCGTCGGTCTGTACCCGGACTTTGCCACGCAGGTCGTTGCCGCGCAGGGTCTGGTGGGTTTCGGCCAGGCCGAGTTCCCACGGAGCGCCAGCGTATTTGATCGAGGTCAGCGGCGATGCACCGGTGCCGCCGTCGTAGCCGGAGATGGTGATCAGGTCCGCGTAGGCCTTGGCCACACCGGCGGCGATGGTGCCGACGCCCGCTTCTGCTACCAGCTTCACCGAGACCAGAGCCTTCGGGTTGACTTGCTTCAGGTCGAAAATCAGCTGCGACAAGTCTTCGATCGAATAGATGTCGTGGTGCGGCGGTGGCGAAATCAGGGTCACGCCCGGTACTGCGTAACGCAGCTTGGCGATCAGACCGTTGACCTTGCCGCCTGGCAGCTGACCACCCTCGCCAGGCTTGGCGCCCTGGGCGACCTTGATCTGCAGCACTTCAGCGTTGACCAGGTATTCCGGGGTCACACCGAAACGGCCGGTGGCAACCTGCTTGATTTTCGAGCTCTTGATGGTGCCGTAGCGCGCCGGGTCTTCGCCGCCTTCACCGGAGTTGGAACGCGCACCGAGGCGGTTCATGGCTTCGGCCAGGGCTTCGTGAGCTTCCGGCGACAGGGCGCCCAGCGAGATACCGGCGGAGTCGAAGCGCTTGAGCACCGATTCCAGTGGTTCGATCTCGCTGATATCCAATGGAGTGTCGAGGGTTTTGACTTTCAGCAGGTCGCGGATCATCGACACCGGGCGGTTGTCCACCAGCGACGTGTATTCCTTGAACTTGCTGTAGTCGCCCTGCTGCACGGCGGCCTGCAGGGTGTTGACCACGTCCGGGTTGTACGCGTGATATTCGCCACCGTGGACGAACTTCAGCAATCCACCCTGCTGGATCGGCTTGCGCGGGCTCCAGGCTTCGGTGGCCAGGGCTTTCTGCTCGGCTTCGATGTCGACGAAACGCGCACCCTTGATACGGCTCGGCACGCCACGGAAGCTCAGGTTGCAGACTTCCTCGGACAGGCCGATGGCCTCGAACAACTGCGCACCACGGTACGAAGTGATGGTCGAGATGCCCATCTTCGACAGGATCTTCAGCAAGCCCTTGGTGATGCCTTTACGGTAGTTCTTGAACACCTCGTAGAGGTCGCCCAGCACTTCACCGGTACGGATCAGGTCGCCCAGCACTTCATAGGCCAGGAACGGGTAAACGGCAGAGGCGCCGAAACCGATCAACACGGCGAAGTGATGCGGATCGCGAGCGGTCGCGGTTTCCACCAGGATGTTGGAGTCGCAACGCAGGCCTTTCTCGGTCAGGCGGTGGTGCACCGCGCCGGTAGCCAGGGACGCGTGGATCGGCAACTTGCCCGGGGCGATATGACGGTCACTCAGCACAACCTGGGTACGACCGGCGCGCACGGCTTCTTCAGCCTGATCGGCAACGTTGCGGATCGCAGCTTCCAGGCCGACGCTCTCGTCGTAGTTCAGATCGATGATCGCGCGTTCGAAGCCCGGACGATCGAGGTTCATCAGCGAGCGCCACTTGGCCGGGGAAATGACCGGCGAGCTGAGGATCACGCGCGAAGCGTGTTCCGGCGACTCCTGGAAAATGTTGCGCTCGGCACCGAGGCAGATCTCCAGCGACATGACGATGGCTTCACGCAGCGGGTCGATCGGCGGGTTGGTCACCTGCGCGAACTGCTGGCGGAAATAGTCGTACGGCGTGCGCACGCGCTGGGACAGCACGGCCATCGGCGTATCGTCGCCCATCGAGCCCACGGCTTCGTAGCCTTGCTCGCCGAGCGGACGCAGCACCTGGTCGCGCTCTTCGAACGTGACCTGGTACATCTTCATGTATTGCTTGAGCTGATCGACGTCGTAGAACGCCGAACCGTGGTCGTTGTCTTCCATGGTCGCCTGGATGCGCAGGGCATTCTTGCGCAGCCATTGCTTGTACGGATGACGGGACTTCAAACGGTTGTCGATAGCGTCGGTGTCGAGGATCTGACCGGTTTCGGTGTCCACGGCAAAGATCTGGCCCGGGCCCACACGGCCCTTGGCGATCACGTCTTCAGGCTGGTAGTTCCAGACGCCGATTTCCGAGGCCAGGGTGATGAAGCCGTTCTTGGTGGTGACCCAACGCGCCGGACGCAGACCGTTACGGTCGAGCAGGCACACCGCGTAACGACCGTCGGTCATTACCACGCCGGCTGGGCCGTCCCACGGTTCCATGTGCATCGAGTTGTATTCGTAGAACGCACGCAGATCCGGATCCATGGTCTCGACGTTCTGCCACGCAGGCGGAATGATCATCCGCACGCCACGGAACAGGTCGATGCCACCGGTGACCATCAGCTCCAGCATGTTGTCCATGCTCGAGGAGTCGGAACCGACACGGTTGACCAGCGGGCCGAGTTCTTCCAGGTCCATCAAGTCATTGGTGAACTTGGTACGACGGGCCACGGCCCAGTTGCGGTTGCCGGTGATGGTGTTGATCTCGCCGTTGTGCGCCAGGAAGCGGAACGGTTGAGCCAGCGGCCATTTCGGCAGGGTGTTGGTGGAGAAGCGCTGGTGGAACACGCAAATCGAGGTTTGCAGGCGCTCATCGCTCAGGTCCGGATAGAAGGCGGTCAAGTCCGCCGGCATCATCAGGCCTTTGTAAATAATGGTCTTGTGGGAAAAGCTGCAGACGTAGTGGTCGGTGTCAGCGGCGTTGGCCACAGACGAGCGACGACGGGAGGTGAACAGCTTGACGGCCATGTCCTGATCGCTCAGGCCTTCACCGCCGATGAATACTTGCTCGATCTGCGGCAGGCGCTCAAGGGCCAGGCGGCCGAGGACGCTGGTGTCGATCGGCACTTTGCGCCAGCCAACCAGCTGCAGGCCGGCGGCCAGGATCTCGCGGTTCATGTTCTCGCGAGCGGCTTCGGCTTTGACTGGGTCCTGGTTGAAGAAGACCATGCCCACTGCATATTGCTTGGGCATTTCGACGCCGAACGTTTCCCGGGCGATGGCTCGCAGGAACACGTCCGGCTTTTGAATCAGCAGACCGCAACCGTCACCGGTCTTGCCGTCGGCATTAATCCCACCGCGGTGGGTCATGCAGGTCAGGGCCTCGATGGCCGTTTGCAAAAGGGTATGACTGGGCTCGCCCTGCATATGGGCTATCAGGCCGAAACCGCAGTTATCCTTGAATTCATCTGGTTGGTACAGACCTGCTTTCATAGACGCTTTCTCACCAGGCTGCCTCTTTTCGAGGCAAATTTCTTTTCAATTCAACCACTTGCCATCCGCGCCGAACGTACGCCAGCTTTGCGGGAGCAAAAGGGAGGTCATTGTACACACCGACACTTGGCCCCACAAATTTGACGACGAAATGTCGCAAATCTATGTCGCATTTGTGAAAGGTTTAAAGCGATCTGCTGTGCTAGTCAAAACTTTTTTTAATTTTGACCGCTACGACTCAAAAGCTACTATGACGCAGACACCACAAGGCACGCAGCCCGGAAGGCGGCGCGCACTTGTAGAAATTTTGAGGTGCTTGGAGAGGCGGCCTGGGTAAGGCCGCCGAATCTTCAGCGAGTTGTTGCCAGTTCCTGTTGGACGCTGGCGACAGTGCGAGGCCAAGGTTTACCAGCCTGAACCTTCGCTGGCAAGGCCTTGATGGCAGTTACGGCTGCATCGCGACTGGCGAAGTTACCGTAGGTGATGACGTAAAGCGGCTTGCCGTTGAGGACTTTCTTGAAGTAACGGTACTCGCCGCCCTGCTCCTTGACGAAGTTTTGTGCGGACGCTTCGGAGCTGGTGCCAAGGATTTGCACCACGTAGTTGCCCGGTGCCTGACCGGCGTACCAGGTGCCGCCAGCAGCCTTGGCCGCCGGAGCCGGTTTCTCGGCAGGCTTGGCCGCCGCAGCAACGGCTGGCTTGGCTGGGGCTGGAGCAGGTTTGGCCACTGGAGCAGGCGCTGGCTTGGCGGTAGCGACCTGAGTCGGCGCAGGCGTTGGCTTGGCCGCTGGCGTCGGCGCAGGGCCGGCAGGAACGCCCACAGGCGGCGCAGTGGTGGTCACCGTCGGCGGTGTGGCGCTGGAGCCTTCGACCGGCACGCCGTCGTCGCCCTCGGTAATGCCACCCGCCGCTTCAGCCAGCGGACCGCGCATGACCGGTTGCGAGTTACCGACCAACGGCAATGGCATCGGCTGCGTGTTGCCGGCGAATTCGACGGCCGGAGCACCGCCATTTGCTGTTGGCTGCCCCTGACCAAGCGGTAATTGCGCCTGTTCGTTGGCCGGTGCACCTGTGGTCGGTGCCTTGTTGCGACCCGGCATCAACCAGGCGGCAGCTACCGCGACCACGACGACGGCGGAAATCGCCAATACGTGTTTCTTCGGCATATTGAACCCCATTTTTGGACGCTTCACCGCTGAGCGGCTGGCAATCATGGCTTCGATCATTGCATCGCGGGCAACCTGGTTGATGTTGCCAGGCCAACCGTCGGAGCTTTCGTGAATATCAGAGATCTGATCCGCGGTGAAAAGTTCGATCCCCCGACCCGCCCCCTCAAGCCGTTGATCCAGATATTCGCGAGTCTCTTCTTCGGTGTAGGGCTGCAACTCGATGACGTGAAAACGCTCTTCCTCAAGGTGCAAAGCATCAAGCTGAGCGATCAGCGACGACTCGCCGAACAGGAACACATGGGGCCGCCCTTCCGGCGCACCAGCAGCCAGGGCCATCAAGGCCTCGAGCGCAGATTCGTCGAGCTGCTCGGCATCATCCACCAGCAAATAGACTTCCTGACCGGTCAGCGCAAGCTGCACCACCTGACCCAGGATCGTGTCGATCTCGGCGTGGGCCACGTTCAGCGCCTGGGCGACCTGGCGCAGGATGCCCGCCGCATCACCGGCACCACGGGCGGAAACCACCACACTCTGTACCGATTGCTTATTGGTGCTGGCCACCAGGGCCTGGCGCAGCAGAGTCTTGCCACTGCCCTGAGGGCCAGTGACCACCAGCAACAACTGGCTATAACGCGCCAGGTGATGCAGTTGCCCCAGCACGGGTTTGCGCTGGGCCGGGAAAAATTTGAAGCCAGGCACCCGTGGAGCAAAAGGGTCATGACTCAACTGGTAATGGCCGAGGAAAGCCTCGTCGGCATGCAAACTAGTCATCGTGTTCTTATTAACCTTTAAGCTGGGCCAGGGCGCGGTAGTCTGCCCCCAGCGTGGCCTGTAGAACCTCTTTCGGATAATCGTCGGTCACCACCGCTTCGCCCATGTGGCGCAGCAGCACCAGGCGCAAACGACCGTCGATCACTTTTTTATCAATGGACATATGTTCGAGGAAATCGGCTTCTGTCATCTCTTCCGGCGGAATGACCGGCAGCCCCGCACGCTGGAACAGACGAATGCCGCGATCACGCTCCTGCTCGCTGATCCAGCCCAGTCGCGCGGACATTTCCAGCGCCATTATGGTGCCAGCAGCCACCGCCTCACCATGCAGCCATACACCATAGCCCATGTGGGTTTCGATGGCGTGGCCAAACGTGTGGCCCAGGTTCAATGTGGCACGAACGCCCGTCTCTTTTTCATCGGCACCGACCACCGCCGCCTTGGCTGCGCAGGAGCGTTCGATGGCATAGGTCAGGGCTTGCTGGTCCAGATTGCGCAGGCGGTCGACGTTGTCTTCGAGCCAGGTCAGGAACGGCTCATCGCAGATCAGCCCGTACTTGATGACTTCGGCCAGCCCGGCGGACAGTTCCCGCGCCGGCAGGGTATTGAGGCTGGCGGTATCGATCAGCACCACGTTCGGCTGATAGAAGGCGCCGACCATGTTCTTGCCCAGCGGATGGTTGATCCCCGTCTTGCCACCCACCGAGGAGTCGACCTGCGACAGCAGCGTGGTCGGAACCTGAATGAAATCGACGCCGCGCTGGTAGCAGGCGGCGGCAAAGCCGGCCATGTCACCGATCACACCGCCGCCAAGGGCGATCACCGTGGTGCGGCGGTCATGCCGGGCGGTCAGCAGACCATCGAAAATCAGTTGCAGGGTTTCCCAGGTCTTGAAGGCTTCACCGTCCGGCAGTACCACGGAAATCACCGAGAACTGCGCCAGGCTGCGGGTCAGACGCTCGAGATAGAGCGGCGCAACAGTCTCGTTGGAGATGATCGCTACTTGCCGTCCGCGAATGTGCGGGGCCAGCAGCTCAGGCTGATCCAACAAACCTTCGCCAATATGAATCGGGTAGCTGCGCTCGCCTAGATCGACCTTGAGTGTCTGCATGTGTCCCCACAGTGAAGATGGAATCAGGCGTTCTGCCTTGAGTTAACGAATATCCACGGCCTCTGCTGGTGTGACGCCGTTCCGTAGCCAACCGCCACAACCTTGAGCGGTCATGGCGGGACGCCGAGGATAGCGCATTTCGCGCGACGCTTTAACGGGGTGGCAACTGCTGCAAGCGCTCTAGAATGTCGAGTACGACCATTCGTGGCGGCCGCTCATCGGTTTCGACCACCAGGTCGGCAATTTCCCGATAAAGCGGATCGCGGATCGCCAACAGATCCCGAAGGGTCTTGGCCGGATCGGCGGTACGCAACAATGGCCGATTGCGGTCGCGGGACGTGCGGCCGACCTGCTGCTCGACCGACGCATGCAGATAAACCACCCGCCCACCGGCATGCAGTGCCCGCCGATTGGCTTCGCGCATGACCGCGCCCCCGCCTGTCGCCAGCACCACACCGTCGCAATCGCACAGCTCGGCAATCATTGCCTGCTCGCGATCACGAAAGCCCGGTTCGCCTTCTTTATCGAAGATCCAAGGGATATTGGCGCCCGTGCGCAATTCAATTTCCTTATCGGAATCTTTGAATGGCAGGCGCAGCTCTTTGGCCAGCAACCGGCCGATGGTGCTTTTTCCAGCACCCATCGGTCCAACAAGAATCAAATTTCGCACAGAATCAATGACTCACAGCAATCGCCTGATTATTCATGATACGCGGAGTGAGGAATACCAACAGCTCGGATTTTTTCTCCGAAACCACATCACGCCGGAAAAGGCGGCCAAGATACGGCACATCGCCAAGAAATGGCACCTTATCTACAACCTTGCTCTGAGTATTTGAGAAAACACCGCCAATGACGATGGTCTCGCCATCGTTGACCAGGACCTTGGCGTTAACTTCGTTTTTCTTGATGGGCGGTACATCCTGGACCTTGTTCAGGAAGTCCGGTTCGTCCTTGGTGACCTTGACCTCCATGATGATCCGGTTGTCGGGCGTGATCTGCGGCGTCACCTCCAGCGACAGCGAAGCCTCCTTGAACGACACCGAAGTCGCGCCGCTGGAACTGGCTTCCTGATAGGGAATCTCGGTGCCCTTGAGGATTTTCGCGGTTTCCTTGTCGGACGTGACCACCTTGGGTTGCGAGACGATTTCCCCGTTACCGGTTTTCTCCATCGCCGTCAGCTCCAGGTCCAGCAAGACGTTATCGGTGATGAACGCGATGCCGATTCCCGAGGTGTTGTTGGCTACGCCCATGTCGACGAACGGTGAGTTGGTGCTGGTACTGCCGGGCGTGCCAATGGTCGATGACCCATTGAGTCCATTGCTGACGCCGGAGGTGTTCCAGTTGCCCTTGTTCTGTATCGAACCGCCCCAGCGCACCCCGAGGCTTTTGTCATAGTCGACGTTGGCTTCGACAATGCGCGCCTCGATCATGACCTGACGCACCGGGATATCCAGTTGCGTGACGATCCTGCGCAGCTCATCAAGCCGGTCCTGGGTCTGGTAGGCAATGATGTTGTTGGTGCGCTCATCGACGGTGATCGACCCCCGTTCGTCGGGTTTCGCTTCGGCACTGGTCACCGACTGGAAAAGCTTGGCGATGTCCGCCGCCTTGGCGTAATTCACCTGCAACAATTCCCGACGCAACGGCGCCAGATCGGCAATCTGCTTCTGCGATTCCAGCTCCTGACGCTCACGGGCAGCAATTTCATCGGCCGGCGCAACAAGCAGGACATTACCGACCTTGCGCTTGTCCAGCCCCTTGGTTTTCAGCACCAGATCCAGCGCCTGATCCCACGGCACGCTCTGCAAACGCAGGGTAATTCCCCCCTGGACAGTGTCGCTGGCCACCAGATTGAGGTTGGTGAAATCGGCGATCAGTTGCAGCACCGAGCGCACATCGATGTCCTGGAAATTCAGCGAAAGCTTCTCGCCGCTGTAGGCTTGTTGCCTGGCATTGCGCTTTTGCAGCTCGTCGACCGTCGCCGGGCGAACGCTGACCGTGAGCTTATTGTCAGTCTGATAGGTCGAGTAATCGAACGTGCCACCGGGTTCAATGCTGATGGTGGCTCGATCGCCGCTCGCGCTGGCATTGACGAACTGCACTGGCGTGGCGAAATCCTTCACGTCCAGACGCACGCGTAATGGCTCGGGCAATCGGGTTTTGGCAAATCCGACGATGATCTTGCCCTCGCGCTCTTGTATGTCGGGCGCAATCGATGGATCCGACAAGTCGATCACCACGTTGCCTTCACCCTGGGTTCCCCGTTGGAAATCCACACCCCGAATGGCCTTGCCTGCCGTCGCGGCGGCTCGTGCCGGAACCGGCATTGCTGCGGCCGCCGGCCTGGATGTCGACGGTTTGACTCCCTGCCCGACAACTACCAGCAAATTGTTGCCTTCAATTCGCGAGTCGTACGGGGCCGGCCGGGTCAGGTTGATGATCAATCGCGTACGGTCCCCGGCCTCCACCACCGTTGCACTACGGGCATTTCCACTGCCGAGATCGCGAGTCTTGCTGGCCAGCTGACTGGCGACACCCGGTAAATCCAGGGCAATCCGAGCCGGCGACTCCGTCGTGTAGCCGCGGGGCACCGGGGGCGGCTCATCGAACGACAACTTCAACTCGACACGGTCACCCGGCAGCGCAGCGACATCCAGCGCCTTGAGATTGGCCGCTTGTACCATCGGCGACAACAACGCTATCCATAGCGAAAGGCCGACGGTGGAGAGAATCCTGTTCATTATTGGAGTTCCACTATGAGTGCTCTTTCAAAGGGATGGTCCGGGGACGCTCCAGCCACGCGCCCTGACCATCAGGGACAATTTCAACCACATCGACTTGCGAGCCACTGATCGCAACGATCCGTCCGTCGTTACGCCCCAGGTAATCGCCGACTTTCAGCCGGTGCACCCCACCCGCCCCGCGCAGCAGGGCATAGGAGCCCGTTGCATTGGAAAGGGTGCCGACCATTTCAAACTGCTCGATGTTGAAGCCTTCGAGGTATTGCCTGACCCGCCCTGGGTCGGGTTTGACGTTACGCGAACCCCGCCGCTGGGCCGCCAGATCAGTGCTGATTTGTGGCGAAAACGGGCTGCGCAGATTCGCCGCGTTGTAAGTGAATGTCGGGTAAGACCGGAATACCGGCGTTGGTTCAATCCTGCCCGGCCCATGCAGGCGCATTTCGTTCATGTACGCGTCCAGATCGGTGTAGTCATCGCCTGCGCCACAACCGGACAGGGCAGACAGCAACACCACCACCGAAAAACAACGTGCCGGGCTCATTGATGCTGTCCCTTGTCGTTGTAGCGGTAGGTCTTGGCGAGGATGCTCAAGCGCAGTTTCGGACCACCCTCGGGGCTGACGGGGGCAAGGTCGAAATCGTGCAAGGTGACGATTCGCGGCAATCCGGCCACACCACTGACGAAGGTGGCCAGGTCGTGGTAATCCCCGGTGACCGTGATCTGGATCGGCAGTTCGATGTAGAACGGCTGGGCGACCTCCGGCAGCAACTTGATCTCTTCGAACTCCAGGCCACTGCCCAGGCCCGTACGCGTGATGTCTTCCAGCAAGCCGGGCACTTCGGTGTCGCCGGGCAGTTGCCGCAACAGCACGCCGAAGGCGTTCTCCATCTCCTTCAACTGCCGGGTGTAGAGATCCAGATTCGCCGCCATGCGGGCTTTGTCGGCGAACTGTTCCTTGAGTGTCGACTCTTCCTCGCGCTTGAGATCGAGCTGGCTCACAAGGTCGCGAGTGGAAAAGTTGTAGCCCAGGGCCAGCACCAGAAGCACGAGCAAAC
This sequence comes from Pseudomonas sp. P4_B4, assembly GCF_056402255.1. NCBI lineage: Bacteria > Pseudomonadati > Pseudomonadota > Gammaproteobacteria > Pseudomonadales > Pseudomonadaceae > Pseudomonas > Pseudomonas sp. P4_B4. The sequence continues at coordinate 14,367 of NZ_JBFUHS010000052.1, forward strand.
CAGCCACCAGAAACTTGATCGCCGGCGGCCAGGAACCCATGTTGCTGGTATCCAGGTCATTGATGTCGATCTTGCGCAGCCCTTCGAACCATTCGGACGGACTCATTTGCCCCCCTCCGGTGTTGCGGGCTGAGTCTGGCGAACGGTTAACCGGAAGACGTTGGCCTGCTCCACCTGGCCGACAGCTGTAGCCTTGACTTCGGTCAGGCTCGGCGCATCGAACCAGTCCGATGCCTCGAGATTGCGCATCAATTCTGAAACACGGTTGTTGGATTGCGCAGCGCCGGTGATGGACAAGGTCTTTGCGGTCATTTTCACTTCGGTGAAATACACGCCGTCAGGCAGTGCTCGCGCCAACTGGTCAAATATTCGCCCGCTGATTTGGCGATTGCCTTGCAGGTCCTGGATGATGCGCATGCGCTCGACCAGTTGCTGACGGCGCGCCTTGAGATCATTGATCTGTTTGATCCGCTCATCGACCACGGCGACTTGCTTGCCGATGTAATCGTTACGGGCGACTTGCCGGTCGATGGCGCCGCTGATGGCCTGGTTCGCGACCAGCACCGCGCCCATCGTGCCCACCATCACGGCCACCAGGACCAGCAGGAAGCGCTTGCGGCGGACTTCACGCCGCTCCTCGCGCCAAGGTAAAAGGTTGATCCGTGCCATCAGTCGAAGCTCCTGAGGGCCAGACCACAGGCGATCATCAGCGCCGGGGCATCACTCGCCAGGGCAGCACCATTGACCTTGCTGCCCAGAGTCATTTCGCAAAAAGGGTTCGCGACCTGGGTCGGCGTACCCAATTGCTGCTCGATCAAACCGTCCAGCCCCGGGATCGACGCGGTACCGCCGGCCAGCAGGACATGGTCGACGGCGCTGTATTGGCCTGAGGCAAAGAAGAATTGCAACGAGCGCGACACCTGCTGCACAAGTGCCTCTCGAAATGGCTGCAAGACCTCACCGGCATAGTCATCCGGCAGGCCGCCCTGCTTTTGCGCCAGCCCCGCCTGCTCCAGCGTCAGGCCATAGCGACGCTGGATTTCCTCGGTCAACTGCCGACCGCCGAACAGTTGTTCGCGGGTGTAGATAATCCGCCCGTTGTGCAGCACGCTCAGGGTGGTCATGGTGGCACCGATGTCCACCACTGCGACCGTCAAAGGCTCCCCGGAAACCGCGAGCCGGCTGGCCAGCAATTCGAATGAACGCTCCAGCGCGTAGGCCTCGATATCGACCACGCGGGCGGTCAACCCCGCCAGGGCCAGGACTGCCTCGCGGACTTCGACGTTTTCCTTGCGACAAGCGGCGAGCAGTACGTTGACGCGATCCGGATTGCGCACGGAGGTGCCCTGGACTTCAAAGTCGATCGCGACTTCGTCCAGGGGATAAGGAATGTACTGATCAGCCTCGATCTTCAGCTGGCTTTCCATCTCGTCCTCGGAAAGACCGGCATCCATCTCGATGGTCTTGGTGATCACCGCTGAGCCCGCCACGGCCACGGCCACGTTCTTTAGACCGGTTCTGGCCTTGGCCAGCGCGCGCGCGAGGGTCAGCCCCACGCCTTCGAGCTCGGCGATATTCTTTTCGATCACCGCGCCGACCGGCAACGGCTCGACCGCATAGGCCTCGACCCGAAAGCGCTCACCCTGACGGCTCAACTCCAGAAGTTTCACCGAGGTGGAGCTGATATCGATTCCCAAGAGCGTATTGGATTTTTTGTTGAAGAGTCCTGGCACTACCAATTCCCTATGACTTTCCGTGAGTTACGGACTCTGCAATATCCATTGCGTTCAATCCACCCGTCTTGACAGCAGCGCCAACCGCGCTCCCGATCAGAAAAATGCTTATAATGCCCAGCGTTTTTTTTCCGCATTTGCTCAAGCGCGGGTTGTTCTCATTTAGCCTGAACCCTGTTGCCCAATTCATTTTTACCCTGGATATCCAAAAGCCTTGATTCGTCTGCTGAAGTTTTTCGGTTGGTCCATCGTCGCGGTTTTCTGCGGACTCCTTCTGGGTCTGAGCGGGGCGTACCTTTACCTTAGTCCCGGACTACCGTCCGTGGAGGCGCTGAGAAGCATCCAGTTGCAGATCCCTTTGCGGGTCTACAGTAGCGATAACAAGTTGATTGCAGAGTTCGGCGAAATGCGCCGCACACCGATCCGTTTCGCCGACATTCCCCCCAATTTCATCAATGCGTTACTAAGTGCTGAAGACGACAATTTCGCCAACCACTACGGCGTCGATCCGAGCAGCCTGATGCGTGCCGCGACCCAGCTGATCAAAAGCGGACACATCCAGTCCGGCGGCAGCACGATCACCATGCAGGTGGCGAAGAACTTTTTCCTGTCCAGCGAACGCAGCTTTTCGCGCAAAACCACCGAGATCCTGCTGGCCCTGCAGATCGAACGGCAGCTGACCAAGGACGAGATCCTCGAGCTGTACGTCAACAAGATCTATCTGGGTAACCGTGCCTACGGCATCGAGGCGGCGGCGCAGGTCTATTACGGCAAATCGATCCGCGATGTCAGCCTGGCGCAGATGGCTATGATCGCCGGCCTGCCCAAGGCGCCGTCGCGTTTCAACCCGCTGGCCAACCCGGCGCGCAGCAAGGAGCGTCGTGACTGGATCCTGGGGCGCATGTACAAGCTCGGAAAAATCAGCGAGGCCGACTACACCACTGCGGTCAACGAACCGCTGAATGCCAGCTATCACGTGCCGACCCCGGAAGTGAACGCCCCGTACATCGCCGAAATGGCCCGTGCCGAAATGGTCGGGCGTTATGGCAGCGACGCGTATACCGAAGGCTTTCGCGTCACCACCACGGTGCCGAGCGACCTCCAGGAACTGGCCAACACTGCGGTCCATGAAGGCCTGATGACCTATGATCAGCGCCACGGCTATCGCGGGCCCGAGTCGCGGCTGCCGGGCAAGACTCGCGAAGCCTGGGCAACCGAGCTGACCAAGCAACGCACCATCAGCGGCCTGGAACCGGCCATCGTGACCCTGATCGACAAGAACGGCCTGCAAGTGCTGACCCGCACCGGCCAGGAACACGTGAGCTGGGACACCATGAAGTGGGCCCGGCCGTTCCTGAATACCAACAGCATGGGCGCCAACCCGAAACAACCATCGGACGTAGCCCAGGTCGGCGATCTGATTCGCGTGCAGCGTCAGCCGGACAATTCGCTGAAGTTCAGCCAGATCCCGCAGGCCCAGGGCGCGCTGGTATCCCTGGACCCACAGAACGGTGCCATTCGTTCGCTGGTCGGCGGCTTCGCCTTCGAGCAGAGCAACTACAACCGCGCATTGCAGGCCAAGCGCCAGCCGGGTTCGAGCTTCAAACCGTTCGTCTACGCTGCCGCACTGGATAGCGGCTACACCGCCTCCAGCCTGGTGAACGACGCACCGATCGTGTTCGTCGACGAGTATCTGGACAAGGTCTGGCGTCCGAAGAACGACACCAACACCTTCCTCGGCCCGATCCGCCTGCGTGAAGCGCTGTACAAGTCGCGCAACCTGGTGTCGATCCGCCTGCTGCAAGCGATGGGCGTCGGCAAGACCATCGACTACATCACGCGCTTCGGCTTCAACAAACAGGACCTGCCACCCAACCTGTCCCTGGCACTGGGCACCGCGACCTTGACGCCAATGGAAATCGCCACCGGCTGGAGCACTTTCGCCAACGGCGGCTACAAGATCACCCCGTACATCATCGACAAGATCGAAAGCCGCAACGGTGACACGCTGTTCGTCGCCAATCCGCCGAGCGTGCCTCAGGGCGGTGCAGCCAGCGATGGCATTGCCGTGCCCGCCCCTCAAGCCTTCACGGTCAACGCAACGCCAGGCGAAGCCCCGGGCACTACGCAGGCGCCACAAGCACCCGCCGTGGCCGAACGCGTCGTTGACGGGCGCACCACGTACATCCTCAACAGCATGCTTGAGGACGTGATCAAGCTCGGCACCGGTCGCCGCGCGCTGGCCTTGGGCCGCCCTGACATTGCCGGCAAGACCGGTACGACCAACGAATCCAAGGACGCCTGGTTCTCCGGTTACAACGCCGATTATGTGACGACGGTGTGGACCGGTTTCGATCAACCGGAAAGCCTGGGCCGCAAGGAATTCGGCGGCACCGTCGCGCTGCCGATCTGGATGAACTACATGGGCGCCGCGCTCAAAGGCAAACCGCCGCATACGCAACCGGAGCCGGAAGGCATCCTCAGCCTGCGAGTCGATCCGATCAGCGGCCGCGCAGCCAGCCCGGGCACGCCAGGGGCCTACTTCGAATTGTTCAAGGTCGAAGATACGCCACCGTCGGGGAACGAACTGGGTAACGGCCTGGCACCTGGCAGCCCGCTGCCAGCGGATGAAGCGGCGCCGATCGATTTGTTCTAGAGGAGCAGCTGCAAGCCACAAGAAGAAGCTAGTGGCCCGCACCTGCTTTTAACTTGCAGCTTGTAACTTGCCGCTTTGAGCCCATAAAAAACCCCAGCACTTGGCTGGGGTTTTTTATGGGCGACTGCTTTTATCCGTTGAACACGTCATCCACGCTTTTCAGCGGGTAGTTCTTCGGATACGGCAGGGTCGCCACACCGGTCTCGATGGCGGCTTTAGCCACGGCATCGGAGATCAGGGTGATCAAACGGGCATCCATTGGCTTCGGAATGATGTACTCACGACCGAATTCCAGCTTGATGCCGCCGTAGGCATCGCACACTTCCTGAGGTACTGGCAGCTTGGCCAGTTCACGCAGGGCGTTGGCCGCAGCCACTTTCATTTCTTCGTTGATGCGCTTGGCGCGAACGTCCAGGGCACCACGGAAGATGAACGGGAAGCCCAGTACGTTGTTGACCTGGTTCGGGTAGTCGGAACGACCGGTGGCCATGATCACGTCGTTACGGGTGGCGTGCGCCAGTTCCGGGGCGATTTCCGGATCCGGGTTGGAGCAGGCGAACACGATCGGGTTAGGCGCCATCGACAGCAGGCCTTCAGCGCTCAGCAGGTTCGGGCCGGACAGGCCAACGAACACGTCAGCGCCTTGCAGGGCGTCAGCCAGGGTGCGCTTGTCGGTCGCGTGAGCGAACACAGCCTTGTACTGGTTCAGGTCGTCACGGCCGGAGTGGATCACGCCGGTACGGTCGACCATGTAGATGTTTTCGATGTTGGCGCCCATGCTCACCAGCAACTTCATGCAGGAGATGGCGGCGGCGCCGGCACCCAGGCAGACGATCTTGGCTTCCGGCAGGGTTTTGCCAGCGATTTCCAGGGCGTTGATCATGCCGGCCGCGGTCACGATAGCGGTGCCGTGCTGGTCATCGTGGAATACCGGAATATCGCACTGCTCGATCAGAGCGCGTTCGATTTCAAAGCACTCTGGTGCCTTGATGTCTTCCAGGTTGATGCCACCGAAGGTGATGGAGATGCGCTTGACGGTGTCGATGAAGGCTTGCGGGCTTTCGGAGTCGACTTCGATGTCGAAAACGTCGATACCGGCGAAGCGCTTGAACAGCACGCCTTTACCTTCCATCACTGGCTTGGAAGCCAATGGGCCGAGGTTACCCAGGCCGAGAATCGCGGTGCCATCGGAAATGACTGCAACCAGGTTGCCTTTGCCGGTGTACTTGTAGGCCAGTTCAGGATCGCGGGCGATCTCGCGGACTGGTTCGGCTACGCCCGGGCTGTAGGCCAGCGACAGGTCGCGAGCGGTAGCAGTGGCCTTGGTGAGCTCGACACTCAGCTTCCCTGGACGAGGATTGGCGTGATATTCGAGAGCGGCAGTTTTCAGATCAGACATTTTGGCATTCCGCTTTTACTGTTGGACAGACTGGTCAGCGAGGATACGCGCCTCGCAAAGTCCCCACAAGACTGACCGGTCACCCCTGTCAAGCGCCCGGCCCTACGACTTTGGGCCAAGAGCCACGGAACACAAGGGATAGACTGTTCACAATCGACAGAAAAAATGTCTACAATTCTTTATCACTGCGCCGTTTGAAGCATCGCCGGGTCGGTCAAGGGCAACATCCAGCGTGCCTGACCCTCCTTGAGACCGCCACGCCGCGAACGATCCAGGACCCAGCCGCGCGCCTCGATTTGCTTGCCCTCGAGCCTTTCCAGCGTAGCTGCATCGAACCGCCCCAGGAGATTGGGCGCAACGCGCAATACAACCGAATCCTGTAACTCGATCCAAACCCCGCCACGATTGCGTTGAACCTTGCTCACACGACCGCTGAGCACGGCAAAACCGGAAGTGCTGATCTGCTCCGCTTTCAGTACAGGCGACTGGCGCCATACACCGAGCCCAGCCTGGCGGGCGCTGCGTTCCGCAGCTTGCTGACAGGCGACAAGATCGACATTCGGCGCCACGGCCACCTGGAAACCCAGGCCTTCGGCGAGCATTTGCGCTTCAAGGTTGGCGCCATCGGCACCGTAGACATGGGCCAGGGTGCGACCGTAATGGTCTTTGCTTTCTTTACCTGGCAGCAAACCAACCTGCCCATCACTCGCCGCCACCAGGGCTTCGAGCCGCTTGCGCGCGACCACGGCGAACGGTTCGTCAGAGCGGCCATTCTTGCCTAGCTCCGGCGTGTTCAAGCCGATCATGCGCACATTGCGGCCATCGCTCAGGCGCAGGGTATCGCCATCCACCACCCGCTGCACCGCAACGGGCGTCAGGCCGCTTGGCGCCGGGCAAAACGCCTGGGCGCTGGATAGCCAAATCGCGGACACAAAAAAGGCGCCCGCGAGGGACGCCTTTTTCATCAGCATGGAAAAACCGGAACGGCTTCCCAAGTTGATTGGCCTTAGGCCTTTTTCGCGCCGAAAGCACCGAAACGGTCGGCGAAGCGCTGAACGCGGCCGCCAGTGTCCAGAGTCTTCTGCTTACCGGTGTAGAACGGGTGGCATTCGTTGCAAACGTCGATCGCCAGGGCTTTGCCGAAGGTCGAACGGGTTTCGAACTTGTTGCCGCAGCTGCAGGTAACAGCAACTGCTGGGTATTCTGGATGGATATCAGCTTTCATGGTGTCTTCCTCAGGCTAGCGTGCCGCCACCCAACACTATTGTTGAATACCGCACGTAATTAGGCCGCGGATTCTACCAGACAATCCCATTCACGCAAGCTGTCCCTGAGACCGACCGTCTGCTAGGCTCCCGGCCTCAAGCGCATTCCCACAATTGATCTGCGTCCACCCCTTCTTTTGTTGCCTGCTAATCGAGATCCCCCCGCGTGCCCGACGCCATTCTGCGCCTCGCCCTGCCTTCGCCGCTGCGCCGCCTGTTCGACTACCGCGCTCCGGCCGGCGTCCTGCGCGCCCATCTGCATCCTGGCATGCGCCTGCGGGTGCCGTTCGGCCGACGGGAGATGATCGGTATTCTGGTGGAAGTCACCGACACCAGCGAAGTACCGGTAGAGAAACTCAAGCCGGCCCTGGCCCTGCTCGACGCTACGCCACCGCTGCCGCCGGCGCTGTTCAAGCTGTGCCTGTGGACGTCCCAGTATTACCAGCACAGCCTCGGCGACACCTTGAGTTGGGCGCTGCCGGTTTTGCTGCGCCAGGGTGAGCTGGCCGAAGCACGCCAGGAGCGTTTCTGGTCCGCCGCGCCGGGGGCCAGCCTCGACGATCCGCGCATCGCCCGCGCCCCGCGCCAGCGCGAAGCCCTGGCCACGCTGGCCCAGCATCCCCATGGCGTCGCCCATCAATTGCTGAGCAAACTGATGCTGAGCAAGGACAGCCTGGATTTGCTGCTGGCCAAGGATCTGGTGCAGGTCGAGATCCGCCGGCACGCCCCGGGCGCACGCCACGAACACTGGCTGGCGCAACCGGAACTCCCGCTGAATCCGGAGCAGCGCGCCGCCTATGAGGCGATTCGCGCCGGCTTCGACAGTTATCACGCGTTCCTGCTGGCCGGCGTCACCGGCAGCGGCAAGACCGAAGTCTATCTACAGTTGATCCGCGAAACCCTGGAGGCCGGCAAGCAGGCGCTGGTGCTGATCCCGGAAATCAACCTCGGCCCGCAGACCCTGGCGCGCTTCGAACAGCGTTTCAATGCCCGTATCGCGCTGATCCATTCGGCGGTCAATGACCGCGAACGCCTCGAGGCCTGGCTGGCCGCCCGGGACGGTGAGGCCGATATCATCATCGGCACCCGCTCGGCCCTGTTCACACCAATGAAGAACCCCGGCCTGATCATCATCGACGAAGAGCACGACGGCTCCTATAAACAGCAGGAAGGTTTGCGCTACCACGCCCGTGATCTGGCATTGGTGCGGGCGCGACAGGAAAACATCCCGATTGTCCTCGGCTCCGCCACCCCTTCGCTGGAAAGCCTGCACAACGCCTACACCGGCCGCTACGGGCTGCTGCGCTTGACCGAGCGCGCCGGCGGCGCCAAACAGCCACGCTTCCTGCGTCTGGATGTCAAAAGCCGCCCGCTGGACAGCGGCATTTCCGGGCCGATGCAACAAGCCATCGGCCAGACCCTGGCCGCCGGACAACAAGTCCTGGTATTCCTCAACCGCCGCGGCTTCGCCCCGACCCTGCTATGCCATGACTGTGGCTGGATGTCCGAATGCCAGCGTTGCGATGCACGGATGACCGTGCATCAGCGTTACGGCGAGTTGCGCTGCCACCATTGCGGCTACGTCGAACGCGTGCCGCGCCAGTGCCCGAAGTGCAACAAGGTCGATCTGCGCCCCGTTGGCGCCGGCACCGAACGGGCCGAGGAGCGCCTGGCGATTCTGTTCCCGGACTATCCGGTGCTGCGGGTCGACCGCGACAGCACATCGCGCAAGGATGCGATGAACCAGTTGTTCGCAACCATTCAAAAAGGCCAGCCGTGCATCCTGATCGGCACGCAGATGCTTGCCAAAGGTCACCACTTTCCACGGGTGACGCTGGTGTCGATCCTTGACGCCGACGGTGGCCTGTTCTCCGGCGACTTCCGCGCCAGCGAGCGCATGGCGCAGCTGATCGTCCAGGTCGCTGGTCGCGCAGGTCGCGCCGAAGAGCCGGGCAAGGTGATTATCCAGACGCACCTGGCCGACCATCCGCTGCTGGTGCAATTGACCGAGCAAGGCTATTTCGCCTTTGCCGAACAGGCCTTGAGCGAACGTCGTGCGGCCGGATTGCCGCCGTTTGCGCACCTGGCGCTGCTGCGGGCCGAGGCGCATAAACCGGGTCAGGCCGAAGGTTTCCTGGATGAGGCGTGCAGCGAGGCGGAGCGTTTGCTGGTCGAGCAGAATCTGACGGGGATCGAATTATTGGGACCGGTCCCCGCACCGATGGAGCGCCGGGCCGGGCGTTATCGTGCGCAGCTGTTGTTGCAGGCTACGGCGCGGGCACCCTTGCATCGATTGCTGGCCAGTTGGTTGCTGGTGCTGGAGCAGATGCCGAGCGGGCGGGCGGTGCGCTGGTCTTTGGATGTTGATCCCGTAGATCTATATTGATTTTGAGATCGCTTTCGCGAGCAAGCCCGCTCCCACATCTATGGTTACCCCCTTTTCTGCAATACTGTTGTTGATGTCGTGTTTGGCTTGCTTTCATCTATCCGGCGTCTGAGTTGGGGTTGTCGCCCCGCGCCTCGATGAGAATCGATGCCCAACGACCCTAATTAGTGGAACGGCCTTTCAGCCGTGTGAGAGCCCAGGGTTGTCGTCAGGCCGGTTGGCCGTTCACGTCATCAGTTATCCAGCATCGCAAAACCA
>NZ_JBFUHS010000053.1:0-23721 GCF_056402255.1 Pseudomonas sp. P4_B4
TGGATGTGCTGGCCTCTTCGCGAGCAAGCCCGCTCCCACAGTTTTTAGTGTTGTGTCAGGTGCGGCGGGCGAGGGCGCCCATGGCCATGAACAGCGCCGCAATGGCCCGGGCTTCATGGAGGTCGCCGCGGGCCACCAGTTCGGGGATCTGCGCCAGGGGTACACGCAGGCATTCCAGGGGTTCGGGTTCGTCGCCTTCAAGTTGGCAGGGGCTCAGTTGTTCGGCCAGTACCACCCGGTAACGGTGGCACAGGTGTCCCGGTGCCAAGGTCAGCTCGCCCAGTTCAGTGAGACGTGCTGCGCGCATTCCGACTTCTTCACTCAGCTCACGCTGCGCCGCCTGCAAATAGTCTTCATCGGGCTCGGCGCCGCCCTTGGGCAAGCCAAGAATGGTTTTCTCCACTCCGACCGCGTACTCGCGCACCAGCAGCACATGCTCTGGATCGGGCATCGCCACCAGCATCACCGAGCGATAACCGGTGCCGCGCAGGCGTTCGTAGACCCGCTGCTGGCCGTTGCTGAATTGCAGGTGCAGGGCTTCGATCTGAAAGTGGCCGCTTTGCGCCAGCAATTCAGTCTTGAGGATGGTTGGGCAGTTGCGCATGGGGCAGTCCCCTGTTTGGGATAAAGACACTGTGCGCTGTACAACGGGAGCCGCCATCGTCCGAGCGGACGAGGGCGGCAATGAGGATTAACCGAGGGTCGCCACGCTGCGCAGGATCAGGCGCACCAGCATGGTCTGGCGGGTCACGCCGGTCTTGGAGAAGGTCGAACGCAGGTGTGCCCGCGAGGTGTTGCGGCTGATGCCCAGCTCTTCCGACGCTTCGTCGAGGGTCAAGCCGTTGGCCAGCAACATCGCCAGCTGGGTTTCCGCGGGGGTGAAGTCGAACAGCGCGCGAACTATTTCCTGCGGTGCGGTGGATTGCTGCTCCGGGTCGCTGATGAAAATCACCACGGTCGGGCACTGCTTGCCTTCGCTCCAGTCGGTCAATGGTACCGAGCGCACGATGATCCCCAGGTCCGCTTTGCCGGACGGACGCTGCACGCGCAGGGCTTCGACCACCGACGGGTTGCTGCTCTTTTGCGACAGCAGCGACTGCTTGACCAGTCGGCGGAACTCCTGGGTGTCCCGGGCCGTACCGACCTGCAGGCCATCGTTGACCAGTTTGATGCCGTCCTTTTCCTGGATCAGCCGGTCGGCGACCTGGTTGGTCTGCAACACCTTGCCGGATTCGTCGAGGATGATCGTGCCGACCGCCATTTGGTTCACCGCGCCGGCGTACAGATTGCGCTCGGCTTCGATGCGGTTGAGTTGCATGTGGATCTTGATCGAACGTTCCAGGTGCGGAATGAAATGCGTGAGCATGGCCTTTTCTTCATTGCCGAAAGGCTTGTCGTCACGCCCGCGGCTGATGCGAATGCGGCACTGGGCGCCGTCGACGGTGTTGATGTCGGCACCGAGGATGTGGAACACGTCCACCGGTTCAAGGAAGTTCTTGTAGAACTCGGAATTCTGCCAGTCGTCGTTGGAAACGAACTCGGCGAGGGTCACGACCTGGCGGTTGGGCAGGTCGACAAACGGATCCAAGCTGAAGAAGTGTTTGTTGTACGACGCGGTCGCCTCGGTCGAAGTGCCGGTGGTGTTGACCATCAGGCCATCCACGTGGGCGCTGGGCGGACGCAGGATGAAGGTCACGTACTTGCTGTTCAGATGCACATTGAGCTGATTGAGAAAAGTCGCCCAGGGAATGGTTTCCAGCGGACCCTGATAGAGGTTGCCGATCAAATCACTGAACGTATCGAGGCTGAGGCTCTGCTGCATGGGGAAAAACCGTTTTTATTATTAGCATTGGCGGTGGCCGAGAATAAGCGCCGGTATCGACTCCTTGCAACGCTTGGGCTCAGGGCCTGACAGGCGGCTGCCGGTCAGGCCCGGGGCGGGCGAAAAGTCGCTGACGTCAGACCCGTTCGCTGGCGCGCACGACAAACTTCTTGTGTTCGGCAACGTCGGCCGACAGCGCTTCCACATCGGTGTAGAACTGCTCGTACCAACGACGCAACTGATAGACCGGACCGTCGCCGTCACACAGCAGCGGGTTGTCGACGCGGGTCTTGCTGTGCCAGATGGCCACGTCTTCGTAGAAGGCTGCCTGCGCCTGCGCCACGTAGGCCTTGGCCATCGCCTGGTTCTGCTCTTCGCTGAGCCCCGGGATCTTCTTCACCAGCACGCCGTAGCGCAGGGTGAAGCTGTCCAGGTCGATCGGCACGTGGCAGTTGAGCAGGATCGAGTGGATCGGCTGGCCGTTCATGGCGCCGTTCATTTCGGTGATCTGATAGGCCGGGCCGAAATAGGTGGCTTCGGTGGTCAACACGCTGTCACCGGACAGACGCTCACTGCGGGCGCGCATGATCTGGGTGGCCAGGTGGCCCTGGAAAATATTGATGAACTCTTCGACCGGCGCGCCGTGCACAGTACCGAAGTGCGCCATATCGGCGATGTTGTCGATCAGTTCGCGGCAGTTGGTACCAATCTGCAATTCGGCGACTTCCCATGCAGCCCATTCGTCGCTGTAGCAGGCGTCGATGCGCGGAATGCGTTGTTCCGGCAGCGGCGGGTTGCCTTCAGGGTCATTCCAGACGAACAGCAGCTGGTTCTCTTCCATGATCGGCCAGCTCTTGATCTTGGCCCGTGGCGGAATGCGCTTGGCATAAGGAATGTCATCGCACACGCCATCGGCGCCCCAACGCCAGGCGTGGAACGGGCAGCGGATCGAGTTGCCTTCAACGCAACCGGTGCTCAGGTCGGCGCCCATGTGCGGGCAGTAGCCATCAAGAATATGCAGTTCGCCGTCTTCACCCTGGAACGCCACCAAGCGGGTGCCGAACACCTCCAGGCGGTGGGCCTTGCCGTCGCGGTATTGCGCGGCCAGGCCCAGGCAATGCCAGCCGCGGGCGTAGCGGTCTTCCAGCAGTTTGGCTTCGATGCGGTGCAGGGTACTCATCTTATTATTCTCCCAAGGGATCACGGGTTTGGCGCATGTAACGGATTCTGCCGCCCCTGTAAAAGCGGGCATCGTCTGAATGGACGATGGCTGCTTCAAGTAGGCCCGCTCTACTGGCGCCATTGGACCCATGGCAGGAGTTGGCGATGAGTAATGAACAAGGGCCGGTAGCGGTGATTACCGGGGCCGCCAGTGGTATTGGTCGTGGCCTGGCCGAACACGCGGCGACGCTGGGCATGCGCCTGGTGCTGGCGGATCGGGATGCAGCGGGCCTGCAAGCCCTGTGCGACGAATTGAAGGCCAGCGGTGCGCAAGCGATTGCCTGCGTCACCGATGTCGGTGATGTGAAGCAGGTCGAGCGCTTGCGTGACCGGGCTGTCGAGCACTTTGGTGGGGTCGACCTGCTGTTCAACAACGCCGGCGTGATGCAAACCGGCTTCAGCTGGGAAATCACCGAGGCGCAATGGCAGCGCATGCTCGACGTCAACCTCAATGGCGTGATCAACGGCATTCGCACCTTTGTGCCGCTGTTGCTCAGCCAGGGCCGGGCCGCCCACGTGATCAACACGGCGTCCCTTGCCGGGCTGGTCAGCAGCCCGCTGATGGCGCCGTACAACGTGACCAAGCAGGCGGTGGTCGCGCTCTCGGAAACCCTGCATTACGAACTCGCCATGATCGGTGCGCCGGTGTCGGTTTCGGTGCTGTGCCCGGGGCCGGTGGCCAGTGAAATCATGGCGTCGAACCAGGTGGTGGACACCGCCGGATCCGACTTCAGTCAACTGCTCGACAGCACCATTCGCCAGGGCATGACCCCGGCGGAACTGGCCGCGCAAGTGTTCGCCGCCGTCGCGCAAAAACGCTTCTGGATCCTGCCCCACAAGGGTTTCAAACCGGCCCTTGAGCGCCGGGTACAAAGCATCCTGGGCGAGACCAATCCGCAGTTTCAAATGACTGACGTAGAGGACGATGCCCATGCCGCTCGATAAGCAAATCGCTGGAGTACTCCAGCAGTTTCGCGACATCCCGGAACCCGATTTCAGCCAGGTCGATGCGGCTCAATACCGGCAGTTCTCCGACAACCTGCTGCCGGCCATTCCCGGCGAACCGATGAGCGAGGTGCGCGACCTGCGGGTGGCCGGCGCGGACGGTGATCTGGACGCACGGCTGTACCGGCCATCGGAAGAACCCAATCTGCCGTTGCTGGTGTTTTTCCATGGCGGCGGCTTTGTCATGGGCAATCTCGATACCCACGACAATCTCTGCCGCTCATTGGCCCGTCAGACCGAGGCGGTGGTGGTGTCGGTTGCCTACCGACTGGCCCCGGAACACCCGTTCCCGGCGGCGCCCCTCGATTGTTATGCGGCCACCTGCTGGCTGGTCGAGCACGCGGCTGAACTGCGCGTCGATGGCAGCCGGCTGGCCGTGGCCGGGGACAGCGCCGGGGGCAATCTGGCGCTGGCGGTCAGTCAGTTGGCGGCACGACGCCAGGGGCCGAAGATCAGTTATCAGTGCCTGTTTTATCCGGTCACTGACGCAGGTTGCGACTCTCAGTCCTTCGAAGACTTTGCCGAGAGCTATCTGCTTTCCGCCGGGATGATGCGCTGGTTCTGGCAGCAATATCTGCAAGACGTCGGGCAGGCGGATGATCCTTTGGCCTCGCCACTGCGCGCCGAGAGCCTGGCAGGCTTGCCGCCGACCACATTGTTCACCGCCGGGTTCGATCCGCTGCGGGACGAGGGCGAGGCATTGGCCGAGTACCTGCGCGAAGCCGGTGTGGCGGTGCGCGTGCAGCGTTACGAAGGCATGATTCACGGCTTTATCAGCATGGCGCCGTTTGTTGAAGCAGCAGCACAGGCGTTGACAGAAGCTTGCGCCGATTTGCGCGGGGCACTCAAATGAGCGGCCTGGTTTTCAACACGGTGCCGCAACTGATCGAGGCCATCGGCGCCGGTCGGATGGTGGTGATCACCGACGACGAACACAACGGCGAAGGCTCGCTGCTGATGGCCGCCGAACAGGCCGGGGCCGAGGCCGTCACCTTCATGGCGGTGCAGGCGCGCGGGCTGATTTGCCTGGCCCTGACCGAGCAGCGCTGCCGCGCGCTGGGCCTGGACCTGATGGTGCCCAACTCCCGGGCGCAACATGGCGTGGGTTTTACCCGCTCGATCGAAGCCGCCACCGGGGTGTCCACCGGCATCTCGGCGGCGGACCGGGCGCGGTCGATCCAGGTGGCGGTCGACCCGGCCAGCGTTCCGACGGACCTGGTGCAACCGGGGCATATCTTCCCGGTGCAGGCCTTGCCCGGTGGCGTGATGCAGCGGGCCGGCCATGTCGAGGCCGCTTGCGACCTGACACGACTGGCGGGGCTGCAACCGGCGGCAACCCTGGTGGGCATTCTCAACGAGGACGGCGAACTGGCCCGTGGTGCCGAGCTGCATGAATTCGCCCAGCGCCATGGCTTGCGGATCGGCACCATTGCCGACCTGATTCACTACCGCATCCTGCATGAAGGCACGATCGAGCGCGGCGGCGAATATCCGTTGCAAACCCGTCACGGCGAGTTCCAGGTGACCACCTATCAGGACACCTACCAGGGCTCGTTGCACCTGGCGCTGGTCAAGGGCCGGATCGACAGCACGCAACCGGCGCTGGTGCGGGTGCAAAGCATCGAGACGTTGCGTGACGTACTGGGTTGTGAAAGCGAAGGCGGGCCGCAACAGTGGACCCTGGAACGTTCGCTGGCCAGTATCGCGGCGGCCGGTAGCGGTGTGCTGGTGCTGCTGGCGCAAAAGGAATCGGCCGAGGGCGTGCTCGAACAACTGCGTCAGCGCAGTGGAGGCAAACACCGGGCGCCACAGTTTCCGCAACGGACCCTGGGCATTGGCGCGCAGATCCTGCGGGACCAGAACGTGCGCAAAATGCGCCTGATGAGTTCGCCGGTGCCGTACACCGCCGTTTCCGGGTTTGATCTGGAAGTGACGGAATTCGTGCCGTTTCAACCGTGACTTGAATTGACATACACCTGTGGCGAGGGAGCTTGCTCCCGTTCGGCTGCGCAGCAGTCGTAAAAATCTTACGGCCGCTTCGCGCCCGAGCGGGAGCAAGCTCCCTCGCCACATGTTTGTATTTTCCACAGGTTCCGTGTTGGCTTAAGGCTTGATTCCACGCAGCATCTTCTTCGCCTGATCCTGCACCGCCTCCGGCGCGGTCATGTTGCCGTCGATCACGGTGATCACCGCGTGGCCTTGCCATAGTTGAAAGGCATCGGCCTTTTGCTGGGCTTCGGTCGGTGTCGACGGCGGGGCCAGGTTGACGTGGACCACGCCATCGGCGCCGCGTTGTGAGGTGAAGTTAACGCGATCCCAATTACCAATCGGCGCAAAGCTCACGCCTTTGACCTCCTCGGGTTTCAGGGGCGGGTAGTTGAGGTTCAGACCGCTGGCACCCGGCAGGCCGAGCACGTTCAAATCACACTGATGTTTGTTCCTGGCGCAGGCCTGTCTGGCTTCTGTACCGGCCAGGCTCGCCTGTTCGATGACCTTCACGGCAAAGCGCGCCGTGTCGTCCATGGCGCCGAGGGTCTTGCGGTAGCCGGCCTGCTGGTCGCGGATGATCAGGTCCATGTCGATGGCCGTAGACACCGCCACCGCCGGAATCCCCTTGAACATGGCGCGCACGGCGGCGTTGAGGGTGCCGGACATCTGCGTCAGCGGGCCGACGTTTTCGCCGAAATTGCTGCCGGACACCACCAGGTCTGGCGGCGAATCCTTGAGGATCACATCGAGGCCGACATTCACCGCATCCACCGGCGTGCCGATGGCAGAGGTCTTGCCGGCAGGCGGGGTGTAGCCCTCCGGTGGCCCGACGCAAAATTTGCCCGGCGCCAGTTCGGTCACCGCCAGGGCCTGGCCGGGCACGACTACGCTGGCAGCGCTGATGCCGCTGCTGTCGTTCAACGGGCCGACCAGGGTGACCTTGTGCCCGGCAGCGGTCAGGGCGCGGTACATCGCATCGATGCCGGGCGCGCGGCAGCCATCGTCGTTGGTCAGCAGGATGTTCAGGGCGTTGGCTTGCATCGACAGGCCAACGCTGGCCATGGCAATGATGCCGGTGAGGAGTTTGTTCATGGGGAGTCTTCCGTGGGAGGAGCGGATTTTACAAAGCACAACGCCCCGACCGAAGGAATCGGTCGGGGCGCGGCGGGTTTAGCGGGTACCGAGTTTGCGCAGGTTGCCAGGGGTGAATTCGTCTTCGGTGAAGGCGGTGGCGTTGAGCTTGGCCGGTTTCTGATCGATCAGCATCCGGTCAACCAGATACGAGCCGGCGATCAGGTCGTGATAGATCCCGAGCCGAGCATGGTAGCGCTGCATCTCGTAGGCGTAGATCGAAGTCTGCATGTTGGTGCGCCAGAGTTGACCGCGACTGTCGTAGTTGTCGGCCAGGGTCGCGGCCCAGGTGTCCTCGTCCAGGTACATCACACGCTTGGCGTACACGTGGCGGGCACCTTCCTTGAGGGTGGCTTGCAGCACCCAGACGCGATGTTTTTCATAGCGCATGTACTGCGGATCGATATGGCCGGTGGTGGCCAGAATCTGATCGGTGCTCACGCTCGGGTCGTCGATCTTGTAGTTGTGATAAGGAATGTAGATTTCCTTTTTGCCGACGATGGTCCAGTTGTAGCGGTCCGGTGCACCGTTGAACAAACGGTCTTCGTCGTACACGCGAAAACCTCCCGCGCCGGTCGGCGAGTCATAGCCCACGGTCGGCGCGCGACGCACCCGGCGTTGACCGGGGCTGTACTGCCAGGCCTGGCGCGGGGAGGAGGTCGGGTTGATGAACTCGTGGCCGACGACGATTTCGCCTTTCTTGCGCACCGGTTCCAGGGTGGTGATCAGGAAGTTGGTGAGGATGCCGTTGGATGTCTCCAGGGTTCTGTCCGGGTTGGACCAGATCGAGAAGATCTTATAGTTGACCTCTTCGAGCACTCGCTCCTTGTTGGAGTACACCACGGCCTGCCGGTAGTTGGCCTCTTCGGCGGCGGCACGGCCGGCGAGGGTGTGGTTGAACATCAACTCGCTGCCGTTCTTTGGAATCGGGAACGGCGAACCGGCCCAGGCGTTTTTCGTGTCGTTGTTGTCGTTGGCCAGCTCGGCGTTGACTGCGTTGTGATTGACCGCCTCGACCAGTTTCGGGTCAACGCGGAAGTCGCGGTGGCTCGGGTACACCGGGATCTTGAAGGTGTCAGGGTAGCGTTTGAGCAACGCTTTCTGGCCTTCGGTGAGGTTGGCGGCGTACTTGTCCATGTTCTTCGAGTCGATCACGAACAACGGTTTTTCCGCTGCATAGGGGTCCGGGTATGGCGTACCGGGGCCGTCAAACTTGAGGCCTGGCGGCAGGCCGAGCCATTTGCCGGACCAGGACGGAATGCTGCCGTCGGCATTGCCGGCCTTTTCGGCGCCCATCGGGGTCAGGTCCTGGCCCAGGCGGGCGGCTTCTTCGGGGCTGACCTTGGCATAAGCCAGGCCACTGCCGAGCAGGCCGACGGTCAGCGCCGTGCTCAATAAGGTTTGGGTGAATCTGGACATGCTGTGCTCCTCCGACAGGGGAATCAGAACCGGTACTTGAAGTTGAGCGCGACGTTGTCGCGGTCGGCCAACGGGCTGTTGTTGGCATTGCCGAGGTAGGCGTTGTAGCGGGCCTCGACGGTGAAGTTGCCCAGGTAGCGCCACGAACTGCCGATGCTGGCGCGGTTATCGTTCTGGCCGGCGTTGATCGAGCCGACCATCGAGCTGTCGCCGTGGGCGGCGGCGCTGAAGGTGACGGGAACCGACATGTCCCATCCGCTGAACACGTCGTTGTAGTCAAAGTTCGCCTGCACCGTGTAGCCCCAGGCATCGCGGTCATAGACCAGGCTGTCGGTTCCCGGCAGCGCGAAGCCCGGCGCCAGGGTTACCGGCTGCGACCTGTCGTTGCTGACCACGGTGTTGTAGACCAACTCGCCGGTCAGGCTGGTGTTGTCGGCGAAGGCGGTCGGGCCGAGCACGTAGATCATCGACGTTTGCGCTTGCACGGTCTTGCCACGCACGGGGCTGGAGAAACCGTTGTCGACCATCACCGGCGTGCCGTCGCGGTAGCTGACTTCACCGGCCCAGCTGACGTCGCCCAGCACGGTGGCGAAGCTCGCGCCGAACAGGTCGATGTTGTCGAAGTAGCGCACCTGGTAGCGGCCAAGGTTCGTCGCGAAATCCAGCGACGGCGTCTTGTCGTGATAGCGCGAGTAGAAGAGGCCGAACTCGGTGTTGTTCAGCGACTCGGCGGCGTAGGTGAAAGCCACACCGTACTGGCCGCTGTCGCTCGGTTTGTCATCCTTCAGACGGGTGACAAAACCGGAGGCGTCGTTGAAGCCGCCCTCGTCGATGAAGTCGGTTGTGGAGAAGTAGCTGCCCACGCCGAACAGCTCGGTCTTTTCCCACTTGTATTGGTAGTAGGCCTGGATACCCAGGCTTTCGGTCAGGGCGAACTGGGTGAACAGCTGGCCGACCGGCAGCAGGATTTCCTTGACCTCGACGCCGGGGGTGGTCGCCTTGGTCGCGTCCACCGGGCTCTGGGCCGCGGAAATGCCCGGATAGAACAGGCTCTCACCCCAGCTCACCACCTGGTTACCCAGGCGCGCGTTGAAGGCGTGGCCGCTCAGGTCCCAGGTGCCATAGGCGTAGTAATCGAGCATGCGCAGTTCATTGCGGTGCTGGTCGATGGTGTCCTGGGAGAAGCGGTCGGGCTTGCTGCAATGGCCGCCGGCGAAGCAGTTCGAGGTACCGGTGGTGTTGTCGTTGTCCTGATCGTAGACGTTGTCGTAGAAGCCCGTCGCCCGGACAAACACGCCGTAGTCGTCCTGCCACTTGATGTTGGCTTCGGTGAGAAAGCCGCTGCGGTTGTTGATCAGGCTGCCTTTGTCGAACGCGTTGTCGCCGTCGTTGCCGTTAGCGTTGGCGGTCAATTTGTGATCGCGAGACTCGGTCCGCCAGGCGAGGCTGTACGTCAGTGTGGTGTCCCAGTCGATGCTCAAGTCTTCGCTTGGCTGAAAGCTCATGGCGTTAACGTGAGCGCTAAGTCCGCCAGCCAGCATCAATAGAACAAGCTGTGTGCGAGGGTGCTGTGTTGGTGGGGCGATTATTGTTTTTATCATGTCGTCCTCATGGCCCAGGTCAGACCTGCCCGACCTGCAATTCAGGGGGGTGATTGGTGCTGTGGGCGACTATGGAGTCACGACTTGCGCGCAACATCGTCCAAGCGGACTAAGCGATTTGTACGGGGCGGCCGCAGGCCTGGCCTTAGTCTTATCGGACGATGAACACCCGGCGCGGGCGGCGAACAATCCCGAGACCGACTGCACCGGGCGAAGATCCGGCGGTGGCGGTTTCTGCCTGATGGGCGCTGAACAAGGGTGATCGCATGAACGCTGCCGGGATCAAATGGGACGAGTGCTGTGATGTGTTGGTGATTGGCTCGGGAGCCGGGGGCATGACCGCTGCGCTGCGCGCCCACGACCTGGGCCTGAATGCGCTGCTGATCGAAAAGAGCGGCGAGTACGGCGGCACCTCGGCGGTGTCCGGCGGCGGAATCTGGATCCCCAATAACCACCGGATCAATGCGATAGGCGGCAGTGATTCGGCGGCCGAAGCGATTGCCTACATCCGCGCGGTGACCCACGGCGAGATCGACGACGGGCGCATCGAAGCCTATGTCGAGCACGGCCGGGAGATGGTCGAGTACCTGGAAAAACACACCCGCGTGCGCTTCGAGGCGCAACCGCGCTACGCCGATTACTACCCGGAAGTCGAGGGCGGAAAACCGGGCTATCGCTCGATGGATCCGCAACCGTTCGATGCCGCCGAACTCGGTGAAGAGTTCTTGCGCATGCGCGCGCCGTCTCCCGGCACCCTGATGATGGGGCGCATGGCGATGACCATGAAAGAGGCGCAAGTGTTGTTGTGCCGCGGCCCCGGCTGGTTGCGCCTGACCCTGCGGGTGATGTGGCGCTACTGGCGTGATCGTGAAGGGCGGCGCTTGTCCCGCCGCGACCGTTTCCTGACCCTGGGCAATGCCTTGATCGGTGCCTTGCGCTGTTCGTTGCAGGATCGCGGCAAGTCGCTGTGGCTCAACTGTGCGCTGGAAGAGCTGCTGCTGGTCGGCGAGCGGGTCGGCGGGGCGCGGGTCAATCGCAACGGTCAGTTGCTTAACGTCAAGGCGCGCTACGGGGTGATCATTGCCGCCGGTGGTTTCGAGCGTAACCAGGCGATGCGCGAGCAGTACCTGCCGCAGCCGTCCCGGGCGAACTGGAGTGCCACACCGCCGAACAATACCGGCGACGGCATTCGCGCCGGTCAGGCCATCGGTGCGCGGACCGCGTTGATGGAACACAGCTGGTGGGCGCCGACCACTTACGTCAAGGGCGAAGAAAAACAGCGTGCGCTGTTCGTTGAACGCACATTGCCGGGGTGCGTGATGGTCAACGCGGCGGGGGAGCGTTTCGTCAACGAAGCTGCGCCCTACACCGATATCGTTTACGCAATGTACGCCAACAACCGCGAAGGCGCCGCGAGCGTGCCGTGCTGGATGGTGTTCGACGCCGAGTTCCGCCGCAAATACCCGTGCGGCGCCTTGCTGCCGGGTTATGCCCAGCGCGACTGGCAATTGCCCGAGCACCTGCGCGACTACTTCCACAAGGCGTCGAGCCTGGAAGAACTGGCGACGAAAATCGGCGTCGACGCGGGCGGGTTGGTGCGCACCGTGCAGCGTTTCAACGGCATGGCCGTGCAGGGCGTCGACGAGGATTTCCACAAGGGCGAATCGCTGTTCGACCGCTACTACGGCGACCCCAACGTGCAACCCAATCCGTGCCTGGCGCCGTTGCTCAAGGGGCCGTTCTACGCCGTGCGCATCGACGCCGGCGACATCGGCACCAAGGGTGGCCTGCTGACCGACGTGCACGCCCGCGTGTTGCACGAAGACGGCGAACCGATCAACGGCCTGTACGCCATCGGCAACAGCGCCGCCTCGATGATGGGCCGCACCTATCCGGGTGCCGGTTCGACCATCGGCCCGGCCATGACCTTCGGTTACCTGGCGGCCAATCACATCAAGCGCCAGAGCGAAACCGCTTCGGCGAAAACCTTGTTCGGGAGTGTCGAATGAATCACCCACATCAACAGATCGCTGTCGTTACCGGCGCCAGTCGCGGTGTGGGCCAGGGCATCGCCTTGGCCCTTGGAGCGGCCGGCATGACCGTGTATGTCACTGGCCGCGCCCCGACGCAGGGCGGGTCTAATTTGTACGGGCATGCCTTGCATGGCTCGCTGGAGGACACCGCCGCCGCAATCACAGCAGCCGGTGGGCGCGGTATCGCGGTGGTCTGTGATCACGCCGATGACGCGCAGGTTCAGGCACTGTTTGCCCGCGTAGAAGAAGAGTGCGGACATCTGGATTTGCTGGTGAACAACGCCGCGTTCATCCATGACCGGTTGATCGAACCAGGGCCGTTCTGGGCCAAACCGCTGGAGCTGGTGCGCATTCTCGACGTCGGCCTGCGCTCGGCCTACATCGCAAGCTTCTACGCCGCGCCGCTGTTGCTGCGCAGTGCCCAAGGGCTGATTTGCTTTACCTCGTCGTTCGGTGCCGGGTGCTACATGCATGGCCCGGCGTACGGCGCGCAAAAGGCTGGAGTCGACAAACTGGCGGCGGACATGGCGATCGATTTCGAAGGGCAGGGCGTGGCGGCGTTGTCGCTGTGGCTCGGCCCGCAACTGACCGAACGCACCAGGATTGCCGGCGAGCAGCATGGCGAGCAGTACCAGGCGTTTCTGGCCCACGCCGAAACCCCGCAATTCAACGGGCGGGTGATCCATGCCTTGCTCAATGATCCGCAGCTGATGGCGTTATCCGGGCAGACCCTGATCACCGCCGAAATCGCCCCTGGCTACGGCATCAGCGAAGCCGGAGGCCGCCAGCCGCCGTCCCATCGCGCCATGCTCGGCGACCCGCGCCAGCAGCATCCGGCGCGGGTGGTCTGACTCAGTTTATGTAAGACAATCACGATACCTGTGGGCGCGGGCTTGCTCGCGAAAGCGGTGTGTCAGTCAACATTGATGTTGAGGCTGATGGCCCCTTCGCGGGCAAGCCCGCTCCCACAGTTGATCAGTGTCGGACACGAAATCTGTGTACACCCTCGAACACTGTGGGAGCGAGCCTGCTCGCGAAGACGTCGGCACATCCAACATTGATGTTGACTGACACACCGCTTTCGCGAGCAGGCTCGCTCCCACATGGGTTGTGGTTTAACCGACTGGCTGCAATGCCCACTCGCGCAGCACATTCTTGGTCACTTTCCCCGCCGCATTGATCGGCATCTTCTGCAGCACCTGCACCCGGCGCGGAACCTTGTAATTGGCCATCTGTTCACGGCACCAGGCGAGGAACCGCGCCTGCTCGATCTCGATACCCGGCGCGGGCAGCAGGAACGCCATCGCCACTTCACCCAGGCGCTCGTCAGGAATACCGATCACCGCCGCCTGGGCCACACCCGGATAGGTCAGCAAGCACTGTTCGATCTCCGCCGGGTACACATTGAAGCCGCCGGTGATGAACATGTCCTTGAGACGATCGGTGATGCGCAGGTAACCCTGTTCGTCGAGCATGCCGATGTCGCCGGTGTGCAGCCAGCCGTCGGCGTCGAGAATTTCCTGGCTGGCTTCGGGGTTGTTGAGATAACCCTGCATCAGGTTGTAGCCGCGAATTTGCACTTCACCGGGAATGTTCGCCGGTTGGCTGTGACCGCTGTTGCCGACACAGCGTACTTCTACCCCCGGCATCGCCCGGCCGCTGGTGTTGGCGACCAGTTCCGCGGAGTCGCCAGCGCGGCAGATCGTGGCGAAACCGCAGACTTCCGTCAGGCCATACGCGGTGACGATGGTGGCGAAGCCCAGTTCGTCGCGCATGCGGTGGATCATCTCCACCGGGATCGCCGCCGCCCCGGTCACCGCCACACGCAGGGAACTCAGGTCGAATTCGTTGCGTTGCGGATGGGCCAGCAGTGACTGATACAACGTGGGTGGCCCGGGTAGCACGGTGATGCGTAAGCGCTGCACGCATTCGAGCACGGTCTGCACGTCGAACACTTGCTGCGGCAGGAGGGTGCAGCCACGCATCAATGCGGCCAGCCAACCGGCCTTGTAGCCGAAGGAGTGGAAGAACGGATTGACGATCAGGTAACGATCGCTTTCGCGCAAACCGACGATATCGCTCCAGTCGCGCACGATGCGTAGGTTTTGGCCGTGGCTGGTCATCACACCTTTGGGTTTGCCGGTGGTGCCCGAAGTAAACAGCACGTCGGACAAGGCCTGCGGGCCAACGCTTTGTTCGCGGGTGCGCAAGGCCAGGTGCGGCACGTCGGCTGCCAGGTCCATAAACCGTTCCCAAGCCAGGGTTCCCGAATTGGCGCCGCGCACGCTGACGATGTGGCGCAGCTCAGGCAGGTCTTCCGACGCCAGCATGCCGGGGTAGTCCGCGCCGAGGAATTCGCCGATGGCAAACAGCACGCAGGTGCCGCTTTCGCGCAGGATGTAGCCGGCCTCGCTACCCTTCATTCGGGTGTTGAGTGGCACCAGGGCGGCACCGACACTTTGCAGGGCACCGGCGGCGACGATCCATTCCCACACGTTGGGCGCCCAGATCGCCACGCGGTCCCCGACCTGTACGTCGAGGGCCAGTAGCGCGCGGGCAGCCTGGCGGCGAAGTTGGTCCAGTTGTCGGTAGCTGATGACGTGGCCCGCGTCCTCGATGGCCGGGCGGTCGCCGTAGGCCTGGGCAGCGTTGGCGAACAGTTGAGCAATGGTCAGTGCGGTGGCGACAGGCGGCATGGGGCCTCCCCGGTTAGAAGACAAGTACGAAAAAGGGAGTAGGCCGGGCAGGGCGCCCGGCCGGATTGCGAATTACTGCGCGGGCGGGGCGAAACGGCGACCGGCGGAGAAACCACCGTCCACGGCAATCATCTGGCCGCTGACAAAGGACGCTTCGTCCGAGGCCAGGAACAGCGCGACGTTGGCCACTTCTTCCGGTTGCCCGGAGCGGCTGAGCATGTGCTGCGAGGCGAAGAAGGCGTGGAACGCGTCATTGTCACGGACCATGCTGGTCATCGGCGTTTCGATCAGGCCCGGGCACAGGCCGTTGACGCGAACGTTGGCGTAGCCGTAGTCGATGGCCATCGAGCGGGTCAGCTGGTTGATGCCGCCTTTGGACACGTTGTAGGCCACGTTGCCGTCGCAGCCTTGCAGGCCGAAGATCGAACCGACGTTGATGATCGAGCCGCCGCGTTGCGACACCATCGATTCCAGCGCGTACTTGCTGGTGAGCATGCTGCCGGTCAGGTTGATGTCCATCACCCGTTGCCAGTTAGCGGTGGTGGTCTGGGTCACGCTGCCCTGGTCGGCGACGCCGGCGGCGTTGACCAGTACGTCGATGCGCCCGAAGCGGCTGATGACTTCTTGCATGACCTGCTGCACCTGCGCTTCGTCGCGCACGTCCAGGGTCATGAACAGGCCGGGAAAGTCTGCCGGTGCGCTGCCGATGTCCAGCCCGACCACTTGCGCGCCTTCGGCGGCGAAACGGCGCACGCAGGCCAGACCGATTCCCGAAGCGCCGCCGGTGACCACCGCGACCTTATTCTGCAAACGAGCCATAACTGCACCTCTTTTATTGTTGTGGGCTAATGCTGTGGCCGAGTCTAACCGCAGACCGGGCCTGGGTGATCGTCCAATGAGACTAAGCAACTGATCCCCCGTCGTGCACATTTCAACTGTGGGAGCGGGCTTGCTCGCGAAGGGGGCGGCAGTTGACACACCGCCTTCGCGAGCAAGCCCGCTCCCACAATTGACCGCATTCCCCCGTAGGAGCGTAACCTCAATCCGGGAATTTCAGGCGTACTTTCGCCCCGGTCGGTCGGCTCTGGCAGGCCAGGGTCCAGCCGCCGGCCAGTTCCTTGGGCGTCAGCACATCGTTGCGCGCCAACTGAACCTCGCCTTCCTTGACCACACACATGCAGGCCCCGCAGAAACCTTCTTCACAGGACGACGGCACGTCGAGGCCAGCGGCTTTGCAACTTTGCAGCAAGGTATCGCCGGGCTGGCAGGCAATTTCGTGTTGCTGACCATCGAGTTCGACGATCAGCGCGTCACACTGCGAGTCCATGGCCGCAGCGCGCGCCACGGCTTCCTCGGCCAGCAGCTCGTCAGGGTCCGGTGGCGAGACGAAACGCTCGACATGGATCCGCTCGGCCGCTTCGCCCAGTGCCAGCAGCGTGCGCTCCACGGTGTCCATGAACGGTCCCGGCCCGCAGATGAAGTAGTCGCCACCGGCCGATCCGCGCAGCAGATGACGGACCTGATGGTCCGTCAGGAAGCCCTGCACCGAATCGAGGACGTGCACCACGTGCAGTTGATCAGGATGCGCCTTGATCAACTGGCACAGCTCGTCCTTGAAAATCACCGACGCTTCATCGCGGTTGGCGTAGATCAACTTGATCGGCCGCCGACTGCTGTGCAGCACCGATTTGAGAATGGAAAACACCGGGGTGATGCCCGAACCGCCCCCGAACAGGACCAGGGGCTTTTCGGTGTCCGCCGACGGCTGCGGGTCCAGGCAGAAATGCCCGGCCGGTGGCAGCACTTCCAGCCAGTCGCCGACCTGCACTTCGTTCATCCAGTTCGACACCCGGCCACCGTCGACCCGTTTCACCGTGACCTTGGGTAGCGCGTCCGCGAGGGGCGAGCTGGCCATGGAATAGCAGCGGGTCAACAGTTTGCCGGCCAAGGGCACGCGAAAACTCAGGAACTGGCCCGGTTTGTAGCGAAAGCGCTCACGCAGGGTTGGCGGTACGTCCAGCACCAGCGAGCGCGCATCCAGGGTCTCGTCGATCACCGCGCACACTTGCAATGAGACGCTTGCCGTCGTGTGTTCGGCCGGGGTCAGGTTCTGTTGTTGCGTGCCCATGTTCACCTCGGCCTCAGAGCCCGCTGATCAGTTGGGCGTTGTCGACGCGGATCTCTGCACCGTTGACGAACCGCGACTCGTCGGCGGCGAGGAACAGCACCACGTTGGCAATGTCCCGTGGCGCGGCCATGCGGTTCATCGGGTCCTGGTCCAGCGCTTCCTGCGGGATTGGCTGACCACCAGCCAGGGCCTGGGTCATCGGCGTGTTCACGCCATCCGGGTGCACGCTGTTGCAGCGAATGCGGTAGCCCTGCTGCTTGCAGTGCAGGGCAATGGAACGGGTCATCGCCGCCACCGCGCCTTTGGACGCCGAGTAAGCGCAGAACATCGGCATCGCGCCCAACGCCGCCACCGACGACATGTTGATGATCGAGCCGCCGCCGGTTTCCTTCATGGCCTGGATCGCGTACTTGCAGCCGAGGAAGTAGCCGTCGCCGTTGATCTTCTGCACCCTCTGCCACAGCTCCAGGGTGGTGTCTTCGATGCTGCCCAGCGCCAGGATCGCGGCGTTGTTGACCAGCACGTCGAGGCGGCCGAAGTGTTCGACGGTGGTTTTCACCACGTTCTGCCAATCGCTTTCGCTGGCGATGTCGTGGCGGATGAACAGCGCGTTGGCGCCGATTTCTGTAGCCACCTGGCGACCGGCCTCTTCATTGAGGTCGGTCAGTACCACTTTGGCGCCTTCACGGGCCAGCAGCAGGGCGTCTTCGCGACCGATGCCGCTGGCGGCGCCGGTGATGATGCAGACTTTGCCTTCTACACGTTGCATTGTTGTTCTCCTGATCGTGCGGTTTGAAGTGCGAATTGGTCGGCCACGTGGGCGGCAGCCCGGCGACCGGAATAAATGCAGTCGGCCAGGGACAGGCCGGAGACATACAGGTTGGAGGCGACCCCGACCGCATTGCGGCCGGCGCTGTACAGGCCATGGATCGGCTGGCCGGCGTGGTCCAGCACCCGACCGCTGTCCTCGCAGACTTTCAGCCCGCCCAAAGTGATGACCGGGCAGGGGAACAGCTTGCAGTCAAAGGACAGGTCGAGGGCGTACCACGGGCCTTGTTCGAGGTTGGCGAGCATCGCGGCGGATTTGCCGAACTCGTCGGCGACCTCACCCCGTGCCGCGCGGGAATAGCGTTCGACACTCTGGCGCAGCAGTTCGGGCGGCAGGTTGCAACGTTTGGCCAGTCCGGCCAGGTTGTTGCTGCGCTTGGCGTTGAACAGCAGATTGAGCAGCACCGGCAGGCGCTGGAAATTCCAGACTTTGCCGGGGCCGACCTGACTGAGTGCTTCTCGAACCAGAGCCCGATTGAGAATCAGAATGGCGCGACCACCCTGTTCTTCGACCATGGCGTGGCCGAGGGTCGCGCCGTAGATTTCTTCGTTGGCGTAACGCTGTCCGCGGGCATTGACGATCAGCCCGCGAGCCCAGGCCAATGGCGGATTGATGAAACGCCAGGCGCTGACCTTGTCCATCCGCGCCACGCTGCCGCCGGCGCTCTGGCCCAGGGCGATGCCGCTGCCGTTGCAACCGGTGGCGCCCAATGGCAAGCCGGCCAGATACTGCGGCGCGTGTTGGCGCACCAGATCGCGATTGAAGATAAAACCGCCGCTGCTCAGCAACACCGCCTGTTCGGCGCGAATCAATTGCCGAATGGCGCTGGTCTGTTCGATGCGACGCTGACGGGCGCGCAAGCGGTCGGCCAGCGCCGGGGCGTACATATGAATGGCGGCGGCCCAGCGCGACAGACGCGCATGTTGTTTGGCGGCGCGGCTACCCGACGGCAATTGCCAGGCTTCGACACCGATGACCTTGTCGTCGAGGTCGAGCACCAGTCGCCGCACTTCGCACTGGCTGCGCAGGCGTGCGCCGTGACGCAAGGCACTGGCCTTGAGCGGGGCGAACAGGCTGGCGCCGGACATGCCCGGACCTTTGGTGCGGTGACCACGGGGCGCCGGCTTGGCACTGGCGGCATAGGCCGGCACGGCTTCGTTGCCGGAGTAATAGAGGTAGTACTGGTCGCTCGGGTACGAGGTTTTATGCGGCGGCACGCTGGCTTCGAACGCGGCGCCTTGTCGCTCCAGCCAGGCCAGTTGCTCGCGGCTGCCTTCGCAGAAATCCTTTAGGGTTTCACGACTGACGGCCTCGCCGACTTCATGACGCAGGTAATTGAACATGGCTTCGCTGGTATCTTCATAGCCAGCCTGACGCTGATACGGCGTACCGCCGCCGGCATATACCACGCCACCACTGAGCGCCGTGGCGCCGCCGCCTTCGAAGCGATCCAGTGCGAGTACTGACAGGCCGCGAGTGCTGGCTTCGATGGCGGCACAGGCGCCGGCACCGCCAAACCCGACGATCAGCAAATCGCAGCGGTCATCCCATGGCAACTGGTCGGCGCTGTTCACTCGCAGCGCCGTCAACCCGTTCAGGCCGTCCATGTCCAGGCCTCAGCCGGCTACAGCGAAGGAAGGAGTGGGTTTGGCGGTGGTGGTGTAGCTGCCGTCGAGGTAGACCAGCGGGGTGATGGCGTCAGTGGTGTGGATCTGCAGGATGCGCCCGATGAACACGGTGTGGGTGCCGTAGCTGAAGTGGCCGTCCTGGCGGCAGAGGATCGCCGACTGTGCGTCACCCAGGTAAGGAATGCCGCCGGGGCTGGTCAGCCAGTTGCCACGGTCGAAGCGCGCTTCGCCCTTGATCGCGCCGCTGCACAGGTTGGCCAGGTCTTGTTGTTCGACGCCGAGGATGTTGACGCAGAAGTCGGCGCCGGTCGCCAGTGCGGCGTGGGGCGAGGCGGTCTTGTTGACGCAGATCAGCAGCGATGGTGGTTCGGTGCTCAGGGAGTCGACCGCGGTGGCGGCCATGGCGAAGCGTTCGGAGCCGTTGCTGGTGCTGATAATGGTGACTGACTTGGCCAGGCGGCGCATGGCCTGGAGCATGTCGGCTTTGAGATTGACGTCGTTCATCGCACTGGGCCTTTTTGTTGGTTGGGGAGTGCGATGGATTCTTGCTCTGACGTCCAGTCGTCACATCGTCCGAGGGGACTAGGCATTGGCGGCCTCTGGGCCGACCAGGCTGTTGTTGTGTTGTGTACATATCCGTTTTTTTGGTAACGGCGGCTTATGGTTTCGCCCTTACGGCGAGTCCCTTTTGGCAAACGCCCCAAAAGGAACCAAAAGGTCTCGCCCCTTACGTACGGCCCCTCGCCAAGGCTCGGGGTTCCTTCGCTCCGGCATTCATCCGGGGGCATCGCCTCCGGTCGGCTTCGCTCGACCTCCTCTCGATGTGTTCGGCTGCGCCGAACGGCGCTGCGCGCCTACCCCCTGGATGAACGCCTCCACTCAGCCTTCCGAGGGGGCGGGTGGATCAAGATCAAAAGCTGCAGGCGAGCTAACGCTCGGCCTGATGAGTGGTGAAGAGCGTGGGTGTATGCCGGCCTGCTTTTGCTCTTCTGTGGGAGCGAGCTTGCTCGCGATGGCGGCCTGACCGCCGGCCAAATTCTTGCAGATGTACTCAGCACCTGTGGGAGCGGCGGTGCGGCGATCCGACTTGCCCGCGAAGGCGGCCTGCCAGCCGACCAATCTCTTGCAGGCAAACCCGGATCAACTGTGGGAGCGAGCTTGCTCGCGATAGCGGCCTGCCAGTCGACCAGGTACATCACAGACGAACGAACCCGGCAAACAGGCCGGCCGGTAGGCCGCCTCGGACGCTGTTGCGGTGTACGCCCCCTCGTGAGGCCGAGCCTAAGCGAGGCACCGAACGTCAGGGGCAAGAGCCCTTGGTTACTTGGGGCTTTTCCAAGTGACCCGCTGTAAGAGCGGAACCGCCAGAGGCCGTTACCGCAGCAACGGATATGTACACCCACAAAATTATCATCGCCTGACACAAAGCCATCGCGAGCAAGCTCGCTCCCACAGGGATCTTCAGCGGCCACAAGTCCCGAGTAAAACCGGGGACCCAATGTGGCAGCGAGCCTGCTCGCGATGGCGGCCTGCCAACCAACACATCCCTTTCTGATACACCCCCTGATACCTGTTCCCCAATCCCACATGGTCCGTTTGAGGGATGTCCACTCTGTTGCGCATTGTTTGAATGCCAGTGTAGGGGCGCTACACCCGCCCCGTTGCACGCGCGCCCCGGCGGACGGGGTGAACAAAGGAGAACAATAAAAATGCTCAACCAAGACCTGATTCGCCAGCGTCTGAGCCAACGTGCCCGCGAGTTGGTGCCGATCCTGCGTGAACGCGCCCTGAATGCCGCGCAAGCAGGCCAGTTGCCTGAAGAAACCCTGAAGGATTTCCAGGACGCCGGGTTCTTTCGCATCCTGCAACCGTCCCGTTGGGAGGGCTATGAACTGGAGCCCAAGGATTTCTTCGACGTGCAGATGACCCTTGCCGAAGGCTGCATGTCCTCGGCCTGGGTGCTGGGGGTGGTGGCGATCCACAACTGGCAACTGGCGCTGTTCGACGACCGCGCCGCGCAGGATGTCTGGGGCAGCGATTCCAGCGTGCTGATCTCGTCTTCCTATATGCCGGTGGGCAAGGTCGAGCGGGTCGACGGTGGCTTCAAGTTGAGCGGTCGCTGGGGTTTTTCTTCCGGCAGCAAGCATTGCGACTGGGCGTTCCTCGGTGCGCTGGTGCCGCCGGCGGAGGCGGGCGGGGCGCCGGATTATCGGACGTTCCTGGTGCCGCGCAGCGACTACCTGATTCTCGACAACTGGAACGTCATGGGCCTGGAAGCCACCGGTTCCCACGACATTCTGGTGGAAAACGCCTTCGTTCCCGAGTACCGCACCCATCGCGCATTCGACGGTTTCATGCAGAACAGTCCGGGCAACGAGGTGAACACTGCACCGTTGTTCCGCCTGCCGTTCGGGCAGATTTTCGTGCGTGCGGTTTCGTCGTCCGCTATCGGTGCCCTGCAAGGCGCGGTGGATCAGTTCGTCGAGCACAATCGGGCCCGGGTCGGGGTCAATGACGGTCGCAAAATGGTTCAGGACCCGGCTGCGCAATCGGCGCTGGCCAATGCCATGGTCTGCGTCGACGAGTGCAAGACCGTGCTGCATCGCAACTTCGCCCTGATGCTGGAGCGCGCGCAGAAGGGGGAGCCGTTGAGCATGCCCGAGCGGGTGAAGATGCGTTACGACTCGGCGCTGGTGGCCGACAAGTGCGCCAAGGCCGTTGGCGAGCTGATGTTCAACAGCGGTGCTTCGACGATCTTCCGCAGCCACCCGATCAACCGTGCGTTCCGCGACATTCACACTGGTCGCGCCCACGTCGCCAACAGCCCGGCCAAGTACGCCTGGAACCTCGGCGGCGTGAGCATGGGCCAGGACAGCAACGACTTTTTCCTCTGACGCTTCCCTGCAAACCGGCTAGTCCGTTTGCGTGATTCGAGCGCCCTGCCAATACCCGAGCATGGGCGCAAGGCACAGGTCTCTGGCGCCGACTGCGCATCCAAATAAGCACAAGGATCAACCATGAAATTTTCCCTGATTTACGAAGCACAGACGGTGGATTCCAGCCGTGAAGGCGACCGCAAGATTTTTGAAGACACCGTCGAACAGGCTGTGCTGGCCGACAAGCTTGGCTTCGACACCTTCTGGTGCGTGGAGCACACCGCGCTGAGCAACTACTCGCACATGTCAGCCCCGGAAACCATGCTGGCGTTCGTCGCCGGCAAGACCGAGCGCATCGGCATCGGTCACGGCGTGGTCTGCCTGCCGCCGGCGATGAACCACCCGGTGAAGGTCGCCGAGCGCATCGCCACCCTCGACCTGCTGTCCAAGGGCCGTGTGCACTTTGGTGTGGGCAAGGGCGGCACCCAGCAGGAAGCCGGCACTTTCGGCTACGACCTGGCGACCTTGCAGCCGCAGATCGACGAGATGATGTACCTGATCCCGAAAATGTTCGTGCAGGACGAGATCGAGCACAACGGCGACTTCGTGCAGATCCCCAAGCGCCCGATCCATCCAAAGCCGTACCAGGATCCGCACCCGCCGATGTACCTGGCATGCACCAACACCGAGTCGCTGAAAAATGCCGGCGGTCGCGGCATGGGCGCACTGGTGCTGGGTTTCGGTGGTCCGGAAGAAATCGCCAAGAAGGTCGAGGTGTATCACACGGCCTACGACAACCGCGATGAGAAGAAGCAGGTGGGCTTCCGTCCTAACCGCCACATCGCCGCGCTGTGCCCGGCCATCGTGCTGGACGACAACGCAGAAGCGCGCCGTATCGGTATCCGTGGCCAGCGCTACTTCATGGAATCCCTGGGCTACTGGTACGGCGGCGGTGAGCGTCCGGACCCGGAGAAGTGGAAAGACGACACCTACGTCGATGGCAACGGCCAGAGCGTGATCAAGTCGCGCTTCGCTTCGGAAGAAGTCAGCGTCGACTTCTCCGACCCGACCATGGCCATGATGAACCCGAACCACGCCTACGGCACCGTCGAGGATTGCATCGGCTACGTGCAGCGCCTGATCGATGCCGGCGCCGACGAAATCCTGTTCATCTGCCAGATGGGCACCGTGCCGCAGTGGGCGCAGCTGGAAACCTTGAAGAACATTGGCGAGAAGGTGATTCCGCACTTCCGCAAGGGCTAAGTCCTGCCACATAAGGCATGAACACCGCACAACCCCTGTGGGAGCGGGCTTGCTCGCGAAGAGGCCGGCACATTCAACAT